>NZ_JBIBVE010000005.1:0-27058 GCF_043080095.1 Streptomyces sp. NPDC015127
GGGGGGGGGGCGGGGGGGGGGGAGGGGTTTTTCGGGCCCCCCCCGGGGGGGGGGGGGGGGGGCCCCCGGGGGGGGGGGGGGGGCGGGGGCCGGGGGGGGGCCCCGGGGGGGGGGGGGGCCCCCGCGCCGGCGGATTCCGCTCACGGGGGTCAGCAGCCGCCGGAGGTGGAGGCGGTCCCCGGGGCCGTGGCGCCGATCTGGAGCGTGGCGGGGGCGCCGCAGCAGCCACCCGACGCCTCGGCCGCCTCGGGCTCGTCGAACAGCCCCGCGCCACCGCACACACCGGTCTCCGGGAGGGTCAGCTCGACACGCTCGGCCGCCTCCGTGTCCCCGGCGAGTGCGGCGGCGATCGAACGGGTCTGCTCGTAGCCGGTCATGGCCAGGAACGTCGGAGCGCGTCCGTAGGACTTCATGCCCACCAGGAAGACGCCCTGCTCGGGGTGGGAGAGCTCGCGCACGCCGTGGGGGTACACGGTGCCGCAGGAGTGGACGTTGGGGTCGATGAGCGGCGCCAGTTCGACGGGGGCCTGGAGACGCTCGTCGAGGCCGAGGCGGAGCTCGGAGTGGAAGGAGAGGTCGGGGCGGAAGCCGGTGAGGACGACGACCTCGTCGACCGGCTCGGTGCGGCCGCCGTCCTCGGAGACCAGCACGAGGCGCCCGTCGCCGTCGCGTTCGACGGCCGCGGTGCGGAAACCGGTGACGGCGGAGGCGTACCCGGCGTCGACCGCCGCCTTGGCGGCAAGGCCCAGCGCGCCTCGGGCGGGGAGCTGGTCGGCCTCGCCGCCGCCGAAGGTGGACCCGCTGATGCCCCGGCGCAGCACCCACACCGCGTGCGTCCCCGCCTCCTCCTTCGCCAGGTCGGCGAGGGTGGCCAGGGCCGTGAACGCGGAGGCGCCGGAGCCGACGACGGCGGTGCGCCTGCCGGCGTAACGGGCCCGCACGGCCCGGTCCTTGAGGTCCGGGACCCGGTAGGAGATCCGGTCGGCCGCCGTCCTTTCCCCGAGCGCGGGCAGACCGTTGCCGCCGAGGGGGCCCGGAGTGGTCCAGGTGCCGGAGGCGTCGACGACGGCGCGGACGGTGATCCGCTCCTCACCGCCGTCCGCAGTGGTGACGTGCACGGTGAAGGGCTGCTCGTCCCGGCCGGAGTCGACGACGCGGTCGCGGCCCGCGCGGGCGACGCCGGTGACGGTGGTCCCGTAGCGGACCCTGTCGCCGAGGACGTCGGCGAGCGGCTGGAGGTACTGCTCGGCCCAGTCGCCGCCCGTCGGGTAGGCGGCGTCGTCGGGCCTGACCCAGCCGGTCGGGGCCAGGAGCTTCTCGGCCGCGGGGTCGACGACCTCGGCCCAGGGGGAGAACAGCCGCACGTGCGCCCACTCCCGCACGGCGGTGCCCGCGACCGGGCCCGCCTCCAGGACCAGCGGTTCGATGCCCTGCTCGATCAGGTGGGCCGCGGCGGCGAGGCCGACGGGCCCGGCTCCGACGACGGCGACGGGCAGCTCGGTGGTAGCAGGCGCGTTCATCGGTCCACTCCTCGTTGTTTCGATGTTTGTCGATGCGTTCTGCGGCCAGCATCACACCTGCATCGACGTCTGTCAACATAGACATTCATCGAACTGTTGCCCTCGGAGCCCCGAGCTGCTTCGACGTGTGTCAACATAGACATATGTCGAATACGCAGGTGCTGCCACTGCTGGAACCGGAGTCCGCGCCCGTTGTGCCGTGCTGCCCGCCACTGACCGAGCGCCCGCTGAACGCGGAGGAGGCGGAGCGCACCGCGAAGATGTTCAAGGCGCTCGGCGACCCCGTGCGCCTGCGGCTGTTCTCGGCGGTCGCCTCCCACGAGGGCGGCGAGGCGTGCGTGTGCGACATCTCCGACGTCGGCGTCTCGCAGCCGACGGTCTCCCACCACCTGAAGAAGCTCAAGGAGGCCGGGCTGCTGACCTCCGAGCGGCGCGGCACCTGGGTCTACTACCGGGTCGAGCCGTCCGTGCTCGCCGCGATGGGGCGCCTGCTGACGACGGCCGCCGCCGCCTGACGCCCGCGCCGGGCGACGAAGGCGCCCCCGGCGACAGCACCACGAAGAGCGCAATTGATATTGGGAACCATTTTCAGCTAGGGTCTGGGGCGGTCGCTCACCTGGAGGTTTCCCATGGCCGTTCCCAAGCGGAAGATGTCCCGCAGCAACACCCGCCACCGCCGCTCCCAGTGGAAGGCGACGACGGCCCAGCTCGTGCCGGTCACCGTCGACGGTTCCACCTACCTGGTGCCGCAGCGGCTGGTGAAGGCCTACGAGCGCGGCCTGCTGCACCCCGAGGGCTGACCGGCGTGACCGGCCGACTGCCCGTGACCGTCCTGTCGGGCTTCCTCGGGGCGGGCAAGACCACCCTGCTCAACCATGTCCTCGGCAATCGCGAGGGCCTGCGCGTCGCGGTCATCGTCAACGACATGAGCGAGATCAACATCGACGCGGCGCTCGTGCGCGGCGGCGAGGCCGCGCTGTCGCGGACCGAGGAGCGCCTGGTCGAGATGACCAACGGGTGCATCTGCTGCACCCTGCGGGACGACCTGCTGGAGGAGGTCGACCGGCTGGCCCGCGAGGGCCGCTTCGACCACCTGCTGATCGAGTCCAGCGGCATCTCCGAGCCGATGCCCGTCGCCGCGACGTTCGCCTTCCCCCGCGACGACGGCGCGACCCTCGGTGACGTCGCCCGACTGGACACCATGGTCACGGTCGTCGACGCCGCCAACTTCCTGCCCGAGCTGGCGGGCGGGGACGGGCTCGCCGAGCGCGGTCTCGACCAGTACGAGGACGACGAACGCACCGTCAGCGACCTGCTGATGGACCAGATCGAGTTCGCCGACGTCATCGTGCTCAACAAGCTCGACCTCGTGGACGCCGACGACGCCGCACGGCTGCGGGCCGCGCTCAGCCGCCTCAATCCCGTCGCGCGCATCGTCCCCGCCCGCCACGGCCGAGTCGCCGTCGGCGAGGTGCTGGGCACGGGGCTGTTCGACCTGGAGCGCGCCCAGCAGGCACCGGGCTGGGTCATGGAGCTCAACGGCGACCACGTCCCGGAGACCGAGGAGTACGGCATCTCCTCCACCGTCTTCCGCGCCGCACGGCCCTTCCACCCGGGGCGCCTGTGGGAGTTCGTCACCGAGGGACTCGACAGCGGGACGTACGGGCAGGTCCTGCGCTCCAAGGGGTTCTTCCGGCTGGCGAGCCGGCCCGCCGTGACGGGCCTGTGGTCGCAGGCCGGCTCCGTGGCCCGCTTCGAGCCGTCGGGCGTGCGCGACGCCGGCAGCACACAGGACCAGGAACTGGTCTTCATCGGCACCGGCCTGCGCGCCGACGCGCTCCGTGCCGCGCTGGAGGCGTGCCTGATGGCGGACGGCGAACCCGTGCCCCACGACGACCCGTTCCCGGCATGGGACACGTACGGCATCGCCGACGCCTGCGAGCACGAGCACGAGCACGGCGTCGCGGCGCAGGAGCACGCCCCGGAGCATGCGCACTCCCACGAGCAGGGGCACGCCCACGAGCACACGCACCTCCGCGAGCACGGGCACGGCCCGGCACGGGAGCACGTGCTCCGGCCCTGAACCTCCGGGCCGGACGGTGGTCGCAGCCACGGCACCGTCCGGCCCGGACCGTCCTACGGGGACGTCCGCACTCAGTCGTCGAGCGCGTCCCGCACGTCGCCCAGGTCGACGAACGTGAAGTCCGTTCCGGCGCGGTCGCCGTCCGCCGGGGTCTCGTCGCCGTCCTGGACCACCAGCAGGCCGTTCGGATATCGGTGGCCCAGCGGGGCGTTCAGCACCGCAGCGCCGTCGCACTCCTCGGACCCGTCGAGCGTCGCGGACGCCGCGGTGACCCGGAAGCCGCCCTCGTACTCGTTGTCGTCCCCGACCTCGCGGTCGTACGCGGCGAAGGTGTTGTCGCCCTGGCTGGAGGCGAGGACGTATCCGTCGCCGTCGGACTCGGTGAGCAGCGTCAGCCCCTCCACGTCCGCGGCCAGGCGAGAGCCGCCGTAGCCCGGGTCGGGTCCGGCGACGCACTCGTCCGACGGCTCGTCGTACGTGGCCGGCACGCCGTATTCGCGGACCTTGTCGACCAGTTCGGGCGTGCCCGTCAGATCGGCGCGCAGCCGCCAGACGCCGACGTCCTCCTGACCGGCGTAGAGCATTCCGTTCGCCGGGTCGACCACCATGCCCTCGACCTGGGGGAGTGCGCCCGGCTCGGCGCACGGCGTCCAGGACGTGCCGTCCGGGAGCCGGAAGGCGGAGGGCAGGTCCAGGGTGCGGACGGTGCGGTAGGTGACCGTGCCGGCGGGCGTCGGGGTCAGCTCCAGCAGCGCGACTGTGGTGCGCTCGCGACGGCTGACCAGGGCGTATGAGCGGCCCGTCGCCGGGTCGGTCCAGGTGGCCAGGCCGTACGCGGTGCGCTGGTCGTTGATCTCGTCCTGGTCCGCGGAGAACACCGGCGGCGCCGCCGGATCGGTGACGTCCGTGAGCGGACCGCCGGGCCGGTCGCGGTCGATGCGGTGGACGCGCAGGCGGTCGTGGCCGCGGTCGCTGGTCACCGCGACGTCGGCCCGGCCCGACGGCAGCCGCAGGCCGTGGACGAGATCGACGTTGTTGAAGCGGCCGGGGGCGTCGCCCTCGGCGGCGGGCGGCGGTGCGGGCACCGACTGGACCGGCCGGGCCGCGAGGTCGTAGACGCGCAGTCCGCCCTCCTTGGCGGTGGCGATGACCAGACTGCGCCCGGGATCCGCCGCGTTGCGCCAGATCGCGGGGTCGTCGGCGTCGGCGTTGCCGCCCGCCTCGTCGTCGTGGAGCGTGGGGGTCTCGGCGCGCGGCGTCACGGCGGGCAACAGGGCGCCGGAGGTCGCCGAGGCCGGCGCGGTGGCGACGGCGGCGAGCGCCGTCAGAGCGGTGACGAGCACGGCTGCACGAGCGTTCACGTGGGCTCCTCGATGCCGGGGACACGGTGATCCGCCGTGAGCCTGCGGGCGGGCCGTGACGGCACGGCGTCCTCGGGGTGATGCCCGCGCATGCATGTCATGAACTCATCGAAGAGGCCCCGAACGGGCTCCCCGCACCACGAATGGCACACTGACCCTCCGCCGCTCGAAGGGGCCCCGCCGTGCCGATGATCCGCAGCCTGCGCCGCGTCGTACACCGCGCCTACCGCCGCACCGTCGACCTCAGCCACCCCGCACGCTCGCCGCTCGGCAGCGCGGTGGTCAATTGCGTGCTGTACGAGGACGGGGAACGCCGGCCCGGCCCCTCCACGGCCGACGAGGCACTGCGCGAGGCGCGCAAGACCGGGCGCGGTTTCGTGTGGATCGGCCTGCACGAGCCCGACGAGGCCGAACTCGCCTCCCTCGCCGAGCTGTTCCGGCTCCACCCGCTCGCCGTCGACGACGCGGTCCGGGCGCATCAGCGCCCCAAGGTGCAGCGCTACGACGACCCCGACGGGCCCGGGACGCTGTTCGCCGTGTTCAAGACCTGCCGCTACGTCGAGCACGAGGAACTGACCGCCACCAGCGAGGTCGTGGACACCGGCGAACTCGCGGTCTTCGCCGGCACCGACTTCGTCATCACGGTCCGGCACGGGCGGCACGGTTCGCTGGGCCCGCTGCGGGAGGAACTGGAGGCCGCGCCCGAGCAGTTGGCGAAGGGCCCGGCCGCCGTCCTGCACGCGATAGCCGACCACGTCGTGGACGACTACCTGGCCGCGGCCGACGCGCTCCAGAACGATGTGGACGCCGTCGAGACCGCCGTCTTCAGCCAGCACGCCGGCCGCGGGGACGCCGGGCGGATCTACCAGCTCAAGCGCGAGCTCCTGGAGCTCAAGCGGGCCGTGACACCGCTGGAGCGGCCCCTGCGGGTGCTGGCCACCAGCCCCCTGCCGCCGATCGGCGAGGACATCCAGCCGTACTTCCGCGACGTCGCCGACCACCTGGCCCGCACGTGCGAGCAGATCAACGCCTTCGACGGACTGCTCGACTCGATCCTCCAGGCGCATCTCGCCCAGGTGACCGTCGCCCAGAACGAGGACATGCGCAAGATCACGGCATGGGCGGCGATCGTCGCCGTGCCCACGATGGTCTGCGGGGTGTACGGCATGAACTTCACGCACATGCCGGAACTGCGCTGGACCTACGGCTATCCGCTCGTCCTGGCCGTGATGACGACCGCCTGCGTGCTCATCCACCGCAGCTTCCGCCGCAACGGCTGGCTGTGAGCCGCGCCCGCGCTCAGGTCAGGGCGATGAACAGCCCCAGCGTCACGAGCGCGACCGCGCCGCCGTAGAGCGCGAGGGTCACCGAGTGGGCCTCGGCGGAGGGGTCCGTGCCGCCGCCGGCCCGGCGCAGTCCGAGGACGGACCTCACGAGCAGGACGAGCGCTGCCGCACAGCAGGCGGCGATCAGTGAGTCAGCCACGCGGCGACGCTCTCACGCGACGCGCGCCCCCGCATCCGGGACGCGTCCGACCGGGTCGGGGCGCGTCGGGACGCCGCCCGCACGCGCGTCGGGGACGTCAGGCCGCGTCCGACCGGGTCGGGGACGCGTCGGGAACCGGCCCCGCGCCGGGAGGCCGTCAGGAAGTCGGCCGCGCGCGCTCCGGGCGCGTCAGGACACCGGCCACCACGCGTCGGAGACGCGTCAGGACGTCGGGCGACCGCGCTCCGGCGCGAGTTCCGTCAGCGTGTCCGTCAGCCACTTCGTCCAGAACGTCTCCAGCTCGATGCCCGCCCGCAGGACGACATGGCGCAGCCGGTCCTCCTGGGTGATGCGGCGTTCCGGCGGGAAGTCGCGCGCCTCGATCCGCTCGTAGTCGGCCAACTGGGCGCGGTGCAGTTCCAGGTGGCGGACCAGTTCGTCCTCCATGCCCGCGCCGCCGACCACCGCCGCCGCGCGCAGGCGCAGCAGCAGCGGGTCGCGTACGGACTTGGGGTCCTCGGAGCGGGCCGTCCAGGCGGCCAGTTCCTCGCGGCCCGCGGGCAGGACCTCGTACTCCTTCTTCTGCCCGCGGGTCGGCTGCGCCGACGGCAGGGCCCTGATGTGGCCGGCCTGCTCCAGTTTTCCCAGCTCGCGGTAGATCTGCTGGTGGGTCGCCGACCAGAAGTAGCCGATCGACCGGTCGAAACGGCGCGTCAGCTCCAGGCCCGACGAGGGCTTTTCGAGCAGGGCCGTGAGGATCGCGTGGGGCAGGGACATGGCCGCAGCTTAGGACTCGCACCGTCGTGGGGGTCCCGCCCACCCGGCCCGCCGGGGGCCGGGCGGCGGGACCGCCCCGCGGGGCGTCAGCCCGCCCAGACCTCGGCCTCGTCGGCCGGGACGGTGGTGGTCAGGCCCAGTTCCTTGCGGGCCGCGACCGTCTTGTTCGGGTCGAGGCCGGTGAAGGCCGGGTCGTAGGAGACGTAGAACGCGTCGGAGTCGGCGGCGTTCGCGGCCTTCTTCCAGTGCCCGGCGGTCTTCTCCAGCTGCGCGCGGAGCTTGCCGGTCTCCTCGCCCTGGATGCCCTGCAGGCCCTTGACGTGCGCTTCGAGGGCGGCGGCGACGGCCTTGGCCTGCGCCTTGTAGCCGTCGAGGTCATCCTCGACGTTGTCCGCCTCGGGCTGGTTCGCCCACAGCGCGTCGTAGACGGCGTTCGCGCCCTTGAGGTAGGCGGTCTGCTCGGGCTTGTCCGCGCCGCTCTTCAGCGAGCCGGTGATCGTGCCCTTCTCCTTGGTGTAGGAGCAGCTCACGGCGCGGTCGCCGGTCGACCAGCTCTCCTTGGTCGGCGTGTAGTAGAAGATCTCGACGCCCTCGGGCAGCGCCCAGGTGTCGGGGGCGAACTTCGCCGCCTCGGCCGGGCAGCGCTCGTCGGCGGTCGCCCAGATCGCCTCGTTGCCGGGGAACGTCTTCGCGTCGTCGAGCGTGAACTCGCCGACGACCTGCCCCTGGTGCGCCTCGCCGCACGGCACCATCTCGATGCTGAGCGTCTCGCCCTCGGCCGCCTTGGTGTTCGGGTTGTAGCAGTCCCCGATGTTCAGCTGGAAGACCGAGCGCTGGCGGGCCACCTTCTCCGCGCCGTCCTTGGCGCTCTCGACGACATCCGAGCAGCCCACGGCGCCGACCGCGAGCAGGGCGACGACGGCGGAGATGCCGCGCAGAAGACGGGAAGGGGTGCGGACTGCCATGACGCGTACATCCTCTTATGAAAGTCTTATGAATGTCGGCCGCATCGTATGCCACCCCTGTGACAGCGCTGTGGGCACGGGCACGCTGCGGCTGCCGGGCGGGACGCGAGTGCGTCACCGCCCGGCCGCGGAGCGGGTCATGGCAGGTCGCCGGCCGTCCCGGGCCCACGACGGGAAGGCATGGTCACAGGGCGGCAGCGAGCCGCGTGCCCTGGTCGATGGCGCGCTTCGCGTCCAGCTCGGCGGCCACGTCCGCGCCGCCGATGAGGTGGACCGTACGGCCGGCCGCGCTCAGCTCCTCGTACAGCGAACGCTGCGGCTCCTGGCCGGTGCACAGCACCACCGTGTCGACCGGCAGCACCGAGGAGGTGCCGTCGACGGTGATGTGCAGGCCCTCGTCGTCGATCCGGTCGTAGGTCACGCCGGCCGTCATCGTCACGCCGCGGTGCTTGAGTTCCGTGCGGTGGATCCAGCCGGTCGTCTTGCCGAGCCCGGCGCCGACCTTGCTCGTCTTGCGCTGGAGCAGGTGCACGGCTCGCGGCGGCGCGGGGCGCTTCGGCGCGGTGAGGCCGCCGGGAGCGGCGTAGGCCGTGTCGACGCCCCACTGACGGAAGTACGTCTCCGGGTCCAGGCTCGCGCCCTCGCCGCCGTCGGTGAGGTACTCGGCCACGTCGAAGCCGATGCCGCCGGCGCCGACGACCGCCACGCGCTCGCCGACCGGCGCGCCGTCGCGCAGCACGTCGAGGTAGCTGACGACGCTCGCGTGGTCGACGCCCGGGATCTGAGGCGTGCGCGGGGTCACGCCCGTGGCGACGACGACCTCGTCGAAGGTGTCCGCCGGCAGGTCTGCGGCCGAGACCCGGGTGCCGAGGCGCACCTCGACACCGCGCTCGACGAGCTGCGTACGGAAGTAGCGCAGGGTCTCGTCGAACTCCTCCTTGCCGGGCACGCGCTTGGCGATGTTCAGCTGGCCGCCGACCTCGTCGGCCGCGTCGAACAGGGTGACGGCGTGGCCGCGTTCGGCGGCGGAGACGGCACAGGCCAGGCCCGCGGGTCCGGCTCCGACGACGGCGACGCGCTTGGCCCGCCGGGTGGGGGCGAGGACGAGCTCGGTCTCGTGGCAGGCACGCGGATTGACCAGGCAGGAGGTGATCTTCAGGCTGAAGGTGTGGTCGAGGCACGCCTGGTTGCAGCCGATGCAGGTGTTGATGCTCTCGGGCCGGCCGGCCTGCGCCTTGGCCACGAACGCGGGGTCGGCGAGGAACGGCCGGGCCATCGAGACCATGTCCGCGCGCCCGTCGGCCAGCAACTGCTCGGCGACCTCGGGGGTGTTGATCCGGTTGCTGGTCACCAGCGGGACGGACACCGCGCCCATCAGCTTCTTGGTGACCCAGGTGTAGGCGCCGCGCGGCACGGACGTGGCGATGGTGGGGATACGGGCCTCGTGCCAGCCGATGCCGGTGTTGATGATCGTGGCGCCGGCCGCCTCGACGGCCTTCGCGAGCGTGATCACCTCGTCGAGCGAGGAGCCGCCGGGCACCAGGTCGAGCATGGAGAGCCGGTAGATCAGGATGAAGTCGGGGCCGACCGCCTCGCGGGTGCGGCGGACGATCTCCAGGGGCAGCCGGATGCGGTTCTCGTACGAGCCGCCCCAGCGGTCGGTGCGGTGGTTGGTGGCGCTCGCGATGAACTCGTTGATGAAGTAGCCCTCGGAGCCCATGATCTCGACGCCGTCGTATCCGGCGGAGCGCGCGAGGACGGCGGCGCGGACGAAGTCCTCGATCGTCTCCTCGATCTCGGCATCGGTGAGCGCGTGCGGGACGAACGGGCTGATCGGGGCCTGGATCGCGCTCGGGGCGACGAGGTCCTGGTGGTAGGCGTACCGGCCGAAGTGCAGGATCTGCATGGCGATCCGGCCGCCCTCGGCGTGCACGGCATCGGTGACGACCCGGTGGCGGTTGGCCTCGTCCTCGGTGGTGAGCTTGGCGCCGCCCTCGTACGGGCGGCCGCGGTCGTTGGGGGCGATGCCGCCGGTGACGATCAGGCCGACGCCGCCGCGGGCGCGCTCGGCGTAGAAGGCGGCCATGCGCGCGAAGCCGTTCTCGGCCTCTTCGAGGCCGACATGCATGGACCCCATCAGCACCCGGTTGGGCAGCGTCGTGAACCCGAGGTCGAGCGGGCTCAGCAGATGCGGGTACGGGGTCGGCCGGGCAGTGCTCGTACTCATCGGGGCGCCTCCTCGCGCGGGCTCGTCGCTTCCCAGTTCTAGCGACCCCCGGACCCTTTTGCAACAAAGTGCAAAATGAGCTCGATCACGCTCGTCCGAATGCGGTCGTCCACGCGGTCGAAAAAGTGCTTTCATCAGCCATACGGGTGATCTTGGGCATACAACCCCGTTCCGGACCTCTACCGTGGCGGCCGTGGCGGGTTGGCAGCAGGTGAGCGCACTGGGGATCGTCGCGGTTCTCGGCACGCAGGGGGCGGGCATCGGCACCTCCGCGGCCGAGGACCCGGACGGACGCGGGCGGGCCGCGGTGTCGGCATCCGCACCGGCACGGGAGGCGGCGGAGCCGCAGCCGGCCCTGTCGGTGTCCGTGTCCCTGCCGGGCCCGGCAGGATCACCTCTCGGCGTGACGATCGGCGTCGGCCACTGCCCGGCGCCGAAGCCCCCCGTTCCCGTACCGCCGCACCCGGCGCCGAAGCCGCCCCCGCCGCGGCCCCCCGCGCCGAAGCCGCCCGCTCGGCCGGCACCCCCTGCACCGAAGCCGCCTTCCCCCGAACCGCCCGCGCCCCCGGCCACGCCTGCGCCTCCATCTCCGGCCACGCCCGCGCCTCCGCCTGCGCCGGCGCCTGCGGAGGAGCTGCCGTCACCGCCCCCCGCGCGTCCGGCACCGCCGGCCCCACCCCCGCCTCCGAACGAGCCGCCGCCCGCTGCGGAATCGCCCGTCGCCGCACCGCCGCCCCAGGCGGTCGCCATCCGTACCTACCGGCCCGCCGCACAGCGCCCCAAGGCCGACGGCACCCCCCTCACGGTCCTGATGCTCGTGACCACGACCCCGGCCGTGCTCGCCGCGGCCATGCTGCGTCCCCGTTCCGGTTCCGCCGCTCGGCGCGGCCGCTCCTGACCCGCCTCGTCCCGCACGCCCTCACGACACCCCGGAGATCCCCATGTCCGAATGGCTGGTCCTCGCCACCGTGATGGCGGCCGCCTGCGCCGTCGTCCTCGTCGTCACGCTCCTCAGCCAGCGCAGGACGCGCGACGCGGCGGACGGCCTGGAGGCCGCGGAGGCGCCGGAGACGCCCGACGTCCTCGAGTACATGGTGATGATGGTCGGCGTCGTGTACGCGATCGTGCTCGGCCTCGCCATCGCCGGCGTCTGGGAGGCCCGCGGGGCCGCCCAGGATGCCGTACGCGCCGAGGCGCAGGCGCTGTACGAGGTCACCCAGCGCGCCCAGGTGTACCCGGCCGACTTCCGGGAGCAGCTGCGGACGAACGTCGACGCCTATGTCGCGGAGGTGGTCGAGGAGGAGTGGCCGCGGATGATCGACCACGAGGAGCTGTCGCCGCGCGGGACGGAGCTGCTGGCCACCGTGCGCACCGGGGTCGCCGAGCGCGAGCCGGTGAACGAGTTGGAGGCGCAGGCGTACCAGCCGATGCTCGACCAGGTGGCCGCTGCCGAGGACGCGCGCAACGCCCGGGCCTCGGGCGCCGAGGAGACACTGCCGGGCATCGTGTGGTTCGGCCTGATCAGCGGGGCGGTCGTCACCATCGGGCTGATCTTCACGATGCAGATCGGCCGCTCCTTCCGGGAACTGCTGCTCGCCGGTCTTTTCAGCGCGCTGATCGCGTTCCTGCTGTTCCTGGTGTGGGACTTCGACGCGCCGTTCGGGCGGTCCGGCACCGAGTCCGCGGACGCCTTCCGCCAGCTCTTCCCCGGCGCGGCCGGCACCGGGTGACCGGCACCGGCTGACCGGCGCGGGCGCCTCGCGGCCGGGCCGGCGCCGAGATCACTTCTGGGCGTGGTCGCCCACGTAGAAGAGGAGCCATACGAAACCCGCGAAGAGGTGGGTCGCGAACACGTACACGAAGACGCGCAGCGCCACGCCGCGCTCCTTCCACTCCTCGCTCTCGTGTCCACCCATGCCGGCCTCCGGCCCTCGCGGTCGCGGCCCCGGGCGGGGCCGGGGACCAGGGTACGGGCGCGGGCCGGGCGCCGCGGAATACCGACCGGAGGGGCGTCGTTCACGGGTATAGTTCAAGATTCAACCACTAGCCCGAGAGGTGACCTCCATGCAGTTCGGCATCTTCACGGTCGGGGACGTCACGACCGACCCGACCACTGGCCGTACGCCGAGCGAGCACGAGCGGATCAAGGCCACGATCGCCATCGCCGAGAAGGCGGAGGAGGTCGGCCTGGACGTCTTCGCGACGGGCGAGCACCACAACCCGCCCTTCGTGCCGTCGTCCCCCACCACCCTCCTCGGGCACCTCGCGGCCCGGACCGACCGGCTGACCCTGTCGACCTCGACCACCCTGATCACCACCAACGACCCGGTGAAGATCGCCGAGGACTACGCCTACCTCCAGCACATCGCCGACGGGCGCGTCGACCTCATGATGGGCCGCGGCAACACCGGCCCGGTCTATCCGTGGTTCGGGCAGGACATCCGGCAGGGCATCCCGCTCGCCATCGAGAACTACGCGCTTCTCCACAGGCTGTGGAGGGAGGACGTGGTCGACTGGGAGGGGAAGTTCCGCACTCCGCTCCAGGGCTTCACCGCCACCCCGCGCCCGCTGGACGGCGTCCCGCCGTTCGTCTGGCACGGCTCGATCCGCTCCCCCGAGATCGCCGAGCAGGCCGCGTACTACGGCGACGGCTTCTTCCACAACAACATCTTCTGGCCCATGTCCCACACCCGGAAGATGGTCGCGCTCTACCGCGAGCGCTACGCGCACTACGGACACGGCACGCCCGAGCAGGCGATCGTCGGACTCGGCGGCCAGGTGTTCATGCGCGGGAACTCGCAGGACGCCGTGAAGGAGTTCCGCCCGTACTTCGACAACGCGCCGGTCTACGGCCACGGCCCCTCCCTGGAGGACTTCACCGAGCAGACTCCGCTGACCGTCGGCTCCCCGCAGCAGGTGATCGAGCGCACGCTCGGCTTCCGCGACGCCGTCGGCGACTACCAGCGCCAGCTGTTCCTCATGGACCACGCCGGACTTCCGCTGAAGACGGTGCTGGAGCAGCTCGACATCCTCGGCGAGGAGGTCGTGCCCGTGCTGCGCAAGGAGTTCGCCCGCCTGCGGCCGGACACCGTGCCCGAGACGGCGCCGCTGCACCCCGCCGTCGCCGCGCGCGACACCCAGGACACCCATGGCATCCAGGACACGAAGGAGTCGTCATGACGCACACCGCCGAGCCGCTGCGCCTCGTGGTCGTCGCCGCGGGGCTGAGCGTCCCGTCGTCCACGCGGCTGCTCGCCGACCGGCTCACCGAGGCCGTACGCCGCGAACTCGCGGGCGCCGGACGCCCGGTGGAGGTTCGCGTCGTGGAGCTGCGCGACCTGGCCGTGCCGATCGCCCACCACTTCGTGACGGGCTTCCCCGCGCCCGCGCTCGAGGAGGCGATCGAGGCGGTGACGGGGGCGGACGCGCTGATCGCGGTCACGCCGGTGTTCACGGCCTCCTACAGCGGCCTGTTCAAGTCCTTCTTCGACCTGGTCGAGCCCGACGCCCTCGCCGGCACACCCGTCCTGATCGCGGCGACCGGCGGGACGGCCCGGCACTCGCTGGTGCTGGACCACGCGCTGCGGCCGCTGTTCGCCTACCTGCGGGCCGCGGTCGTGCCGACCGCCGTGTACGCGGCGTCGGAGGACTGGGGCGGCACGGGCGACGCGCTCACCGCCACCCTGCCGGACCGCATCGCGCGGGCGGGGCGCGAGCTGGCCCGCACGCTGGTCCCGACGGCCGGCGTCCCGGCTCAGGGCGCGCCGGAGGCGGCTGCCACCGCCGACCTGTTTGCCTAGTTCTGGGTTCCTAGGCCACTTATCCGTAGGCTTGAACCGAGTTCGAGCTCATGAACCACGGAGGTGGCGGAATGGCGAAGACCGGCAGGATCGTCGTGGGGGTGGACGGCTCCGAGCCGTCCGTCCGGGCACTGCGCTGGGCCGTGCGGCAGGCCGGGCTCACCGGCGAGGCCCTGGAAGCCGTCATCAGCTGGGAGTACCCGGCGGCGGGCTGGGCGGCCATGGTGCCCGCCCTGCCCGCGGACTTCGACCCCGAGGGGATGGCGGGCAGGATCCTCGACGACACACTGGAGCAGACCGTGGGTGCCGAGGCCGCGGCCTCGATCACCCGCAAGGTCATGATCGGCAACCCGGCGCAGGCCCTGATGGACCGTGCCCAGGGGGCGACGCTGCTGGTCGTCGGGGACCGCGGGTACAGCGGGTTCAAGGCGGCACTGCTGGGCTCGGTGGGGCTCCACCTCACCCAGCACGCCCCCTGCCCGGTCGTGGTGGTGCGGGGCGAGGCGGAAACAGCCTGACGGCTTCGCCGGGCGCGCTCGGTGGTGCCGCCCCTGGGCGCCCCCGCCTCGTACCCACCGGCCGCGACGCGCGGGCGGGGCGGCCGCGACACGGGGCGGCCCGGCTCTACTTGCGGTTGTAGAGCCGCATCGTCACCGAGCCGAACACGACCACGAGCACCGCGGACCAGCCCAGGGACCAGCCGATGTCCGCCGCCGGCCAGTTGCCCGCCATCAGTTCGCGCACGGCCGTCGCCACATGGGTGACCGGGCTGTTGTTGACGAACGCCTGGAGCCAGCCCGGCATGGTCCCCGGGTCGACGAACACATTGCTCAGGAACGTCATCGGGAAGATGACCATCATGCTGACGCCCATCACCGACTTCTCTGTGCGCAGCAGCAGGCCGAACATCGTCCAGATCCAGGAGAACGAGAACGAGAAGACCATCAGCAGCACGACCCCGAGCACGATGCCGACCGGTCCGCCCTCGGGGCGGTAACCGATGACCAGGCCGACGGCGAGCATGACGACAGAGGCGATCAGATAGCGCACGACGTCGCCGAGGAGGTAGCCGACCATCGGGGCGGGCCGCCAGATCGGCAGCGTACGGAAGCGGTCGAAGACCCCCTTGGAGATGTCGTTGTTGACCGCGACGCCCGTGTACATCGTGATCATCACGACGCTCATGGTGAGGATGCCGGGCAGCAGGAACTGGATGTACGCCGAGACCGAGCCGGCGATCGCGCCGCCGAAGAGGTACGTGTACATCAGCACCATCATGATCGGGAACGCGGTCACGTCGAACAGCTGCTCCGGCACGTGCTTGATCTTGAGCATGGCGCGCCAGCCGAATGTCAGCGACGTCGACCAGGCGCTCGGTCGCGGCGGCCGTTCCCCCGAGAGCAGGGCGGCGAGCGCCTCCGCCCTCGGCGCCTGGAGTTCGATGTCGCCGGAGTCCTGGGTGGTGGTCGCGGTGCTCATGCCGCCTCCCCCTTCTTGTCGGTCAGGGCGAGGAAGACCTCGTCCAGGCTGGGCTGCCCCAGCGCGAAGTTGTCCACGGTGATGCCGTTGCGGGCCAGCTCGGCCAGCGCGTGCGCGGCCTGCTCCGCCGCTCCCCGGTCGCTGCCGCTGCCGTCGACCCGGGCGGTGAGGGCGACCGGGTCGGGGTCGAGCACGACCTCGGCGCCGAGCGCGGCGGCCAGCACCCGCTCGGCCGCGGGCCGCTGCTCGGCCTCGCGCAGCCGCAGATGGACGGCCCCCGACCCGACGGACGCCTTCAGCTCGCCCTTCGTGCCCTCCGCGATCACCTTGCCGTGGTCGATCACGGCGATACGGGACGCGAGCCGGTCGGCCTCGTCCAGGTACTGGGTCGTCAGCAGCACGGTCGTGCCCTGGGCGACGACCGCGCGCACGATGTCCCAGACCTGGTTGCGGCTGCGCGGGTCGAGCCCGGTGGTCGGCTCGTCCAGGAACAGCAGGTCCGGGGTGTTGAGGATGGACGCGGCGATGTCGATACGGCGCCGCATGCCGCCCGAGTAGTTCTTCACCTGCTTGTCGGACGCCTCGCGCAGGCCGAAGGCCTCCAGCAGCTGCGCGGCGCGCTCGCGCGCCGCGGACGTGGAGTGGCCGAGCAGACGGGCGAGGAGCACCAGGTTCTCGGTGCCGGTCAGGTCCTCGTCGACGGAGGCGTACTGACCGGTGAGGCTGACCCGGCTGCGGACCGCGTCGGCGTCCCGCTGGACGTCCTTGCCGAAGACGCGGGCCTCGCCGCCGTCCGGCCTGAGCAGGGTGGCCAGCATGCGCACGGTGGTCGTCTTGCCCGCGCCGTTGGGTCCGAGGACTCCGTAGACCGTGCCGGCCGGCACGCGGAGATCGACGCCGTCCACGGCGCGGTTGTCGCCGAAGACCTTCACCAGGCCGGTGGTCTCGATTGCCAGGTCAGTACTCATCGTCAGCCCTTCGGTTCCTTGGGTCCGGAAGTCAGGACTCGTGCGGGTGCGCGAATTCATCGGTGGGTCCGGAGGGACATGCTGGGCAGGGGGCGCGAGACGGCAAGGCACGGCCGCCGGATCGGATCCGGCGGCCGCGCGGGAGAACGTCCGGCCCGTCGGGCCGGGGACTCAGCCCTCCTGGAGCAGGGACAGGTGCTGGGCCGGGCCGCTCTCACTCATGGGTGTAGTAGTAGTAGAACGTCACGAGCCCGAGCCCCAGGCCGACCGCGACGCCGATGCCCGCCGCCCTGAGCACGCTCCCGCCGGCCAGGCTGGTCAGAAACCCGATGATCACCGCGGTCAGCGCCCCGTACGCCAGCGCCCGCAGCTCGCGCGGCAGGGCGTGCTGGATACGGCCGAGACCGAAGGCGACCGCGCCGACCGCCACCGCGCAGACCACGCCGAGGACCCACTGACCGCCCGTGGCGATCCCGCCGTTCTCGAAACGCTGGATGGACGCGGCCCAGATGCCGACCGTCACGGCGAGCAGGGCGGGCAGTAGCAGGCCGAGGCGGCCGTGGTGGGGGCGTTCGGACGTCCGGTGCCGACGCCGCCGCCGCGGCATCGCTGCTTGTGAGGCCATGGCGCAGAGCTCCTTCTCTCCGACCCCCGTCCCTACAGGGCACACCCGTGCGCCCCCGGCGGCAAGTCAGGCCGGCCGAGTACCCCCGTTCTCCCCGGACAGCGGCAACGGACTCGGCCGGACTGGCGTCCTCAGGGCAGACGGACTGCCCGCGCGCAGTCGACGACTCGCGGCTCGGAGGCCGGCGTGGACCAGGAGACCAGGGACGGCACGTATCCGGAGGCCGGGCCGTACACCGCCCGTCCCGGCCGCGGGCGGCGCGGGGGCGCGGTGTTCGCCGGGCTGCTGCTCGTCGTCCCGACCGCTGTCGTCGCCTGCCGGGCCGCGGACACCGACGCCGTCACGCCCCTGCCGCAGCTGCTCGCCTTCCTGCCGTGGCTGCTGGTCCCGGCCGGCGTCGCGCTGCTGTCGGCTCTGCCGGGCCGCCGCCGCCTGGTCGCGGCGTGGGCGGTGGCGGTGCTGGCCCTGACCGGCTGGTTCGTCAGGCCGTACGACACCGGGCTGACCGAGGACCCGCCCGGGCCGGTCGTCGCCCGCCTCGACGTGCTCACGGCGAACCTCGAGTTCGGCGGGGCCACCGACGCGCTGGTCTCGGCCCTCGCCCGGGAGCGGCCCGGTCTCGTCTTCGTCCAGGAGTGCCCGGCCGCGTGCGCCGAGGCGCTCGCGTCCGAGGTCTCCCGCGCCGACTACCCGTACCGCCGAGTCGTCGAGGCCGATGGCGCGGCGGGCTCGGCGATCCTCAGCCGGTACCCGCTGACCCCCGCGCCCGGCGTCCGCTCCGTGCTCGGCATGCCGGGCGCCGTCGCCGATGTCGCGGGCCGGCGGGTGGATCTCCAGCTCGCGCATCCGATGCCGCCCGTCCCCGGCGCCGTGGCCGACTGGCGCGGGGACCTGGCGCGGTTGCGCGACCGTGCCGCTGCGGCCGCGGACCGCCCGTCCCTCGTCGCGGGCGACTTCAACGCCACGCAGGACCACGCAGCCTTCCGTGACCTCCTGCGGGCGGGCGGCCTGCGCGACGCGGCCCGGCTCGCCGGCGCCTCCCGTACCCCGTCCTGGCCCGCCGGCCTGCCCCGCCCGTTCGGCGTGCAGATCGACCACGTGCTGGTCAGCGAGGACTTCTCGGTGCGCTCCGCCCGCTTCCTCGACCTGGCGCACACCGACCACAGAGCGCTGCTCGTCACCCTGGAACTGCACGACGTGCGCTGAGAAGTCGGCGGAGTCAGAGTGGGGACGTGGTGCGAGGCCACGCGGGGCGGCCGGTTGGTTGACCAGGAAGTGGCAGTCATGAAAGACGAGCAGATCATCGACGACATCGGCGCACTCGTGGAGGAGGAGCGCGCCCTGCGCGACTACTCGGTCCAGCAGGGCGGACTCGACGCGGACCGGCAGGCCAGGCTCAAGGAAGTGGAGATCCGCCTCGACCAGTGCTGGGACCTGCTGCGCAGGCGGCGGGCGAAGTCGGAGTTCGGCTACAACCCCGACTCGGCGCAGGAGCAGCCCGCCGACGAGGTGGAGAACTACGAGAGCTGACGTGCCCGTCCCGGTCGCCGTACTTGCGCGAGAGGTGCGTTCCGGGGTCTTTTGACACCATGGCGGATCTCCAGGGCGGGACGGCAGCGGCGGGCGGGCGCGCGGGGCGGCTCGCCCCACCGGAATGGCTGCTCCGCGGTCTGCGTCCGCAGAACGCGCCCGTCCCGCGCGCCGCCGTCGCCCGCGCGGCCGTCGCCCTTGCGGCACCGCTGGCCGTGGGGCTCGCGTCCGGACAGCCCGCGTACGGGGCGCTGGCGTCGATGGGCGCGCTGTCCGGCGTCATCGGGGACACCGCCGACGCCTACCGGATGCGGCTGCTGAACATCGCCGTCCCGCAGCTCTTCGGCGCGGTCGGCGTCACGCTCGGCACGCTCGTGTACGGGCACGGCTGGGCCGCGGTCGGCGCGCTCACGCTCGTCGCGCTCGTCTCCGGCATGATCTCGTCGATCGGCGCGGTCGCCTCGGTGTCCGGCCTGCTGCTCCTGCTGAACGCCGTCGTCGGCGCCGGCCTGCCGATGCCGGGACCGTGGTGGAAGGCGCCGCTGCTGCTCACCCTCGGCGGCCTCTTCGTGCTCGTGCTGACCCTGCTGGGCTGGCCGCTGCGCGGGCGGATACCGGAAGTGGCCGCGGTCGCCGCGACCTACCGCAGCGTCGCCGAACTGCTCGCCGCGGCGGGCACGGGCGACTACGACGAACGGCGCCAGGACGTCACCCAGTCCCTCAACACCTCCTACGACCTGATCCTGGCGCGGCGCGCCCGCGACCACGGACGGCGCGGCCCGCTGGTGCGGCTGCTGGCCCAGCTGAACGTGGTCATCCCGCTCGTCGAGGCCGCCGCGGCGGCACACCGCTACGGCCGGGCCTCTCGTCGGCCCGAGATAGCCGCCGCCGTACGGGAGTTGGCGGACGCGGTGGAGCGCGGCCGCGGCCCGGAACCGGAGTGGGTGCTGCCCGCTCCGGAGGGCCCGGCGGACCGGGCCGTCGACCGGGCCCTGCGCCACGCGTCCGCGGTCGTCCACCGGCCCGACGCCGACCCCGCTCTCGCCGACGACCGGCTCGGCCGGCCCGCGGCACTCGGCGTCCGCGTCCGGCGGGCGGCGCGCAGCGTGCTGATGTCCGAGCCGTCCTGGCGGTACGGGCTGCGGCTCGCGCTGTGCATCGGCATCGCCCAGACGTTCGTCTCGCTGGTGCCGGTGACCCGCTCGTACTGGGTCGCGCTCACGGTCACGTTCGTCCTCAAGCCCGACTTCGGCTCGGTGTTCTCCCGCGCGGTGCTGCGGGCGCTGGGCACGGCCGCGGGCCTGCTCGTCGCCGCCGCGGTCCTCGCGGCGGTGCCGCGCGGCTGGGCGGACGTGCCGGTGATGATGCTCCTCGCCGCGCTGATCCCGGCGTTCTCCGCGAAGGGCTACGCCTTCCAGACCGCGGCGATCACCCCGGTGATCCTCATGCTGTCGGACGTCCTCAACCACCAGGGCTTCCACCTGGTGCTGCCCCGGCTCGTGGACAGCCTCGTCGGCTGCGCGATCGCGCTGGTGGCGGGTTACCTGCTGTGGCCGGAGAGCTGGCACACCCGGATCGGCGACCGGCTGGCGCGGGCCGTGGAGGACACGGCGGATTACGTGGCGTGCGCGTTCGGCGCGCCGGGCGGGACCGACAAGGGTGAGCGGGTGCGGCGTCGTCGGCGGCTGTACCGGGACCTGTCGTCCGTACGGTCCGAGTTCCAGCGCGCCCTGACCGAGCCGCCGCCGACCGGCGCACGGGCCGCCGCCTGGTGGCCGCTCGTGGTGGCCGTCGAGCGGATCGTGGACGCCACGACGGCGGCCCGGGTACGCGTGGACCACGGGGCGGAGCCGCCGCGCGACGCGGAGATCACCGGCATCGAGGAGCAGCTGCGCGAACTCGCCGAGGGCGTGCGCTCCAGCGAGGAGCTGGTGGAGGTGCGCGCCGACCTGCCGGGCGACGAGAAGGGTGTCCTGGAGCCGCTGCGCCAGGAGGTGAGGGCGGCGCGGGCGATCGCCTCGCCCGCGCCCCGGTCATGACCCCGGCCCCCGGCCCTCTCTTTCGGATCCTGCCGGGCTCGCGTGCCCTGGCACGGCACCTCTCCCCCGTAGCCCTTCGGGCACGGGAGGTGCCCCCGGCGTTGTCGTCAGTCGCCGACGATCCGCGTGGACTCTCCCCTGGGGGCACCTCCCAGCGGTAGCTGGGGGACTTCGGCCGGGAGGTGCCCCCATCCTCCACCTTGCGATGCGTCCCCTCGGCCCTGGCGGGCCTGGGGAGGCCCCATGCGCCAGACCCTCCCCCTACGCCCTGCCGGCGTGGGGGACCCTCACTGATCCGGCGTGATCCGAAAGTGAGGACCCAGCCCCTGCAGGCGCTCCAGCTCGCGGCGGTCCCGCTTGGTCGGGCGGCCGGCGCCCCGGTCCCGTACCGCCGCGGGGGCGGTGAACTCCTTCGGCGGGGGCGGCGGGCTGTTGTCGACGTAGCACGTCGCGGCCACCGGCGGGCCGACCCGCTTCCGCACGATCTTGGAGACGACGACGAGCCGCTCCCGTCCCGCGTGGAACACCCGCACCTGGTCGCCGACGCGCACGGACTGCGCGGGCTTGACCCGCTCCCCGTTGACACGGACGTGGCCTGCCCGGCAGGCCGCGGCGGCCTGCGAGCGGGTCTTGGTGAGCCGTACCGACCAGACCCAGGCGTCGACCCGTACGGTCCCCTCGTCCGCTACCTCATCAGCCATGCCACCGACTGTACGGCTCCGGGGAGCCGTGGGGCACTCGCCCGGGCGGGACGGCACCCCACCCCCTCACCGCAGCGCACACATCCGACTACGATGCGCACGATCTCCCCTTGACGGAGGCGTCTCCTCCGAACGCGGGTGTTCGCTTCTGACGTGCCCGCACCTCCCGCGCGGCACAAGGGCATTCGGAGATTTCCATGCGCAGCAGCTCCGGCAGAGGGCTTCGGCCAGGGGTCCTCGGGACGTTCGACACGGTCGTCATGGCGGTCGCGGGCAGCGCCCCGGCCTACTCGATCGCGGCGACCACCGCCGTCCTCGTCGCCACCGTCGGTCTCGCGGGACCGGCGGCCCTGCTGTACTGCGCGATTCCCATGCTCGGCATCGTCCTGGCCTTCGGCCGGCTCGGCCGTCTCGACGTCAACGCCGGCGCCGGGTACTCGTGGGTGGGCCGCACCCTGCACCCCTTCCTCGGCTTCCTGTCGGGGTGGGCGCTGGTCGTCTCCACGACGCTCTTCATGGTGGCGGGTTCCCTGCCCGCCGGTGCGATGACGCTCGCGCTCCTCGACCCGGACCTCGCCGACAACAGGGCCCTGGCGACGGCCGCGGGCGCCGCCTGGTTCGTCGCGATGCTGCTGGTCGTGCTCGGCGGCGCGAGGCTGACCGTGCGGGCCCAACTCCTGCTGTCCGGCGTGGAGATGGCCGTCCTGGTGGTGTTCGTCGCCGCCGCGCTCGTCCACGGCGGCAGCCGGGTCGCGTTCGACTGGTCGTGGTTCGGCTTCGGGCACTTCGACGGCACCGCCGGATTCGCCTCGGGCGCGCTGATCGCCACCTTCTACTTCTGGGGCTGGGACGTCACCAGCAATCTGAGCGAGGAGACCCGCGACAACCGGCGCACCGCGGGACTCGCCGCGCTGATCGGGGTCGGCGTCGTCTTCCTCCTCTTCGAGGCGTTCACCGTCGCGGTGAACATGTTCCTCACCGCCGAGGAGATCCGGGCCGCCGGTTCCCAGGTGCTCGGTGCCCTCGGTGAGGCGGTGTGGCCGGGTGTGGGCGGCAGACTCCTCGTGCTGGCCGTGCTGCTGTCCACCGTCGCCACTCTGGAGACGACGCTCATCCAGGTGACGCGCTCGCTGTTCGCCATGGGCCGGGACCGCACGATGCCCGCGGTGCTGGGGCGCGTGCACCGCCGCCGGCACACCCCGTGGGCCGCGGTCGCCTGCGTCGGCGCCGTCGCGCTCACGATGTTCGCCGCATCGGCCGCGCTCGGTTCCGTCGGTGAGGTGCTCGCCGCCGCGGTCGCGGCGATAGGGCTGCAGATCGCGTTCTACTACGGTCTCGCGGGCATCGCGGCGGTCGTCGCGTACCGCAGGACGCTGCTCCGCTCCGTGCGCGACTTCGTCATCGGCGGCGTCTGGCCACTGTTCGGCGCGCTGTTCATGCTGTGGATCTTCTTCGAGTCGCTGGGCGAGCTGAGCGGGGCGTCGGTCGCGATCGGTCTCGGCGGGCTCGCCGCCGGTCTCGTGCCGATGGTCCACTACTGGCGCAGGGGCAGTTCCTACTACCGGCCCGACCCCCTCGACGCCACCCGCCCGGTCGACGAGCACGACGACTACGACGGCCGAAGGCCCGGCCGGCGTCCCGACTACGCCGAAAAGGCGCTGGCCACCGACTACTGACCACGGCCGCACCCGCCCCCGATCACCGCGCCGGACCGGCCGCCGGCCCCCGTAGAGCCTGTAGATCCCCGCAGTCGCCGTGGATCCCTCCGAAGATCGCCAGATCGAACCCTGAACCGCCGAGGGAAGTGCCGCCCATGGCCGCTCGCCGCCGCTTCGCCCCCGACTTCGATCCCGCATACGGGGACCGGGCGCTGTCGGACGCCCTCGACGACATCGTCATCGGCCGCTGGCAGGGCGTACGGGACCTGCTGCGCGACACCGGCGACGACTGGGGGCTGCGCACCCACCGGATCAGGCTGCTCGCGCACGCGGCGGCCGGCTCGTCCGTCACCGGCATGTGGCGGGCCGCCGAGCCGGCCGGCCCCGACGCCGCGGTCCTCTCCGCGGCGACCGATGTCGTCCGGGTCTTCCACCGGGCCATCGCCGCGGGACGCGGCGGCGGCGTCGACCGCGACCGGCTGGACCTCTCGGTGCGGGCCTGCCTCGCCGCCGCCGAGCTGCACCCCGCCGACCCCATGCCGTGGGTGTCGCTGCTGACGGTGGCGCGGCTGTACGAGGGCGGGGTGCCGCGCCGTGAACTGCGGCGCTGGTGGGACGAGATGCGGGGGCGCGACCCGTACAACGTGGAGGGGCACGTGCAGCTGCTGCGCTACCACTCGGCGCGCTGGCACGGCACGCACGGCAGGATGTACGACTTCGCGCGGGACGCAGCAGGGGCGTCGCCCCCCGGGTCGCCGCTGCCGGTGCTGGTGCAGGTCGCGCGGGCGGAGGAGTACCGCCATGTCCTCGACGGGGCCCAGGGGCGCGTGGTGCGCGGCCTCGACCAGCACTGGAAGCACGAGCTGGCGATCGTGGAGATCCGGCGCACCTGGGACCGGTGGATCCTGTGGCGGGCGGACGGACCGGTCGCCCCGCAGGAGATCGGGGAGCTGAACTACCTCACGCACGCGGCCTGTTACGCAGGTCTGAAACAGGAGGCCCGCGGCCTCTTCCAGCTGCTGGGTACGCGGGCGGCACATCTCCCGTGGACCTACACGGGAGACGCGGCCGAGCAGTTCACGAGGTGGCGCACACACGTCGGCGCCACCCCGTGAACGGGCTCGCCGGTCAGACGCCGATGCTGCCGCCGTCCTTGCGGTAGACCGCGACGACCGACGGGCGCACGAGCCTGCCGGGTCCGTCGGGCCAGGAGCTCGCGGGCTTCTCGACGGAGGCGCCGTCGACCTCGCCCGGGTGCTGGACCGCGACCAGCACGCGGCGGTCCTGGATGATCGGGCCGCAGGTCTCCGCGCCGGTCGGCACGGTCAGGAACTGCTTGAGCTCACCGCGGCGCGCGCCGTGGGTCGCGACGCCGAACAGGCCGTCGTGCGAGCCGAGCTGGTTGCCGTCCGTGGACAGCCACAGGTTGCCGTGCGGGTCGAAGGCGACGTTGTCCGGGCAGGAGATGGGGCTGACCTTCTCCTTGGGGAAACCGGCGAAGTAGGTGGCCGGGTCGTTCGGGTCGCCCGCGACAAGGAAGAGGCGCCAGGCGAAGCGGTCGCTCGCCGGGTCGTTCCCGTACTCGGCGAGCTCCAGGACCTGGCCGTGCTTGTTGTTGTTGCGCGGGTTCGCCTCGTCCGCGCCCGCCTTGCCGGCAGCGCCGCGGTCCTTGTTGTTGGTGAGCGCGACGTAGACGCGGCCCGTGCGGGGGCTCGGCTCGACGTCCTCGGGGCGGTCCATCTTGGTGGCGCCGACCTTGTCACCGGCGATGCGGGTGAAGACGTACACCTCGTCGGCGGTCATGCCCGGGACGTGCGAGACGTCGCCCGTGGCGAGCGGGATCCACACGCCGCTGCCGTCGAATTCGCCGTCGTTCGGGAGCTTGCCCGTGCCGTCGATCTCCGCGGCCGGGCTGTCGCCGGTCAGCTTGGCGACGTAGAGGGTGCCCTCGTCGAGGAGCGTGAGGTTGTGCTCGCGGGCGCGCCGGGAGCCGCCCTTCATCATCCGCTTGCTGGAGACGAACTTGTAGAAGTAGTCGAAGCGCTCGTCGTCACCCATGTAGACGACCGGACGGCCGTCGTCGGTCAGCCGCGGCTGCGCCGCCTCGTGCTTGAAGCGGCCGAGGGCGGTGCGCTTGCGGGGCGTCGACTCGGGGTCGTACGGGTCCAGTTCGACGACCCAGCCGTGGCGGTGGGACTCGTTCGGCTCCTGCTTGGCGTCGAAGCGCTTGTCGAAACGCTCCCACTTGCGCTCGGTGGCGCCGGTGCCGAGGCCGTACCGCTTGTCCGTCGCGCTCGATCCGTTGGCGAAGTACTGGTTGAAGTTCTCCTCGCCGTGCAGCGTGGTGCCCCACGGGGTGGTGCCGCCGGCGCAGTTGTTGAGCGTGCCGAGCACCTTCGTGCCGGACGGGTCGGCGGACGTACGCAGCAGGGCCGAGCCCGCGGCCGGGCCGGTGAGCTCGAACTCGCTGGTCGCGGTGAGGCGACGGTTGAGCGGGTGGCGCGTGACGGGCGTCAGCCTGCCGGAGCGGTGCTCCTCCTGGACCACGACGACCGACAGACCGTGCGCGGCCCAGGCGATCTCGACCTGGTCGCGGGTCGGGTTCTCGGGGTCGTAGCCCTTGAACATCAGGACTTCGTCCGTGTACTCGTGGTTCGCGACGAGGACCTGGCGGCCGCGCTCGCCCCGCAGCGGGAGCAGCGAGAGGAAGTCGTTGTTGTAGCCGAACTGCCCGGCCTGGGCCTTGGCGGTCTGCCGGTCCGGGTCGAAGGCGGGCGCGCCGCGCAGGATCGGCTCGCCCCAGCGGATGACGACGCTCTGCTCGTAGCCCGCGGGGACGGTGACCTTGTCGTCCGTGTTGGGGGCGACGGGGGCGAAGCGCAGACCGCGGGCACCGTCGGCACCGCCCGGCGTGTGCGGGTGGCCGGTTCCGGCAGCGGCGGCGGGGGCGGCGTCCTGTACGACGGCGGCACCGCCGGCCGCGGCGGCGACGGTGACGACAGCGGCGGCACGCATCATCGAACGGCGCGACAGGGCGCTCGCTATGACGTCACCGACGTAGGCGTTGTCGCTGGTGTTGGGGACCTCGTGGAAGCAGGCGTCGCCGCAGCGGTAGCGGCAGGTCAGCGCGGAACGTCCGCCCGCGTGGCGGGCGGTGTTCAACAGCGGCAGCAGTTTGCGCACGTCGTCCTCCTTCGGCGCGAACTGCGCCGACATGGTGTCGGAATGATTCCGGCCGTGACGTTAGGCGCGCTCCTCTGCCCGGCGGCGGACATGAGGTGAACGGGGGATGAATGCGGCACGCACGAGGTGCGGTTGGGGTGTGTGGGCGGGGCATGCGGGTGCCCTCCCCGAGGCCGCGGCGGGCGGCCGCTAACCTTACGTGTCCGCCCTGGCCTGCGTTGCCCGGGGGGAACGTCTGCAGGAGCGGACAGTCACCGCACTCAACTCATGCGAAAGGCCCCGCCCATGGGTATTCGGAGCTTGCTGCGCAAGGTGTTCGGCCGCGATCGCGCTGACGGCGCGGGACGCGAGGAGTCGGCGGCGACCTCCGTTCCGGCCCAGACGGAGCGCACGGAACCGGCCAAGGCGACGGTGCCGGCGCAGTCGCCGGTGGACCGCGCGGCGGAACTGGTGTCGGCGGCGTTCGACAACCCGACGCCGCGCTTCCCCACCCAACCGAAGCCGACCCCGTCCTCGGTCCGGGAGCCCGCCGCGCCTGCGGAGCCCGCCGCTACCGAGTCCCTCGGGACCGAGCCGGAGGCGGCCGCGCCTGCGGCCGCTGCGTCTGCGGAGACCCCTGAGGTCGAACCCCTCGCGGCCGAGGACACCGCCCCCGAC
>NZ_JBIBVE010000005.1:27155-47984 GCF_043080095.1 Streptomyces sp. NPDC015127
GAGACCGTCACCGCCGCGACCGAGACGACTCCCGAACCGGAGGCGGCCGCGCCTGCGGAGACCCCCGAGGTCGAACCCCTCGCGGCCGAGGACACCACCCCCGAGACCGTCACCGCCGCGACCGAGGCCACCCCGGAGCCGGAGACCGTCACCGCCGCGACCGAGACGACTCCCGAACCGGAGGCGGCCGCGCCTGCGGAGACCCCCGAGGTCGAACCCCTCGCGGCCGAGGACACCGCCCCCGAGACCGTCACCGCCGCGACCGAGACGACTCCCGAGCCGGAGGCCGACCCGGTCGAGCCGGTCGAGCCGGTCGAGCCGGTCGAGCCGCAGGACAACGCCCCCACCGACAACGCCACAGCCGCGGAAGAGGTGACCCCGGAGGCCGCCCCCGTCGAGGACACCGCCCCCGACGCGGACATCGTCGCCGGGCCGGCGACCCCGCTCGCGCGGGTCAAGGCGCGGGCGCCGCGGGTCGTCGACGCGTACAAGACCGCCGGCGCCGCTCTCAAGAAGGCCGGGCTCACCGGCGCCCGCGCGCGGGTGTACCTCGTGCTCGACCGGTCCGGATCCATGCGGCCCTTCTACAAGGACGGCAGCGCCCAGCGCCTCGGCGAGCAGGCGCTCGCCCTCGCCGCGCACCTCGACGAGCGCGCCACCGTCGACGTCGTCTTCTTCTCGACCGAGATCGACGGCACCGGCGAGCTCACCCTCGACGCCCACGAGGGCCGTGTCGACGAGCTGCACGCCGGGCTCGGCCGGATGGGCCGTACGAACTACCACCTCGCCGTCGAGGAGGTCCTCGCCCTGCACGCCAAGGCGGCCACGGACGCCCCCGCGTTCGTGATCTTCCAGACGGACGGCGCGCCCGAGTCGAAGACCGCCGCCACCGCCGCCCTCACGGCCGCCGCCGAGCAGCCGGTGTTCTGGCAGTTCGTGGCGTTCGGCGAGCACGACGCCAAGGCGTTCGACTACCTCCGCAAGCTCCAGGCCGGCAACGCCGCCTTCTTCCACGCGGGCCCGGCGCCCGCCGACCTGCCGGACGCCGAGGTGTTCCAGGGGCTCCTCGCCACCTGGCGCCCCTGAGGGACCACGATGACGCCCGACGGCCGGGCCGCGCACACACCGCGCGGCCCGGCCGTCGGGCGTCATCGGGCATCATCGGGCGGCCCGCCCTTATGCGTGTGAGTTGATCTCCGCCGGGCCGATAGGATTTCGACCATGGCGGCCACTGGATCCGAGAAGCAGGGGGCGAAGGCGTACTACGTCTCGACCCCCATCTACTACGTCAACGACGCTCCTCACCTGGGCCACGCCTACACGACCGTCGCAGGCGACGTGCTCACCCGCTGGCACCGTCAGCGCGGCGAGAAGGTGTGGTACCTCACCGGCACGGACGAGCACGGTCAGAAGATCATGCGCACGGCCGAGGCGAACGACGTCACGCCCCAGGCATGGTGCGACAAGCTCGTCGAGGAGGCGTGGAAGCCCCTCTGGGAGCACCTGAACATCGCGAACGACGACTTCATCCGCACCACGGAGAAGCGGCACACGGACCGTGTGCAGGAGTTCGTGCAGGACCTGTACGACAAGGGCGAGATCTACAAGGGCGGGTACGAGGGCCCGTACTGCGTGGGCTGTGAGGAGTACAAGCTCCCCGGCGACCTCATCGAGGCCGAGG
This sequence comes from Streptomyces sp. NPDC015127, assembly GCF_043080095.1. Lineage (NCBI taxonomy): Bacteria > Bacillati > Actinomycetota > Actinomycetes > Kitasatosporales > Streptomycetaceae > Streptomyces > Streptomyces sp. NPDC015127. The sequence continues at coordinate 28,837 of NZ_JBIBVE010000005.1, forward strand.
ACGGCACCAAGCTGTGCCCGATCCACAAGAAGCCGGTGGAGATCCTCAAGGAGGAGAACTACTTCTTCAAGCTCTCCGAGTACGGCCCGAAGCTGCTCGACTTCTACGCGGCGAACCCGGACTTCATCCAGCCCGAGTCCGCCCGCAACGAGGTCGTGAACTTCGTCAAGCAGGGCCTTCAGGACCTGTCGATCTCGCGCTCCACCTTCGACTGGGGCGTCCCGGTCCCGTGGGACGAGAAGCACGTCATCTACGTGTGGGTCGACGCGCTGCTCAATTACGCGACGGCGGTCGGCTACAACGAGAACCCGGCGAAGTTCGAGAAGACGTTCCCGGCGAACGTGCACCTGGTCGGCAAGGACATCCTGCGCTTCCACGCGGTGATCTGGCCCGCGATGCTGATGGCGCAGGGCCTGCCGGTCCCGGGGAAGGTCGCGGCCAACGGCTGGCTGATGGTCGGCGGCGAGAAGATGTCGAAGTCGAACCTGACCGGCATCAAGCCGCAGGACCTGACCTCGCACTTCGGCGTGGACGCCTACCGCTGGTACTTCCTGCGCGCGATCGCCTTCGGCAGCGACGGTTCGTTCTCGTGGGAGGACTTCACCGCCCGCTACACCTCCGAGCTGGCGAACGACTACGGCAACCTGGCCTCGCGCGTCGCGGCGATGGTGGGCAAGTACTTCGGCGGCGAGCTGCCGGCGGCCACGGCCGCCGGGGACGCCGAGAAGGCCGTCCAGGACGGTCTGGCCAAGGCGGTCGCCGAGGCCGACCGGAAGATCGGCGAGGAGCTGGACTTCCAGGGCGGCATCCTGGCGATCTTCGACTTCGTGAAGCAGGTCAACGGCTACATCACGGAGCAGGAGCCCTGGAAGGTCGCCAAGGACGATTCGGACGAGGGCCGTGCCCGCCTGGCGACGATCCTCTACACCGCCGCCGAGTCCCTGCGCGCGGTCGCGGTCCTGCTGAACGCGGTGATGCCGGAGACGTCCCAGAAGCTGTGGGAGTCGCTCGGCGCCGAGCCGGTCCTCGGCACGCTGGCCGACCAGCGGGTCCAGGACGCGGGCGAGTGGGGCAGGCTCCCCGCCGGCGTGACGGTGACGAAGGGCGCGGTGCTGTTCCCGCGCCTGGAGGAGAAGCCGGAGGCGTAAGGACGCGGTACACCCGACGAGGGGGCCGGACCCACAGGGGCCGGCCCCCTCTCGCGTGCCCGCGCCGGGAACGCGGAGCGCCCCCGGCCATCCGGCCGGGGGCGCTCCGAGAAACGGGCGGTGCTACTTGGCCTTGTCCTCACCGGACTTGGCGACCGGCTTGCGCAGCGCGATGTTCAGCTCGCGCAGCCGGGCCTCCTCCAGCTCCGTCGGGGCGCCCATCATCAGGTCCTGCGCGTTGCCGTTGAGCGGGAACGCGATGGTCTCGCGGATGTTCGGCTCGTCGGCGAGCAGCATGACGATGCGGTCGACGCCCGGGGCGATGCCACCGTGCGGCGGGGCGCCGAACTGGAACGCGCGCAGCATGCCCGCGAACTCGCGCTCGACGGTCTGACGGGAGTAGCCCGCGATCTCGAACGCCTTGAACATGATCTCGGGCTCGTGGTTCCGGATGGCGCCGGAGGACAGCTCGACGCCGTTGCAGACGATGTCGTACTGCCAGCCCAGGATGTCCAGCGGGTCCTGGGTCTCCAGGGCCTCCAGGCCGCCCTGCGGCATCGAGAAGGGGTTGTGCGAGAAGTCGATCTTGCCGGTGTCCTCGTCCCGCTCGTACATCGGGAAGTCGACGATCCAGCAGAACCGGAAGACGTTCTCCTCGAAGTGGCCGGCGCGCTTGGCGGCCTCGACGCGGACCGCGCCCATGATCTTGGAGACCTCGTCGAACTCGCCCGCGCCGAAGAAGACCGCGTGGCCGGGGGCGAGGGAGAGACGCTCGGTGAGGACCTTGACGTTCTCCTCGGTGAGGAACTTGGCGATCGGGCCGGTCAGGGCCCCGTTGTCGCCGACCCGGACCCAGGCGAGGCCCTTCGCGCCGTGCTCGACGGCGAACTCGCCGAGGCCGTCGAAGAACTTCCGCGGCTGGGCGGCCGTGTCCGGCACGGGCAGCGCGCGGACGTGCTTGCCGGCGAACGCCTTGAACTCCGAGCCCTCGAAGACGTCGCTGATGTCGACGAGCTCCAGCTGCGCCCGCAGGTCCGGCTTGTCGGTGCCGTACTTCAGCATCGACTCGCGGAACGGGATGCGGGGGAACGGCGAGGTGACGTGCCGCCCGCCGCCGAACTCCTCGAAGAGCTCGGTCATCAGCTTCTCGATCGGCTGGAAGACGTCCTCCTGCTCGACGAAGCTCATCTCGACGTCGAGCTGGTAGAACTCGCCCGGCGAACGGTCGGCGCGGGCGTCCTCGTCGCGGAAGCAGGGCGCGATCTGGAAGTAGCGGTCGAAGCCGGAGATCATGAACAGCTGCTTGAACTGCTGCGGCGCCTGCGGCAGGGCGTAGAACTTGCCGGGGTTCAGCCGGGACGGCACCACGAAGTCACGCGCGCCCTCGGGGGAGGTGGCGGTCAGGATCGGGGTGGCCATCTCGTTGAAGCCGAGGGCCGTCATCTTGTGCCGGATCGCGGAGATCACGGCCGTGCGCAGCATGATGTTGCGGTGCATGCGCTCGCGGCGCAGGTCGAGGAAGCGGTACTCGAGGCGTCGCTCCTCGCCCACACCGTCGTCGGTGTTGATCTGGAACGGCAGCTGCTGCGCCGCGCCCAGGAGCTCCACCGCGGACACCTCGACCTCGATCTCGCCGGTGGGCAGGTCGGGGTTGACGTTCTCGGCGCCGCGGGAGACGACCTTGCCGTCGACGCGGACGACCGACTCCTTGTTCACCTTGTCCAGGGCCTCGTAGGCCTCGGTGCCCGGGCGGGCGACGAGCTGCGTGATGCCGTAGTGGTCACGCAGATCGATGAAGAGGATGCCGCCCAGGTCTCGGCGATTGTGCAGCCAGCCGCTCAGCCGGACGTCTGCGTTGACGTCAGAGGCGCGGAGCTCGCCGCAGGTGTGGGACCTGTACCGATGCATCGTCGTTCATCCAGTCTTGGAGAGTCGGGGGTGGGCAACCTTTGCAAGGTTACCGCCCGGCTCCCCCGCAGCCCATTGACATAGACGTGACAGCGTCACACCGGTCGGCCCGTCGCAGGCCCGGGAGGACGTGTGCGGCCCTCGGGCACCCCCTCCGGCGCGTCATGTCCGGCGGGGCCGGAATATGGTGAGGCAATGCGCACGGAGGACGTTCTGGCAGCCGTCGCCACCGGCCTGTGGCGCTGGGACGACGCGGCCGGCACGGTCACGCTCGACGCGGAGGCCGCCCGGCTGCTGGAGCTGCCCCCGGAGCCCGGCGACTACTCGGAGTCCGCCGTACGGTCCCGCTTCCACCCGGTCGACTGGAACGAGGTCAACGGCATCGTCGCCCTGGCGATCGCCGAGGACACCCTCGCCGAGGCGCGGCTGCGCATCGTCGACGGCGCGGGCCGGGTCCTGCGCACCGTCCGCAGCCGCAGCAAGCCCGTCCTCGACGGCGGGCACTACCGGCTGATCGGCACGATCCAGGAGGTCACCGAGCCCAAGCCGAGCGCCACCGCCGCCCAGACGTCGATCACCGGCGACTGGCGGCGTTCCCGCGAGGCGTTCCTGCTGGACGCCGGCCGCGCGCTGGCGGAGGCACGTTCCACCGCGGAGGTCCTGCGCGTCGCCGCGTCCCTGTCGATGCCCGGCTTCTCGCCCGACGGGCTGGCCGTCTTCGGTGTCGGCGGCGACCGGCTGACCATCATCGGGCACCACGGGCACAGTGCGGGAGACGACGAGCCCTTCGCCGACCTGCCGCTGGACACCGACTACCCGGCCTCCGAGGTCGTCCGTACCGGCCGGGCGATCTACCTGCCCACACCGGACGACTACCGCCGCCGCTATCCCGTCACCTGGCCGCTCGCCCGGCGCTTCGGCCGCCAGTCCTGGGCCTTCCTGCCGCTGATCGTCGCCGGACGCACCATGGGCGCCTGGATGGCCGCCTTCCGCCATCCCGTCGCCTTCACGCCCGACGAGCGCTCGGTGCTGACCACGGTGGCCCGCATGCTCGCCCAGGCGCTCGCCCGCGCCGGGGTCGCCGAGTCCGAACGGGAACTCTCGCTGGGCCTCCAGCGCTCGATGATGCCGACACTCGGCCCCGACATCCCCGGCATGACCGTGGCCGCCCGGTACGTCCCCACCGGCGGCGGTCTCCAGGTCGGCGGTGACTGGTACGACATGATCCCGCTGCCGTCCGGACGGGTGGCGATGGTCATCGGCGACGTGCAGGGCCACGACGTGCGAGCCGCCGGGCTCATGGGCCAGCTCCGGATCGCCCTGCGCGCGTACGCCTCCGAGGGCCACCGGCCCGACGCGGTCCTCTCCCGCGCCTCCCGCTTCCTGCACGGCGTCACGGACGTCCACGAGACCGGCGACCACGCGGGCCCCCGGTTCGCCACCTGCCTCTACCTGGAGGTCGAGCCGTCCACCGGCATGGTGGAGATCGCCCGCGCGGGCCATCCCGATCCCGCCGTGGTCACCTCCGACGGCACCGTGCTGCTCCGGGCCACCGAGGGCGGGCTGCCGCTCGGCATCGACCCGGACACCGACTATCCGACGACCCGGTTCGTGCTGGAGGCCGGCGAGACGCTGATGATCTGCACGGACGGGCTCCTTGAGACCGGCGGGCACGATCTGGAAACCGGCTGGGCGCGGCTGCGGGGCGTGCTGGAGGAGAACGCGGGCCGGCCCCTGGAGGATCTGGCGGACACGCTCGTCCAGGCCGTCCACGGGCCGACCTCGCACTACACGACCGGGCCGCTCGCCGACCGGCGCGAGGACGACATCGCGGTCCTGCTGCTCACCCGGGAGGCCGGGCCCGTCCGGCGGCCCACCCGGCGCACCGCGATGAGCGTCGCCCAGGCCCAGCCGGAGCGGATCGCGGCGGCGCGGCAGCAGGTGCGCGAACTGCTGCACGACTGGTCGGACGAGGAGCAGGTCGACTCGGCGGCGCTGATGGTCTCCGAGATGATCACCAACGTGCTCGTCCACACGGACGGCAACGCCCTGCTGGCGGCCGAGATCGCCCACGGGGACAAGGGCCGCAGGCTGCGCGTGGAGGTCACCGACCCGAGCGACGAGCTGCCCCACAAGCGCCGTCCCGGCGAGATGGCATCGTCGGGGCGCGGCCTGGTGCTGATGGAGGTGCTGGCGGACGCCTGGGGCGTGGACCCGAGGGGCGAGGGCAAGTCGATCTGGTTCGAGCTCTACGAGCCGGAGGGGCCGGGCTCCCCGGACGGCCCTCCCTCGGTGGCGTAACGGGCCCGCAGCTCACCGATGACGCCGAACGCGGCGGCGGTGACCGGCACGGCGAGCAGCATGCCGAGGATGCCGGCGAGGCCGGCCCCCGCCGTGATCGCCAGCATCACCACGGCCGGATGCATCTGGACCGTACGGCTCTGGATCAGGGGCTGGAGTACATGGCCTTCGAGCACCTGCACGGCGAGCACGACGCCCACGGCCCAGAGAGCGATCACGAATCCGCGGTCGGCGAGGGCGACGAGCACGGCGACCGCGCCGGAGATGAAGGCGCCCAGGTACGGGATGTAGGCGCCGACGAACACCAGCGCCCCGAGCCCCACCGCGCCGGGCACGCGCAGGATCAGCAGCCCGACGGTGATGCACAGGGCGTCGATCAGTGCGATGAAGGTGGTCCCGCGCATGAAGCCCTCGACCGCCTCGAAGGCGCGGCGGGCCATCGCCTCCGCGGTGTCGCCGGTGGAGCGGGGCACGAGGGAGCGCAGGGTGAGGACCGCGCGGTCGGAGTCGCGCAGGAAGAAGAAGACCAGCAGCAGCGCCAGCACGGCGATGGCGATCATCTCGCCGACCACGCTCAGTCCCGAGATCACTCCGGAGGCTGCCGTTCCGCCGAACTTGCTCAGCAGTTCCTTGGCGTTGCCGGCGAGGTCGTCGAGCGAGGTCCCGGCCGCGCCGAAGTGGTCCGCGAGGTCCTGGGCGGCCTGCCGGAGGGAGGCGATGATCTGGTCACCGGTCTCCAGGAGCGCGTTGGCGACGATGTAGACCGCGCCGCCGACGACGGCGAGCACCGCGGCGCACGTCAGTCCGGCGGCCAGCGACCGCTGCACCTTCATGCGCAGCAGCCGCCGGTACAGCGGTCCGAGCAGTGCGGTGCCGAGCAGCGCCAGCAGGACCGGCGTGACGGCCGTCTTGAACGTGACGATCAGCCAGACGAAGACCGCGCCGACCCCGGTCAGCAGCAGCACGACCATGCACCAGGCCGCGAGGCGGCGCACGGGATCGGGCAGGACGGGCCGGACAGGAGGGGTCTGCACGGTACCCAGCCGATCACGGCGGCGCTCGCCCGTCCTGCCGGGACGGGCCAGGGGGGTGACGCGGCGTCAGCCCCCTGGCGGGCGGGCCTCGTCAGGCGACGGTCGGCCCGGACTCCTGCATGCCGTGGACGGCGGGAATCGTGCCGAGCCGGCCCTTCTGGAAGTCCTCGAATGCCTGCTGGAGCTCCTCGCGCGTGTTCATCACGAACGGCCCGTAGTGCGCCATCGGCTCGCGGATCGGCGCGCCGCCGAGGAGCACGATCTCCAGGTCGCCGGTGTGCGAGCCGTTCTGGGCGTCGTCCGCCCAGACGGTCAGCGCACCGCCCGCCCCGAACACCGCGGTCTGGCCCATCTCGACGGGCCGCCGCTCCTCGCCGACGGCGCCGCGTCCGGCGAGGACGTACGCCAGGCCGTTGAAGTCCTCGCGCCACGGCAGTCGGATCTGCGCGCCCGGCCGCAGCGTCGCGTGGATCATCGTGATGGGTGTGTGGGTGATGCCGGGGCCCTCGTGACCATCCATGTCACCGGCGATGACGCGCAGCAGAGCACCGCCGTCGGCCGAGGTCAGCAGCCGGACCTGGCCGCCGCGGATGTCCTGGTAGCGGGGGTCCATCATCTTGTCCTTGGCGGGCAGGTTCACCCACAGCTGGAGGCCGTGGAAGAGGCCGCCGGACATGACGAGCTGCTCCGGCGGGGCCTCGATGTGCAGCAGGCCGGAGCCCGCGGTCATCCACTGGGTGTCGCCGTTCTGGATGGTGCCGCCGCCGCCGTTGCTGTCCTGGTGGACGAAGGTCCCGTCGATCAGGTAGGTGACGGTCTCGAAGCCGCGGTGGGGGTGCCACGGGGTGCCCTTGGGCTCTCCGGGGGCGTAGTCCACCTCGCCCATCTGATCCATCATGATGAACGGGTCGAGGTAGCGGTAGTTGATCCCGGCGAACGCGCGCCGCACCGGGAAACCCTCCCCTTCGAAGCCGCTGGGCGCCGTGGTCACGGCGAGCACCGGCCGGGAGACGGCATCGGCGGGCGCGGCGACGCGCGGCAGGGTGAGCGGGTTCTCGACAGTCACTGCAGGCATGGCGGGACCTCCTTGTGCGACCAGCTTAGTTGAATCCTGAACTTCTTGCCATCGGAAACGACGACCGCCCGGGAGGAATTCCTCCCGGGCGTCCCGGATCCCTGCCTGCCTGCCGGCCGCTAGCCGTACATCCGCCGCATCGCGAAGTCGACCATCTGCTCCACGGCCTTCGCGTCGAAGACCATCCGGTGGTCGCCCTCCATGTCGAGCACGAAGCCGTACCCCGTCGGCAGCAGGTCGATCACCTCGGCGCCGGTGATGACGAAGTACTTGGAGTCCTTGCCCGCGTACCGGCGCAGCTCCTTGAGAGAGGTGAACATGGGGATGACCGGCTGCTGGGTGTTGTGCAGCGCCAGGAAGCCCGGGTTGTCACCGCGCGGGCAGTAGACCTTGGACGTCGCGAAGATCTGCTGGAAGTCCTCCGCCGACATCGACCCCGTCGTGAAGGCCCGCACCGCGTCGGCCAGCGACGGCGGGGACGGCTCGGGGTACAGCGGCTGCTCTCCGTAGGAGGGCTGCTGCGGCACGTACTGCTGCTGCTGTGCGCCCGGGGTCTGGTCGTAGCCGTACATGGGCGCAAGAGTAACGAGTCACAGTTGCCCCCATAGGGGTTGCATCTTATTACCGACGGGTAGCATTATCGAAGCTACTTACTGGTACGTGGACGACAAGTCCATCTTCCGATCATTAACGGAGCCGTCGCCATGGGGCACTACAAGTCGAATCTCCGCGACATCGAGTTCAACCTCTTCGAGGTCCTCGGGCGCGACAAGCTGTACGGCACCGGCCCGTTCGCGGAGATGGACGTCGACACCGCCAGGTCGATCCTCGAGGAGATCGCCCGCCTCGCGGAGAACGAGCTGGCCGAGTCCTTCGCGGACGCCGACCGCAACCCGCCGGTGTTCGACCCGGCCACCAACACCGCGCCCGTCCCGGCCGGCTTCAAGAAGAGCTACAAGGCCTTCATGGACTCCGAGTACTGGCGCCTCGGCCTGCCCGAGGAGATCGGCGGCACCACCTCGCCCCGCTCCCTGGTCTGGGCCTACGCGGAGCTGCTGCTCGGCTCCAACCCGGCCATCTGGATGTACTCCTCCGGCCCCGCCTTCGCCGGCGTCCTCTTCGACGAGGGCAACGAGGCGCAGAAGAAGATCGCCCAGATCGCGGTCGAGAAGCGCTGGGGCTCCACCATGGTCCTCACCGAGCCCGACGCCGGCTCGGACGTGGGCGCCGGCCGCACCAAGGCGATCCAGCAGGAGGACGGCTCCTGGCACATCGAGGGCGTGAAGCGCTTCATCACCTCCGGTGAGCACGACATGGAGGAGAACATCCTCCACTACGTCCTCGCCCGCCCCGAGGGTGCCGGTCCGGGCACCAAGGGCCTGTCCCTCTTCCTCGTCCCCAAGTACCACTTCGACTGGGAGACCGGCGAGCTGGGCGAGCGCAACGGCGTCTACGCGACGAACGTCGAGCACAAGATGGGCCTCAAGGCGTCCAACACCTGCGAGATGACCTTCGGCGACCAGCACCCCGCCAAGGGCTGGCTGATCGGCGACAAGCACGACGGCATCCGCCAGATGTTCATGATCATCGAGTTCGCCCGGATGATGGTCGGCACGAAGGCCATCGCCACCCTCTCCACCGGCTACCTCAACGCACTGGAGTACGCCAAGGAGCGCGTCCAGGGCCCCGACCTGAAGAACTTCGCGGACAAGACCGCGCCCAAGGTCACCATCACGCACCACCCCGACGTGCGCCGCTCCCTGATGACGCAGAAGGCGTACGCGGAGGGCATGCGCGCCCTCGTCCTCTACACCGCCTCCCTCCAGGACGAGATCGCTGCCAAGGAGGCCGCCGGCGAGGACGCCAAGAACCTCGTCGCGCTGAACGACCTGCTGCTGCCCATCGTCAAGGGCTACGGCTCCGAGAAGTCCTACGAGCAGCTGGCCCAGTCGCTCCAGACCTTCGGCGGCTCCGGCTACCTCCAGGAGTACCCGGTCGAGCAGTACATCCGGGACGCCAAGATCGACACCCTCTACGAGGGCACCACGGCCATCCAGGGCCAGGACTACTTCTTCCGGAAGATCGTCCGCGACCAGGGCCAGGCGCTCAACGCGCTGTCCGAGGAGATCAAGAAGTTCCTCGCGGTCGGCACCGGCGGCGACGAGCTCGCCCCGGCCCGCGACGCGCTCGCCAAGGCCGCCGTCGACCTGGAGGCGATCGTCGGCACCATGACGAACGACCTGATCGCCACCGGCGAGGACGTCAAGAACATCTACAAGGTCGGCCTCAACACCACCCGCCTGCTGATGGCCTCCGGTGACGTCGTCGTCGCCTACCTGCTGCTGCGCGGCGCCGCCGTGGCCGCGGAGAAGCTGCCGACCGCGTCCGCCAAGGACGTGCCGTTCTACCAGGGCAAGATCGCGGCCGCGAAGTTCTTCGCCGCCAACGTCCTGCCGGGCGTCTCCGTCGAGCGCGCGCTCGCCGAGACCGTCGACGGCTCGCTGATGGACCTCGACGAGGCCGCTTTCTAGCTCCGCCTCTCGGTCAACCCTGTGCCGCCACCCGACTCGTACGGGTGGCGGCACAGGCGTTCGGGCTGGGTAGCCTGTCGTGCAGGCCGAGAATCCCGTCCATGGGAGGAACCATGACCGCCGACGCAAGGCCCGATGCGCAGCAGCGGGAGCCGGACAGCACCGACGGCTGGACCGAACACCGGCAGCCTGACGGTTCCAAGTGGCCGATGCCCCCCGTGGACGGCTACACCGTGGACGACTACTTCGCACTGGACCTCCCGCCGCACACCGAGTTGATCGACGGGAGCCTGGTCTTCGTGAGTCCGCAGCGTGCTTTTCACTCGCTGCTGATGTTCCTGCTGGAAAAGGGCCTGCGTCACAGCATTCCCGAGCATCTGAGGGTGCGCCGGGAGATGGCCGTCGTGCTCGGCCCGCGCAATGCGCCCGAACCGGATCTGGTCGTCATCAGGGCCGAGGGCGAGACCGGTCGCCGTCAAACCCGCTATGAGGCCGCGGACGTCGTCCTCGCCGTCGAGGTCGTCTCCCCCGACTCCGAGGACCGCGACCGCGACACCAAGCCGCACAAGTACGCCGCCGCCGGAATCCCGCACTTCTGGCGGGTCGAGATGGCCGGCGACCACGACCGGCCCATGGTCTGCACCTACGACTACGACCCCGTCACCAAGGTGTACGTGTCGACCGGCGTCCACCACGACCGGGTCAAGCTGCCCCTCCCGTACGACATCGACATCGATCTGACCGAGTTCGACCGCCTGTAGCGCAGGCGCCGGGCGCACACCCGTCCGACACCCGGAAGACGCACACACGAGCGGCAATCGGCTCAGCCGCACCCCTCGTTAAGGTGAACTCCATGAGCAGCGAACCCCCCCGCTTCGACCGCGGTCACACCGACGACCTCATGTCCTTCCTGACGGCAGCACCCTCGCCGTACCACGCCGTGGCCGAGGCCGCCGAGCGGCTGGAGAAGGCCGGCTTCCGCCGCCTGCTGGAAACCGACGCCTGGGACGGCACCGCCGGCGGCAGGTACGTGCTGCGCGGCGGCGCGCTGATCGCCTGGTACGTACCGGAAGGCGCCGCGGCCCACACCCCCTTCCGCATCGTCGGCGCCCACACCGACTCCCCCAACCTGCGGGTCAAGCCGCTGCCGGACACCGGCTCCTACGGCTGGCGGCAGATCGCCGTCGAGGTCTACGGCGGAACGCTCCTCAACACCTGGCTCGACCGCGACCTGGGCCTGGCCGGCCGGCTGACCCTGCGCGACGGGTCCCACCGGCTCGTCAACATCGACCGGCCGCTGCTCCGCGTCCCCCAGCTCGCCGTCCACCTCGACCGCTCCGTCAACACCGAGGGCCTCAAGCTGGACCGCCAGCGCCACATGCAGCCGATCTGGGGCCTCGGCGACGTCGAGGAAGGCGACCTGATCCGCTTCCTGGAGCAGGAGACCGGCGTCGGCGAGGGCGAGGTCACCGGCTGGGACCTGATGGTCCACGCCATCGAACCGCCCGCCTACCTCGGCCGCGACCGCGAACTCCTGGCCGGCCCCCGCATGGACAACCTCCTCTCCGTGCACGCCGGCACGGCCGCACTCACTGCGGTCTCCGCGTCCCGCGAGCTGCCGTACATCCCCGTCCTCGCCGCCTTCGACCACGAGGAGAACGGCTCGCAGTCCGACACCGGTGCCGAGGGGCCGCTGCTCGGCTCGGTGCTGGAGCGCTCGGTGTTCTCGCGCGGCGGCAGCCTGGAGGACCGGGCCCGCGCCTTCGCCGGAACCATCTGCCTGTCCTCCGACACGGGCCACGCCGTCCACCCCAACTACGGCGAGCGCCACGACCCCACGCACCACCCCCGCGCCAACGGCGGCCCCATCCTCAAGGTCAACGTCAACCAGCGCTACGCCACCGACGGCAGCGGCCGGGCCGTGTTCGCCGCGGCCTGCGAGAAGGCCGGTGTGCCGTGGCAGACGTTCGTGTCCAACAACGCGATGCCCTGCGGCACCACGATCGGCCCCATCACCGCGGCCCGGCACGGCATCGCCACCGTCGACATCGGCGTCGCGATCCTGTCGATGCACAGCGCCCGCGAACTGTGCGGCGCGGACGACCCGTACCTGCTGACGAACGCGCTGGTGGCGTTCCTGGAGGGGTGAGCCGCACGCGTCACCGCCCGGTCGGCCGGCAGGCGAAGCACCTCCTGGCCGGCGGCCCGGCTCCGTGACACGACCTGGTGAAGGGCCTCGCCGAGGCGGCCAAAGCCCGCTGGCCGCCCCGGGACCGCTCCGATCTACTGCGCCGGCCTACTGCGCCGGGTCGTCCATCCCCGCCAGCACGAGCGGCAGCCGGGACGCGCCGTCCGCCGTCACGCGCACCGGGACGCCCCAGTCCTGCTGGTGCACATGGCAGGCGGGGTACTCGTTCGCCGGGTCGTCGTCGCACGACGCCGCCATCGCCGACACGTGCAGCACGCCCTCGCCGACCGCCGGGTCGATCTCCAGCTCCCGGCTCAGGTCGGTCCCCGCGCCCTCCCCCGAGCGCAGCAGCTCGGGCGGGGTGGAGGAGACCAGCAGCCGGGTGGAGGGCCCGTAGCGGGTGTCGAGCTTCTGGCCGGCCGGCGCCTGGAAGACGACGTCCAGCCGGAGCACACCCGGAGCCACGTCGGTCGCGGCGCGCTGGGTGCGGTGCGCGACGGCCTCCACCCGCACGGCCTCCTCCGGCAGCCGCAGCCGGGTCAGCCGGTGCCGGGCCGACTCCACGACCACGATGTCGTCGCCGACGAGCACGGCGCCGCTCGGCTCGCGCAGATCGGTGGCCAGCGTGGTGACCTGGTTCGTCCCCGGGTCGAAGCGGCGCAGCGCGTGGTTGTACGTGTCACTGATCGCGACCGAGCCGTCGGGGAGCGCCGTGACGCCCAGCGGGTGCTGGAGCAACGCCTGACCGGCGTCCCCGTCGCGGTGCCCGAAGTCGAACAGCCCGGTGCCGACGGCCGTACGGACCTGCATGTCCCGGTCGACGAAGCGGACCGCGGAGGTCTCCGAGTCGGCGATCCACAGCCGGTCCTCGGTCGCGGCGAGGCCGGACGGCTGCGCGAACCACGCCTCGGCCGCTGGGCCGTCCACCAGCCCCTCGTTGGTCGTGCCCGCGGCGACCTGCACGGTGCCGGCCTCGGGGTCGTACGTCCACAGCTGGTGCACACCGGCCATCGCGATCCACAGCCTGCCGTCCCACCAGGCCACGTCCCAGGGCGACGACAGCGAGACCTCCAGCGCGGGCCCCGACGTGGGCGACCCCTGCCACCACTGCTTCCCGGTCCCGGCGAGCAGCTCGATCGCTCCGGTCGCGGGGTCGTACGCGCGGATGGCGTGGTTCACGGTGTCCGCGACGGCGACGCGGCCGTCCGGAAGCAGGGCGAGGCCCTGCGGCTCGTTGAACACGCCGTCGCCGATCCGCCGCACGACACTCTCGCCGTCCGGCTCCAGCTCGACGAGCTGGTGCCGGGTCGAGTCGGAGACGAGGAAGTTGCCCGACGGCAGCAGCACCGCCTTGCCGGGGAAGCGCAGATCGGTGGCCACGGGCTCGGGCGCCACATAGGGCCCGTCACCGCGCCGCAGCGTCCCCTTGGCCGCGTGCTCGGCCTCCAGCTCCTCGACGAGCTTCTCGATGGCGTGCGCATGCCCCTCGCCCGCGTGCTGCGCGACGACGTAGCCCTCCGGGTCGATGACGACGAGCGTGGGCCAGGCCCGCACGGCGTACTGCTTCCAGGTGGCGAGCTCGGGGTCGTCGAGGACGGGGTGGTGGACCTGGTACCGCTCGACGGCGTCGACGACGGCCTGGTGCTCGGCCTCGTGGACGAACTTGGGCGAGTGCACACCGATGATCACGACGGTGTCGCGGTGCTTCTCCTCGAGCTCGCGGAGCTCGTCGAGGACGTGCAGGCAGTTGATGCAGCAAAATGTCCAGAAATCGAGGATCACAATGCGTCCCCGCAGGTCCGCGAGGGTGTACTGCCTGTCACCGGTGTTCAGCCAGCCGCCCTTGCCGATCAGCTCCGGGGCCCGAACGCGTGCACGTGTCGCCATGCCCCCATCCAACCTCATGCGCGGGGGTACTCATTCCGCCATGAAATATCTGGTGCGGGACAAGATCTTCGCGATCGGCGACGACTACTGGATCGACGACGAGCACGGCCGCCACGCCTTCCTCGTCGACGGGAAGGCGCTGCGGCTGCGGGACACCCTGGAGCTCAAGGACCCGAGCGGGTACGTGCTGGTCACGCTGCGGCAGAAGCTGCTCAGCCTGCGCGGCGCCATGACGATCGAGCGGGACGGGGCCGTGCTCGCCACGATCCGCCGGAAGCGGCTGTCTCTGCTGCGCAACCACTACCGGGTCACGCTGGCCGAGGGCACCGAGCTGGACGTCAGCGGGCGGATCCTGGACCGGGAGTTCGCCGTCGAGTACGAGGGCGAACTCCTGGCCCACATCTCCCGGCGGTGGCTGACGCTGCGGGACACGTACGGCGTGGACGTCGTACGGGAGGACGCGGACGCGGCGCTGCTGATCGCGGTGGCCGTGTGCGTGATCCGGATGGCGGAGAAAGAGCGCGAGGACGGGTGAGCAGGGGGTGTCCGGTGGATCAGGGCCGGATAGGACGCGGCGTCTGGTGCATGGGGTCTCCCCAGGCCCGCAGGGCCTAGGGGACGCATCGCAAGGCGCCGGAGTGCCCTGATAGCGGAGCTGTTCGGGCATTTCGGCAACGCTGGGGGCACCTCCCGTGCCCGAAGGGCTACGGGGGAGAGGTGCCGTCGCCTGGGGGTACCCCAGGCGAAGCCCTGGGGGAGCGTCGTGGCCCCGGCCAAGATCCGCCGGACGCCCCCTAGGGGGCCGGGCTGGGCGGGACCGGCAGGCCGAGGCGGCGGTCCTTGAGCGCCGGGAAGACCTCGCGGGTCTTGTCCACCTTCGCCGGGTCGAGGTCGACGGTCAGCACCTCCTCGTCGGGACCCGCCTCGGCGAGGACCTCGCCCCAGGGGTCGACGACGATGCTGTGGCCGGCCTGTTCGACGCCCGCGTGCGTGCCCGCGGTGCCGCAGGCCAGTACGTACGCCTGGTTCTCGACGGCGCGGGCGCGGGCCAGCAGGGTCCAGTGCTCGCGGCGGCGGGCCGGCCAGCCGGCCGGGACGACGAGGGCCTGGGCGCCGGCGTCGACGAGGCCGCGGAACAGCTCGGGGAAGCGCAGGTCGTAGCAGGTGGCGAGGCCGAGGGTGAGCGTGCCCGGCACGGCCACGGTCACCAGGTCCTCGCCGGCGCCCATCATCACGGCCTCGCCCTTGTCGAAGCCGAAGCGGTGGATCTTGCGGTAGGTGGCGGCCAGTCGGCCGTCCGGGGCGATGACGAGGGCGGTGTTGTAGAGGGTGCCGTCGCCCGCCCGCTCGACGACCGAGCCGGCGTGCAGCCAGACCCCGGCATCGCGTGCGGCCTCGGCCATCGCCGTGTACGTCGGGCCGGCCGGCGTCTCGGCCTCCGCCGCGAACTGCTGGTACGCGAAGGCTCCGACGGGCCAGAGCTCGGGAAGGATCACCAGTTCGGCGTCCCGTTGTTCGCGCACCAGCGCGGCGACGCGCTGCCTGCGGGAATCGACCGGTTCGTCCGGGTCTACTGCGATCTGGATGAGGGAGGCGCGCACACTACCACCGTCCTGGCATTCGAGCCGTCAACGCGGGCCTACGATCGTCACACGAAAGCACTGCCGGGGTGACGCCCGGCAGCGTAACTTAACTGCCGAGCCTCCCACGCAGCCCAGCAGCCAGCAGCCCAGCCCGCGTACCGAAGAACCGCCGAGGGGTCCCGTGACCGTCCATCCCAGCCTCCAGAACTACGCCGATGCCTGGACCCACGCAGTCGAGGCGATAGCCGAGCTGGTGCAGCCGCTCGCCGAGGGCGAGTGGAACCGTGCCACGCCGTGCCCGGGCTGGTCGGTGCGGGACATCGTGTCGCACGTCATCGGCATGGAGTGCGAGATGCTCGGCGACCCGCGCCCGATCCACTCCCTGCCGCGCGATCTCTACCACGTGCAGAGTGATTTCGCGCGCTACATGGAGATGCAGGTCGATGTGCGCCGGCACCACACCGCGCCGGAGATGACGTCGGAGTTCGAATACGTCCTGATCCGGCGGGCGCGGCAGCTGCGGAACGAGAACCGCTCGCCCGACACCCTGGTCCGCGCCCCGCTGGGAGCCGAGCAGAACCTTGAACTGGCCTACCGGATGCGGGCGTTCGACACGTGGGTGCACGAGCAGGACCTGCGTGTGGCGCTCGGCAAGCCGGGCAACATCGACTCGCCCGGTGCGTATGTGGCGCGGGACTGCCTGCTCGAGGCGCTGCCGAAGGTGGTGGCCAAGGACGCGGGCACGCCGCCGAATTCGGCGGTGGTCTTCGACGTGAGCGGCCCGGTGGAGTTCCTGCGGACCGTGCGGGTGGACGCCGACGGGCGTGGCTCGGTGGACGGTTCGCCGTCGCTCGGCCCGCTGGTGACGTTCGCGACGGACTGGGAGACGTTCTACCGGCTGGCATGCGGCAGGGTGCGGCCCGCGGCCGTTGCGGACCGGATCAAGGTCGACGGGGACGCCGGACTGGCCGAGGCGATCCTGCGGGTCATCGCGGTCACGCCGTGAGGAAGGGTGCGGGGGGCGGGCGGACCCGCCCCCTCCCTCGCCCGGGCCGGGGCCGACCCGCCCGGGCCGCGGCCGCTGGACCGGCACGTGCCGCCCGGGGCCGCGGCCGCTAGACCGGCACATGCACGGCCTCCACGCGGCTCGCCACCAGGCGCTCCCGCTCGCGCCGCACCGTGCGTGCCCGCAGCCGCAGGATCTGCGTCACGCCCAGCGCCTGGAGCACGAAGACGGACGCGAACGCGATCCGGTAGTCGCCGCCGGTCGCGTCCAGCAGCACGCCCACCGCGAGCAGCGTGGTCATCGAGGCGACGAAACCACCCATGTTGACGATTCCGGACGCCGTTCCCTGACGCTCGGGCGGGTTGGCGGGCCGCGCGAAGTCGAAGCCGATCATCGACGCGGGGCCGCAGGCGCCGAGCACGGTGCACAGGGTGATCAGCAGCCACATGGGGGCGGTGTCGCCGGGGTAGGCGATGGTGGCCGCCCACAGCAGGGCGCTGGTGCCTATGGTGCCGAGCGCCAGCGGGGTGCGTGCCGCATGGTGGCGCGCGATGATCTGCCCGTAGACGAGGCCGACGACCATGTTGGACGCCACCACGAGGGTCAGCAGGGCGCCGGCGGTCTCGCGCGTCAGGTGCTGCGCCTCGACCAGGAACGGCATCCCCCACAGCAGCAGGAAGACCATGGCGGGGAACTGGGTGGTGAAGTGCACCCACATGCCGAGCCGGGTGCCCGGCTCGCGCCAGGACGCGGCGATCTGGCGCCGCACGAAAGCGGCTCCCGCGTGCTGGGCGGGCGGGGGCTCGTGGCCCTCGGGGTGGTCCTTGAGGAACAGCACCATCAGCACGAGGACGACGAGGCCGGCCGCCGCGCTGCCGGCGAAGGTGGCGGTCCAGCCCATGCCGTGCAGCATGCGCGCGATGACGAGGGTGGAGACCAGGTTGCCCGCCATGCCGAACAGGGCGGCGATCTGGGCGATGAGGGGACCTCGCCGGGCGGGGAACCAGCGGGTGCCCAGCCGCAGCACGCTGATGAACGTCATCGCGTCGCCGCAGCCGAGCAGGGCGCGGGAGGCGAGCGCCACGCCGTACGTGGGTGAGAGGGCGAACCCGAGCTGGCCGACGGTGAACAGCACCACGCCGATGGTGAGGACCTTCTTGGTGCCGAGCCGGTCGACCATCAGGCCGACCGGTATCTGCATGCCCGCGTAGACGAGCAGTTGGAGGATGGAGAAGGTCGACAGGGCGGAGGCGCCCACGCCGAACCGGTCGGCGGCGTCGAGTCCGGCGACGCCCAGGGACGTACGGAAGATGACGGCGACGAAGTAGACGGCGACGCCGATGCCCCAGACGGCAGCGGCACGACGGCCGCCGGGAGGATCGCCGGGGAGCGACACCTCGGACGACGGCGCGCTCACCGGGCCTCACCCCGGACCAGCACCTTGACGCGGCCGAGATGGGCGCGCACGCATTCGGCGGCGCCGTCCGCGTCACCAGCCTTGATCCTGTCGAGGATCTCGGCGTGCTCGGTGTGGTTTCTGGTGACCCGGTCCGGGAGGGCCTGCATTATCGCGACGCCCATGCGCAGTTGGCGGTCGCGCAGCTGGTCGTAGAGCTTGGAGAGGATCTCGTTGCCGGCGTGCCGGACGATCTCGGCGTGGAAGCAGCGGTCGCTGACGGCGAAGGCCGCGAGGTCTCCGGCGGCGGCGTGCCGCTGCTGCTCGTCGAGGATCTCTTCGAGGCGGGCGATGAACGCGGCGGGCGCGGGCACCGCCTTGCGCACAGCGAAATCCTCGACCAGCAGCCGGGTTTCGATGACGTCCGCGATCTCCTGTGCGGAGACGGCGAGGACCAGCGCGCCCTTCTTCGGATAGAGCTTGATGAGCCCTTCGACCTCGAGCTTGAGGAGTGCCTCGCGCACGGGAGTGCGGGAGACGCCGACGGCCTCGGCCAGTTCACCTTCCGTCAGGAGCGTCCCGCCCTCGTACTGCCGGTCGAGGACTGCCTGCTTGACGTGGGTGTAGACGCGGTCGGCGGCGGGCGGCTGTCGGACGGCAGGGGCTGAGGCGGCAGGCATGCACACAGCATAGATACAACAGACTTCAACCAGAAAGCCCCGTCCGTATCGCGGACCGCGTGCTGTCTCAGCCTCTTGCGCTCTCGGTACAGGCGGGCACGAACGAGCCCCCTGCCCAGGGTCGTTCACGGGCAGGGGGCTCGGTTGCCGCTTCTCACGGGCCCGTGGGCCCGTCAAGCGTCAGAGCAGCGTGTTGTACGTGTTGATGGTCGACTGCTCGCCGGCGTCGACGATCCGGACGCGCGCGGCGTACGGGGCTGCCGCCTTGCCCGTGCCCCGGTACAGCCACAGCGTCCCGGACGTGTCCTGGGCGACCAGGTCGGCCCTGCCGTCGTCGGTGAGGTCGCCGGGTGCGGACATCGCCCGGTAGATCTGCCAGCCGCTGCCGATCCTGGTGCGCGCGGCGAACGG
>NZ_JBIBVE010000005.1:48078-438010 GCF_043080095.1 Streptomyces sp. NPDC015127
GAACGGGGCCGCGGCGTTGCCGGTGCCCTTGTAGAGCCACAGCACGCCCGCCTTGTCGCGGGCGATCAGGTCGGCCCTGCCGTCCGCCGTCACATCGCCCGCGCCGGTGAGCTCGTTGAAGATCTGCCAGCCGCTGCCGATCCTGGTGCGCGCCGCGAACGGGGCCGCGGCGTTGCCGGTGCCCTTGTAGAGCCACAGCACGCCCGCCTTGTCGCGGGCGATCAGGTCGGCCCTGCCGTCCGCCGTCACATCGGAGACACCGGTCAGCTTGTCGAAGATCTGCCAGCCGCCGCCGACCTGGGTGCGCCGTGCGAGCACGTTCCAGTCGCCGGTCGTGCGGTAGTGCCACAGCACACCGGCCGCGTCCCGGCCGACGACGCCGCCACCCGTGGCCTGAGTCGTGACCGGGGCGAGCTTGGTGAGGGCGTTGTAGGTGTTCCAGCCGCCGCCGATGACCTCCTCGTAATCCCGGAAGGGATGTGCGGCCCGGCCGGTGCCCATGTGCGAACGGAGCATGCCGTCCTTGCCCCGCGCGAGGAGCTGGTGGTGCGGCCGGACCGGGTAGGGGCTGTCGACCGCGAAGGTGCTGGATGCGGACGGGTTGTGGGTGCCGAAGGTGTACACCTCGTAGACCGCTTCGGCGTCGATCTTCCACGCCGCCGTCTGCGCCGCGGCCTTCAGGGTGTAGCTGATGGTGACGTCTCCCGGCGTGACGTCACACGTGACCCCGCCGTAGCCGATCGATCCGTAGGTGTGGTCGCAGCCGGCGTTGTCGCCGTGCGAGACGGACTCGATCTCGATGGAGACCTCTTCCTCCTCCCAGTCACGCAGGCCCTCGGCGGGGCGGAAGGAGATCCACAGCTGCCCCTCGTCGACCGCGTGCAGGGTGACCGACTGGGTGACCGAGCCGCCTGCCTTCAGTGTCGGGGTGTTCAGCTGCATCGTGTTCTGCGCGACGTGCTCGGCCGACTTGACCGTGATCGCGCCCGCCGAGTGCCGACCGCTCTCGGCGAACGTCGCCGCGGTCTGGGCTTCCTTGACCGCCTTGTCGATGCTCGTACCGCTCGGCGCGTAGGCGAGTCCGAAGTAGGCCTTCGTGCCGTGCGCGGCGGAATCGGCGGCCTCCACGGTCGGCGTGGGAATGTATCCGTTCGCATCGCAGAGATACACACCGGCGGTGCCCGCCGGCTTGCAGTCCTCGTCGACCGAGACCTCAAGCCCCGCGGGCACGCCCCCACCGGTCCAGGCCGGGTCGTCCAGCGGCTGCTTGCTCAGGGCGTAGACCATGGTCCCCGCCGGCTCGCTGTACCACGCCGGCGGATTGAGTTCGGCCCAGCCCTCGCCGGGCATGAGCGTCACATTGCGGACGTCCTCGAAGCTGAAGTCGTCGGCCGCCGCGGCGGACGAGGCCCCCGCGAGAGCACCGGTGGCCAGCAGCGCCACCGTTGCGGAAACAGCCAGGAGTCTGCGCATGCAGTATCCCCCACGAGAAAGGCGGCATCTGCTGCCGCGGCAACGCCAGGCTCCCCCCAAGCGTGCCCGAAACCTACACCACATGAACACCTCGGCTTCACTCACGTCACCTCCCTCCCGGGCGTTGTGACGGGACGGGGAACGCAGACGCCCGACCGGGGCGACCCGGTCGGGCGTTTCACGTGAAACAGAGCAACAGGCCCATCAGGCCCAGGTGATGAGCCTCTTAGGGTTCTCCAGGATCGCCGCGACGTCCGCGAGGACCTTGGAGCCCAGCTCGCCGTCGACCAGCCGGTGGTCGAAGGACAGCGCGAGCGTGGTGACCTGACGGGGCTTGACCTTGCCCTTGTGGACCCACGGCTGGAGCTTGATCGCGCCGACCGCGAGGATCGCGGACTCGCCGGGGTTGAGGATCGGCGTGCCCGTGTCGACGCCGAAGACGCCGACGTTGGTGATGGTCACCGTGCCGCCCTGCATGGCCGCCGGGGTGGTCTTGCCCTCGCGGGCGGTGGCCACGAGCTCGCCCAGCGCCTCGGCCAGTTCCGGCAGGGTCTTGTCGTGCGCGTCCTTGATGTTCGGCACGATCAGACCGCGCGGGGTGGCCGCGGCGATGCCCAGGTTGACGTAGTGCTTCTGGACGATCTCCTGGTTGACCTCGTCCCAGGAGGCGTTGATGCCCGGGTTCCGCTTGATCGCGACGAGCAGGGCCTTGGCGATCAGCAGCAGCGGGTTGACCCGCAGCCCGGCCATGTCCTTGTCGGCCTTCAGCTCCTCGACCAGCTTCATCGTGCGCGTCACGTCGAGCGTGACGAACTCGGTGACGTGAGGCGCGGTGAAGGCGCTGCCGACCATCGCGGCGGCGGTCGCCTTCCGTACGCCCTTGATCGGGATACGGGTCTCCCTCGCGGAGGGCTCTACAGCGGCCGGCACGGGAGCAGGCGCCTCGGCCACGGGCGCGGCCGGCGCCGGGGCCGGAGCCGCGGCGGCGTGCACGTCCTCGCGGGTGATGATCCCGTCGGGGCCGGTCGGCGTGACCGTCTCCAGGTCGATGCCCAGGTCCTTTGCGAGCTTGCGCACCGGCGGCTTGGCGAGCGGGCGCGGACGGGCCGGGGCGGCGGCCCCGTTCATCTCGGCCTGGATCGCGGCCGCGGCGGCCTGCTCCGGGACGGCTCCGGCCGCGGTCTTGCGCGGACGGCGCTTGGTCGAGGACTCGGCGACGCCGTATCCCACGAGGACCGGCTGGCGGCCCTGCGGCTTGGCCTCGGGCTCGGCCTCGGGTGCCGGTTCGGCGGCGGCGAGCGAGGGCTCGGTGGCCGCCGGGGGCGGCTCCTCGACCGGGCCCGACCCGGGAGCCACGTCGATCGTGATGATCGACGTGCCGACGTCGACGGTGGTGCCCTCCTCGAAGCGCAGCTCGTGCACGACGCCGTCGTACGGGATCGGCAGCTCGACGGCCGCCTTCGCCGTCTCGACCTCGCACACGACCTGGCCGTCGGTGACGGTGTCACCGGGCTGGACGTACCACTTGAGGATCTCGGCCTCGGTGAGTCCCTCGCCCACGTCGGGCATCTTGAACTCGCGGAAGCGCAGGGAGGTGTCTGCGGTCATGGTCACGGCACTCCTCAGTACGCGAGCGAGCGGTCGACGGCGTCCAGCACCCGGTCCAGACCCGGAAGGTACTCCTCCTCCAGGCGGGCCGGCGGGTAGGGGGCGTGGAAGCCGCCGACCCTCAGCACGGGGGCCTCGAGGTGGTAGAAGCACCGCTCGGTGATACGGGCGGCGATCTCCGCGCCCGAGCCGTAGAACACCGGGGCCTCGTGGACCACGACCAGCCGGCCGGTCTTCTCGACGGACGTCTGGATCGTGTCGAAGTCGATCGGGGACATCGAGCGCAGGTCCACGACCTCGATCGACTTGCCCTCCTCGGCGGCCGCGGCCGCCGCCTCGACGCAGACCTTCACCATCGGGCCGTAGGCGGCGAGGGTGAGATCGGTGCCGGCCTGGGCGACGCGCGCCTTGTGCAGCGGGCCGGGGATCGCCTCGGTGTCGACCTCGCCCTTGTCCCAGTAGCGCCGCTTCGGCTCGAAGAAGATCACCGGGTCGTCGCTCTGGATGGCCTGCTGGAGCATCCAGTACGCGTCGGACGCGTTCGACGGGGAGACCACCTTGAGGCCCGCGACGTGCGCGAAGAGCGCCTCGGGGGACTCGGAGTGGTGCTCGACCGCGCCGATGCCGCCGCCGTAGGGGATGCGTACGACGACGGGGAGCTTGATCTTGCCGAGCGCGCGGGCGTGCATCTTCGCGAGCTGCGTGACGATCTGGTCGTACGCCGGGAAGACGAAGCCGTCGAACTGGATCTCCACGACCGGGCGGTAGCCGCGCAGGGCCATGCCGATCGCGGTGCCGACGATGCCGGACTCGGCGAGCGGGGTGTCGATGACCCGGTCCTCGCCGAAGTCCTTCTGCAGCCCGTCGGTGATGCGGAAGACGCCGCCGAGCTTGCCGACGTCCTCACCCATGATCAGGACCTTGGGGTCGGTCTCCAGGGCCTTGCGCAGCGACTCGTTGAGCGCCTTCGCGAGCGGGAGCTTCTGTACCGCCATGACTAGTTGCCCTCCTCGGCGAACGACGCCTGGTAGGCGGCGAACTGCGCCCGCTCCTCGTCGACGAGCGCGTGCCCGTCCGCGTACACGTGGTCGAACATCGACATGTCGTCGGGGTCGGGCATGGCCCGTACCGCCTCGCGCACCCGCTTGGCGAGCACGTCGCTCTCCTCGTCCAGCGCGGTGAAGAAGGCCGCGTCGGCGTGCCCCTCGTTCTCGAGGTAGGTCCGCAGGCGCTGGATCGGGTCCTTGGCCTCCCAGGCGGCGCGGTCCTCGTCGTGCCGGTACCGGGTCGGGTCGTCGGAGGTGGTGTGCGCGCCCATGCGGTAGGTGAACGCCTCGACCAGGGTCGGGCCCTCGCCGCGGCGCGCGCGCTCCAGCGCGGAGCGGGTGACGGCGAGGCAGGCGAGCACGTCGTTGCCGTCGACGCGGATGCCGGGGAAGCCGTAGCCCTGCGCGCGCTGGTAGAGCGGGACGCGGGTCTGGCGCTCGGTCGGCTCGGAGATCGCCCACTGGTTGTTCTGGCAGAAGAACACGACCGGGGCGTTGTAGACCGCGGAGAAGGTGAAGGACTCGGCGACGTCGCCCTGGCTGGACGCGCCGTCGCCGAAGTACGCGATCACGGCCGAGTCGGCACCGTCCTTGGCCACGCCCATCGCGTAGCCGGTGGCGTGCAGGGTCTGCGAGCCGATGACGATCGTGTACAGGTGGAAGTTGTTGCTGTTCGGGTCCCAGCCGCCGTGGTTCACACCGCGGAACATGCCCAGCAGGTTCGTCGGGTCGACCCCGCGGCACCAGGCGACGCCGTGCTCCCGGTAGGTCGGGAAGACGTAGTCGTCGTCGCGCAGGGCGCGTCCCGAGCCGATCTGGGCGGCCTCCTGGCCCAGCAGCGAGGCCCACAGGCCCAGCTCGCCCTGGCGCTGCAGGGCGGTGGCCTCGGCGTCGAAGCGGCGCGTGAGGACCATGTCGCGGTACAGCCCGCGCAGTTCCTCGGCGCTCAGGTCGATGTCGTAGTCCGGGTGCTGGACGCGTTCACCCTCGGGCGTCAGCAGCTGTACGAGCTGGGGCTCCGAACTCTGTGGCTTCTTCGCGGCGCTGACGCGCTTGGTGCTGCGTCGCGGTTTGCGCGCGGCAGTGCTCTCCACGGTCACGTGCGTGCTCCTCCGTCGGTCCGGCCCCCGGGGTCCGCCGGTGTGGCCAGTGCGGCTCGCCCGGGTCCGGGCCGGTGCACGGGGTGGGTGCGACGCGGCCGGATTCGGGCGTGACAGGTGCCCCGGCGAACGTCCTGTCAAAGGCACGTTACCCAGTGCGCAGCATTACTGCGAAACCCCATTTGACCTGCGATTTTGCTTGGATTTCCAAGTAAATCGAGGAAATGCGGGAACGCCACTGGTCAGGGCCGTGCGGACCGCCGGAACGAAGGCACGTTATCCCGCACACCCCGGGCACGGGAAGAGTCAATATGTGAGACTGCCCAGGTGCACGAAGAAGGAAAAATCACGGTATTTCTGCTCGACGACCACGAGGTCGTGCGGCGCGGCGTCCATGAGCTGCTTTCGGCCGAACCCGGCATCGAGGTCGTGGGTGAGGCCGGTACGGCGGAAGACGCCCTGGTCAGGATCCCTGCGACCGGTCCCGACGTGGCGATTCTCGACGTGCGGCTGCCGGACGGGAGCGGTGTGGAGGTGTGCCGCGAGGTCCGTTCGCAGAACGAGAACATCAAATGCCTGATGCTCACGTCGTTCGCCGACGACGAGGCCCTTTTCGACGCGATCATGGCCGGTGCCTCGGGTTATGTCCTCAAGGCCATCCGCGGCAGCGAACTGATCGGCGCCGTGCGCGACGTGGCGGCCGGCAAGTCGCTGCTCGACCCGGACGCCACCGCCCGTGTCCTCGCGCGGCTGCGCGACGGCAACAAGGCGGGCGGCGACGACCGGCTGGCGAACCTCACGGACCAGGAGCGCCGGATCCTGGACCTGATCGGCGAGGGCCTGACCAACCGGGCCATCGGCGAGCGGCTGCACCTCGCCGAGAAGACCATCAAGAACTACGTCTCCAGCCTGCTGGCCAAGCTCGGCATGGAGCGGCGCTCGCAGGCCGCCGCGTACGTGGCGCGCATGCAGGCGGAGCGCGGGCAGCGCTGAGGCGTTCCGGGGCGGGCGGCGTGCGGGGGCGTGCGCGCGGGCGGTGGGCATGGACCGGCGTGCGCGGGGGGCGGCGTGCGTGGACCGGCGTGCGCGGGGCGGCGTCAGCCTGGCGCACGGCCGGGGGTGTCACCCGTTCGGGCTGACCCGCCCGGACCCCGCCCGGACCCCCGCCGGGACTTAAGGCCCCTCCCGGATCAGGTCCGCCGGCCCTTCTGCGCGGGCCGCAGGTGACCGAGAGTGGAAGGCATGTCGTCCGAGGAACGCCGCGCCATCGATCTGCTCACCCGTGTCTCCTACGGGCGGCTGGCCACCAGCAGGCGGGCGATGCCCTTCGTCGCCCCCGCCCGCCACATCGTGGCCGACGGCCGCGTGCTGCTGCGCCTGCACCGCGGTTTCGACTGCCACCGCGCCGGCGACGGCAGCGTCGTGGCCTACGGCGCGGACAATCTGAACTCGGGCGCTCCGGCCCTGTGGTCGGTGCAGTTCACCGGCACGGCGCGGACCGTGGACGTCACGGACGAGCAGCTGGCGCTGTTCGGTCCCCGGCCGCACCGGATCGACGGCCAGGACTTCGACCCGGTCTACCTGCGCGTCGACCCGCGGTTCGTCACCGTGCACACGATCGACCACCTCGAAGAGCCACCTGCACGACACACAGCGTGATCTAACATCTGGCGGGTGCCGCGCTCATCTGCTACCGCTGCGCCCCCCGTCGACGCCGTTCTGCGCCGCTACGACACCGTGGGCGAACCGCTGTCCTGCCGTCCCGTCACGCAGGGGCTCCTCAATCGCGGCTACCGGATCTCCACCACCCGCGGCGCATACTTCCTCAAGCACCACCTCGACGGCGACCGGGACGCCATCTCGCGCCAGCACCGGGCCACCCGCAGGCTCCAGGCCCTCGGGGTCCCGGTCGCACCGCCGCTGGAGGACACCTGCGGCGGCACGGTCGCCGTCATCGGCGGCCGCTGCTACGCCCTGCATCCGTGGATCGAGGGCCGGCACCGCGACGGAGCCCAGCTCAGCACCGCCCAGTCGCGGCGCCTCGGCTCCCTCCTGGGGCTCGTGCACACCTGCCTGGCCCAGGTCATGGACGGGGCGGCGAACCGGAGTGCCGCCTACGAGAGCGCCGACCCGAAGGAGACGTTCGCCCTCATCGACGAACTGCTGGAGCTGGCCCGCGGCAGCCGCCCGCGCGACTCGTTCGACACCCTGGCCGAGCACCGGCTGCTCCAGCGGCGGGCTCTGCTGGCTCAGCACGCGGGCCGCAGGCCGCCGCCGGGCGGCGGGGGCGGCTGGGTCCACGGCGACTTCCACCCGCTGAACCTGCTCTACCGGGGCGCGGAACCCGCCGCGATCGTCGACTGGGACCGCCTCGGCGTCCAGCCCAGGGCCGAGGAGGCGGTTCGGGCCGCGGCAATCTTCTTCGTCCAGCCCGGCGGGCAGCTGGAGTTGACGAAGGTCCGGGCGTACGCGCGGGCCTACCGGCGTGCGGCGGGCGCGGACGCCGGCGAACTGGCCGCGGCGGTGCACCGGGTGTGGTGGGAGCGGCTCAACGACTTCTGGATACTGCGCTGGCGCTACCAGCTCCACGACCGAAGGGCCGACCCGCAGTTTCCTGCGGCGTCGGCCCTGGCGGTCTGGTGGACGCGGGAGTACGAGGCGGTGTGCGACGCCTTCGCCGGGTGACTCCCGCCTCGGGCCGCCTCATTTGCCCTCAGTTGCCCGCGGGGCCCGAGGTGTCGCCGTTCCCGCCGTCGGTGCCGCCCGCCGGATCGGTCGGGATGTCCGTCGGCTCCGTCGGAACGTCGGTCGGGTCCTCCGTCGGGTCCTCCGTGGGACCGTCCGTCGGGTCGCCGGTCGGGTCACCGGTCGTCGGGTCGCCCGTCGGCGTCTGCGGGGTGCTCGGCGTGAACGAGGGGGTGTACGACGGCGTCCAGGACGGCTGCTGGTCGCCCCCGGTCGTGCCACCCGGATCCTCCGTCGGATCCGTCTCCTCGTCGGTCGGCGTCGGCGTCTCGTCCGGCGTGGACGGCGTCCGCGAGACCGTGGGGGTGGTGTCGGGATTCTTGCCGGTGTCGTTCGCCTTGTTGAGCGCGAACGCGATGCCGGCGACGACCGCGACGACGGCCAGCGCGGCGAGCAGCCACACCTTGCCCCGGCCGCTCCTGCGGCCGCCGTGGTGCATGCCGTCGTAGCCGCCGTCGTGCGGGTTCGGCGGGGGCAGGATCGAGCCGCCCTGGGACGTCTCGCCGTGCACCGGGTGCACGGCGGTCGGTCCCGTCATGCCGCCGGCCGGGGTGGCCCCGGGGTCGTACAGATCGACCGGGCCGGTGTTCCAGACGCCCGTGTGGCTGCCCTGCTGCTGGAGCATCTGGAGCGCGTACTGGACGAGTCCACGCATCTCCTCGGCGCTCTGGAAGCGGTCGTCCGGGTCCTTCGCGAGCGAGCGCATCACCAGGCCGTCGAGCTCCGGCGGCACCGCGTCCAGGACCTGCGACGGCGGGACGGGGATGTCCTGCACGTGCTGGTAGACGACCGAGAGCGGCGTCTCACCGGTGAACGGGGGCCGCAGCGCGAGCAGTTCGTAGAGCAGGCAGCCCGTCGCGTACAGGTCGGAACGGTGGTCGACGGCCTTGCCCAGCGCCTGCTCGGGGGAGAGGTACTGCGGCGTGCCCATGACCATGCCGGTCTGGGTCATCGTCGACTGGGCGCCGTGCAGGGCGCGGGCGATGCCGAAGTCCATCACCTTCACGGCACCGGAGTTGGTGATGATGACGTTGGCGGGCTTGATGTCGCGGTGCACGATGCCGTGCTGGTGCGAGTAGGCCAGGGCCTCCAGGACGCCGGAGACGATGATCAACGCCTGCTCGGGCGGCGGGGCTTCGGCGTTGACCAGCAGATCGCGGATCGTGCGGCCCTCGACGAGCTCCATCACGATGTAGGGGACGGTCTGACCGGCGACGACGTCCTCGCCGGAGTCGTAGACCGCCACCACGGCGTGGTGGTTGAGGCCCGCGACCGACTGTGCCTCGCGCGTGAACCGGGCCTTGGAGACGGGGTCCTCGGCCAGATCGGCGCGCAGCAGCTTGACGGCGACGGTACGGCCGAGCCGTACGTCCTCGGCCGCGAACACCTCGGCCATGCCGCCTCGTCCGAGACGGTGCGTCAGCCGGTAGCGGCCGTCACCGACCAGTCCGCCGATGCCCCAGGCGTCCGCCGACTCCGGCACTCCGCCGCCGTCTGCTTCGGGTTCGGGTGCCATCAGTCCTCGCCGTCGTATCTGTCCGCGTGCGTGGTGTGCGTGCGGGGTCCGCTGTCCTCAGGGTGCTTGTGTCACGTCACGCTACAGCCTTCGGACGACAGGCCGGTTTCGAAGGAGACCGGCCATCAAACCCTCGGCCCGCCGCCCGGCGCAAATTCCATGCTGTTCCTGTAACGCTTCCGAGACGCTTCTCGTGCGTACGGTCACGGAACGGGCACCCGGCTTGACGTGTCGGTGCCCTGGGGCAGACTTGCCCCCGTAGATCCGGATCAGGCGCGGCCGACGCGCGCACGGGGGGAAGCACGAAATGAGCCAGGACGGCGCACAGGGCCGCTATGCGGGCGGTTCCGTAGCGGGCGGCCGGTACCAGCTTCGCGACCTGCTCGGCGAAGGCGGCATGGCGTCCGTATATCTGGCGTACGACTCCGCGCTGGACCGCCAGGTCGCGATCAAGACGCTGCACACCGAGCTGGGCCGGGAGCAGTCCTTCCGCGAGCGTTTCCGCCGCGAGGCGCAGGCGGTCGCCAAGCTGTCCCACACCAACATCGTCTCCGTCTTCGACACGGGCGAGGACGAGCTGGACGGCTCGCTCATGCCCTACATCGTCATGGAGTACGTGGAGGGCCAGCCGCTCGGCTCGGTCCTCGCCGCGGACATCCAGCAGTACGGGGCGATGCCCGCCGACAAGGCGCTCAAGGTCACGGCCGACGTGCTGGCCGCGCTTGAGACCAGCCACGAGATGGGCCTGGTCCACCGCGACATCAAGCCGGGCAACGTGATGATGACCAAGCGCGGCGTGGTCAAGGTCATGGACTTCGGCATCGCCCGCGCCATGCAGTCGGGCGTCACCTCCATGACGCAGACGGGCATGGTCGTCGGCACCCCGCAGTACCTCTCGCCCGAGCAGGCCCTGGGCCGCGGCGTGGACGCCCGCTCCGACCTGTACTCGGTCGGCATCATGCTCTTCCAGCTGCTGACCGGACGGCTGCCCTTCGACGCGGACTCGCCGCTCGCCATCGCGTACGCGCATGTGCAGGAGGAGCCCGTCGCCCCGTCGACGATCAACCGCTCCCTCACCCCCGCGATGGACGCGCTCGTCGCCCGGGCACTGAAGAAGAACCCGAACGAGCGTTTCCCGAGCGCGGCCGCGATGCGCGACGAGTGCGCCCGGGTCGCGGGTGCCGGCCAGACCGGCGCACCCGTGATCATCGGCGGCACGGCGGCGAACAGCGGTGCGGGGGTCGGCTCCGCCGTCTTCCCGCCGCTGGACCAGTCGGCACCGGCGCCCCAGAGCGTCCAGACGCCGTACCAGCCGGGCCCGTACGGCCCGCCCACCCCGGCCCCCGCGCCCACTCCCGCTCCGCACTACGGGTACCCGACCCCGGCCCCGGCCTACCAGACGCAGCCCCCGGCGGCGTCCACGCCGCCGCCGTACACGATGTCCCCCGCGTCGGCTCCCTCGTCCGGCGGCAGCGGCAGCAAGCGGAACATGCCGGTGATCGTGGGCGCGATCGCGGTGGCGCTGCTGGCCGTCGGCGGTCTGATCACGGCGATCGCGCTGAACGGCGACGACCCGGGGACGGAAGCGGGCGGGGGCGGCGAGCCCTCGACGAGCGAGTCGAAGCAGGCGGGCTACAAGGGCCCGGAGCGCAACCGGACCATCGACAAGACGAAGTGCTCGGACGCCCAGGAGGGCTACGACGACCCGTCGAAGGTCCAGGCGCCCGACTTCGTCTACAAGGACATCCTGTCGGTGAAGGAATGCGCCGACGCCCAGGGCTGGAAGATCAACGTCAAGGAAGTCGCCAACGCGCAGTGGGGCGAGGACATCGTCATCTCGCAGTTCCCGCTGGCGGACACGGAGGTCTCCGAGGACAACGCCACCTTCACCCTCGAGGTCTCCACGGGGTACCCGGAGTAGTCCTCTCGGTGACGCACGGGCGGCCCCCTGCGGGGGCGGCGGTTTCGGGGACGGCCCGGTGTCCGGGGGCGGCCCGGTATCCGGGACAGCTCGTTTCCGGGCCGCCCCGGGACGAGCTCGTTCCGGGGCGGCCCGGTTTCCGAGGCGGCTGGGTTTGGCGGCCCGGTGTCCGGGGGCGGCCCCGGTGTCCCGGGCGGGCCGGGTGATGCGCCGTTCGGCCGAGGTCCGGCTCACGATCCGTGTGCCGGGCCTCGGCCGTTGCGTCGCTGCAACCGTGGTCTGTCCGCCGCAGGCGTCCGCCGCGTACGCCTGTCACACCCAGTTGTCCGAGATGCCGGATTTATCCACCCGTGTGACGCTGAGTCCGTTCCTCGATCAGTCGGCGACTCGGTGCCCCGTCTCGGGAGGCCCTCCGGTGATTCCACAACTCCGCGCCCGGTGCGCGATCACCGTCGCATCCCTTGCGCTGGCGACCCTCCCCCTCGCACCGGCCGCGCACGCCGAGCCGTCCGCGCCCCCCGGCCCCCGGCCCGTCGTGAAGCCGTCCCCCTCGCCCTCGACCTCGTTCGCCGGCCGGCATGCCGGTCAGGGCAGGCCCCGGCCCGGGCGGCAGGAGCCGGCGACGACCGGGCGCGCGAGTCCGTCCGTGGACCCGTTGCGCAGCGCCACCTCACCCGCCGCGTCCGAGCCCGCACGGCTGGCCCGGCAGCCCTCCCGCTCCACGGGGCCGTCCCCGTCCACCCCCAGGACGGCGCCCCGTACGGACGACGCGGAGCACGATCCCCCTCCTGTGGACGACGGGGGTCCCCAGAGGGACAGGGACCACGGGTACTGGGACGTACGGCCGCCCGCCGCGCCGCCCTCGGCGCCCGCCGAGGCCGGTGACCAGGGGCCTCAGGCCGTCCCGGAACCGGTCGCCCAACAGATCTCCCCGCTGTCGCTCGGGGTCGGCATGGCCCTGATGGGCCTCGGGATCGGCTTCCTCGGCATCCGGCTGCGCCGGCGCTGACCCCCGTCCCCCTCAAGACGGACGCCGAACGTCCTTCCGAAGAAGGTTGGCCCGGATCGACATACCCGGTATACATACCGAGTATGTCGATCCGCCACGGGCTGCTCGCCCTCCTGGAACCCGGCCCGCGCTACGGCTCCCAGCTCCGGTCCGAGTTCGAGTCACGTACGGGTGCCACCTGGCCGCTGAACGTCGGGCAGGTCTACACGACCCTCGGCCGCCTGGAACGCGACGGCATGGTCGTCCAGGACGGCGAGGACGACGCGGGCCACGCCCTCTACGTCATCACCGACAAGGGCCGCACCGAGCTGAGGGAATGGTTCACGACGCCGGTGGACCGCAGCAGCCCGCCCCGTGACGAGCTCGCCATCAAGCTCGCGATGGCGGTCGGGACGCCCGGCGTGGACGTCCGCTCCGTGATCCAGTCCCAGCGCCGTCACTCCGTGAAGGCGATGCAGGACTACACCCGGCTCAAGGCGCAGGCGCTGACGGCGATCGAGAGCGGTGGCCCGCAGGAGCGCGACGACGTGGCCTGGCTGCTGGTGCTGGAACAGCTGATCTTCCAGACCGAGGCGGAGGCCCGCTGGCTGGACCACTGCGAGATGCGGCTCACCCGGCTCTCGGCGGCCGCCCGACAGACCTCTCAGCCGGACGCGCCTCCCGCACCGTCGCCCGCACCGGAGGGAACGGCGGCCTCGGGCCGTGATGCCGGGACCGACCGTACGGCGGCATCGGGCGGACGCACCGGGACCGGCCGTACGACGGCTTCCGGGCGGCGCACCGGGCCCGCGTAGGACCGGGCGCGGCCTCTTCGACGGGCACGCCGTGCCCGATGTCCCCGGCAGCCCGCCCCGGCTGCCCTTCAGGTCCACGAGGACCTTTTCGACCTCTCGTACACCGCCTGTGTGTACTCACCCGCTCAAGGGGGGAACCACCCATGTCCCAACAACAGTCACCACAGCCACTCTCGTCACAGCAGCCCGTGCTGCAACTCCAGCAGCTGACGCGGGTCCATGGCAGCGGAGCCACCGAGGTGCACGCCCTGCGCGGCATCAACCTGGACGTCTTCCCCGGCGAACTCGTCGCCGTCATGGGCCCGTCCGGATCCGGCAAGTCCACGCTCCTGACCATCGCGGGCGGACTGGACGCCCCCACCTCGGGCCGGGTGATCGTCGAGAACACCGACATCACCAGCGCGGACCGCAAGACGCTCGCCGCCCTGCGCCGCCGCAGCATCGGGTATGTCTTCCAGGACTACAACCTCATCCCCGCCCTCACCGCCGCCGAGAACGTCGCCCTGCCGCGTGAACTCGACGGCACCTCGGCCCGCAAGGCCCGCGGCGAAGCCGTCGCGGCCCTGGAGGAGATGGGGCTCGGCAGCCTCGCCGACCGCTTCCCCGACGAGATGTCGGGCGGTCAACAGCAGCGCGTCGCCATCGCCCGCGCCCTCGTGGGCGAGCGCCGGCTCGTCCTCGCCGACGAGCCCACCGGCGCCCTCGACTCCGAGACGGGCGAGTCCGTGCTGGCGCTGCTGCGGGCGCGCTGCGACGCCGGAGCGGCCGGCATCCTCGTCACTCACGAGCCCCGCTTCGCGGCGTGGGCCGACCGGGTCGTGTTCCTGCGGGACGGCGCGGTCGTCGACCAGACGGTCCGCAGCGAGGCCGACTCCCTGCTCTCGGGCCAGGCGGCCGAGCTGTGACGACCTGGTACCACTCCTGGCGGGCCGCGATCAGGATCGCGCGCCGTGACGCCTGGCGCTCCAAGGGGCGCAGTTTCCTGGTCCTCGCGATGATCGCGCTCCCCATCCTCGGAGTGAGCGCCGCCGATCTCACCGTGCGCAGCGCCGAGTTGTCGACCGAGCAGAGTCTGGCGCGCCGGATCGGTGCCGCGGACGCACGGCTGACCGACCCCGGCATGGGCGGCATCGCGATCCTTCAGGCTCCGGACGGCAGCAATTACGGTCCGGTCGAGGAATACGACGACAAGCCGTATCCCGACGGCCGCACGGACATCGCCGAGGCGCTGCCCGCGGGCGCGAAGTCGCTGACGGACACGACCGGTTACGCCAAGTTCCGTACGACGCACGGTCTGCTGCAGGCCGAGATCCGTGAGCTGAAGGCCACCGACCCGATGGCCCGGGGCATCATGCCGGTCGTCAGCGGCAGGCTGCCGCAGAAGTCCGACGAGGTCGCCGCCACCACCCACTTCCTCGAGAGCAGCGGTCTGAAGGTCGGCTCGAAGCTGACCGCGCGGGGTTTCGACCCTGCGTACACGATCGTCGGTGCGTACGAGCTGCCCGACGCGCTGGACACCGACCAGGTCAACGCCCTTCCCGGCGCCCTGATCGCCCCGCTCGCCAAGGCTCTGGAAGCCGCCGGGCTGCCCGGACCCTCGCCCCACACGACGCTCCTCGCGACCGTGCCCGGTGGTTTCACGTGGAACATGGTCCAGGACATCAACGCCAAGGGGGTGGCGGTCCAGTCGCGTGCGGTGGCGCTGGACCCGCCCGCCGATGCCGACGTGCCGCTGTTCCAGAAGGAAGGCTGGAGCCAGTACGAGGAGAGCACCGCGGCCAAGGCCGCCGCGCTCGCCGCGGTCGGCACGGTCGTCGGTCTCACGATGCTGGAGATCTGTCTGCTCGCCGGTCCCGCGTTCGCCGTGGGGGCGCGCCGGTCCCGTCGTCAGCTGGGCCTCGTAGGGGCCAACGGCGGCGACCGCCGCCACATCCGGGCCATCGTCCTCGCCGGCGGTCTGGTGATCGGTGTCGCCGCGGCCGTCGTGGGCACCCTGCTCGGTCTGGTCCTCACCTTCGCTCTCCAGCCGGTGCTGGAGGACACCATGGGCCAGCGTTTCGGCAGTTTCGACGTACGGCCCCTGGAGCTCCTCGGGATCGCCCTGCTGGCCGTGCTGACCGGCCTCCTGGCCGCGATCGTCCCCGCCGTCACGTCGTCCCGGCAGTCCGTCCTGGCCTCGCTCACCGGACGCCGGGGCGTGCGCAGGAGCAGCCGTGTACTGCCCGTCATCGGCCTGGTCGCGGTGGCCCTCGGTGCCTCGATCGCGCTGTACGGGTCCACGATGACGGACCAGTTCGCCGTGGTGGCCGGCGGCAGTGCCATCGCCGAGCTGGGCGTGGTCGCGCTGACCCCGGCCCTGGTCGGCCTGTTCGGCCGGACCGGCCGCCTGCTGCCGCTCTCCCCGCGGCTCGCACTGCGCGACGCGGTGCGCAACCGGGGGCGTACGGCTCCTGCCGTCGCCGCGGTGCTGGCCGCGGTCGCGGGCACCGTGGCCGTGGCAACGTACGCGGCGAGCGCCGACGCGCAGAGCAGGGCCGCGTACGAGGCCCAGCTGCCGCACGGAGCCGTCTCGGTGATGATTGACGAGGCCGGCGGACGCGACGTGCCGGGGGTCCGCGACACCGTGCAGAAGCTGCTGCCCGTCGCTGTACGCGCCGATGTGGACCGCGTCGCCGTCGGCAAGGGCAACTGCTCGATGTACGAGACCCGCAAGGGCTGCGGCCGCTACGAAGTGATCGTGCCGAAGGCCCACGAGTGCCCCCTGTGGGCGACGGACCCGGCGAAGCCCGACGAGGACCCGGCCGAGAAGTTCACCAAGGCGGAACGCCGCAAGCTCGCCGAGGACTGGCGCTGCCAGGAGAGCGGCGGCTACGGGGTCCCGACCGACAGCGGCCTTCTCGTCGGCGACGCGAAGCTGCTCAAGGTGCTCGGCATCCACGATCCGGGGGCCGAGAAGGCCCTGGCCTCCGGCCGGGCGGTCTCCTTCGACAAGCGCAACGTCAGCGCCGACGGAACCGTCGGCATCCGTCTGATCACCGACACCGAGGCCGCCGACCGGGCCATGGAGGAGGGCAAGGAGGCTCCCGGAAAGATCAAGAGCCTCCCCGTCCACCAGGTCACCGGCAAGGAGGCGTACGGCGTCAGGCTGCTCGTGCCGCCGGCGGCGGCCAAGGCGGCCGGCCTCGACACGGTCCCGATCGGCGCCTACTTCTCCACCGACGGGATGCCCGGCAGCGAGCAGCGCCAGAAGCTCGACGACGAGCTCGACAAGACGGGCGCGGACATCAGCCTGCACATCGAGGAGGGCTACACCAGCGAGAACAGCATCGTGCTGCTGGCTCTGACCGTCTTCGCCGGACTGATCACCATCGGTGCGGCCGGTATCGCCACGGGCCTGGCGCAGGCCGACGCGGAGGCCGACCTGAAGACGCTGGCCGCCGTCGGCGCCCCGCCGCGGGTCCGCAGGACGCTCAGCGGGTTCCAGTGCGGCGTGGTCGCGGCCATGGGGGTGGTGCTGGGATCGGCGGCAGGGGTGCTGCCGGCCGTCGGCCTGCGGCTCACCGAGAGGCGCCAGCAGACGAACTGGTACCAGGAGGCCCTCGACAGCGGCTGGGGCCCGGGCGACCTCCCGTACGTGCCGATCGTCGTGCCGTGGGAGACGCTGGTCACGCTGCTGGTCGCCGTGCCGGTGGGCGCGGCCCTGCTGGCGGCCCTGGTCACCCGCTCCCGCGGGGCGCTCGCCCGCCGCGAGGCGACCTGAGCGGACCCGCACGGCGATGTGCTGCGCTTTTGTGCCCCCGTAGGAGGGTGGATCACCCTCCTACGGGGGCACACCGAGTGATGACGCCCGCGTACGAGAGAATGGCGGCATGGAGATGCCGAGGAATGAACGGTCGCAGGAGAGCCCCCAGGTCCTCGTAGTGGGACAGGACGGGATGGCGCTCGGCGGCGGTGACGGTGACGACGAGTCGCGCGAGGTCCCGGTGACGGAGATGGTCGAACAGCCGGCGAAGGTCATGCGCATCGGCAGCATGATCAAGCAGCTGCTGGAGGAAGTCAGGGCGGCACCTCTCGACGAGGCCAGCCGCGTCCGCCTCAAAGAGATCCACCACGGATCGGTCAAGGAGCTGGAGGACGGCCTCGCGCCCGAGCTCGTCGAGGAACTGGAGCGCCTTTCCCTCCCGTTCACCGACGACGCGATTCCCTCCGAGGCCGAACTGCGTATCGCCCAGGCTCAGTTGGTCGGCTGGCTGGAAGGCCTCTTCCACGGCATCCAGACGGCGCTGTTCGCCCAGCAGATGGCCGCCAGGGCGCAGTTGGAGCAGATGCGCCGCGCCCTGCCGCCCGGTGCCCCGCACGACGACGACGAAGGCGGTCAGCACGGAGCGATCCGCTCCGGCCCGTATCTGTAACGAGGATCGGCGCACCCGGTCTGTGAGCAGGGTCCGCGCAACGGCACGCGCACCAGGCGCGCCTGGTGCGCGCCGATCCTGCGGGCACGGCCCACGGCGCGGGTCGGCACGACGAAGGCCCGGCCCACCTGTCCGGTGGGCCGGGCCTTCGGCATGCCGGCGGGTACGTCAGGGCTTCTCAGGTGCGATCAGCAGCACCTTGCCCACGTGGGCGCCGGACTCCAGTGCCCGGTGGGCCTCGGCGGCGTCCGGCAGCGGCACCTGGCGGTCCACGACCGCGCGGACACGGCCCGCCGCCACCAGCGGCCAGACGTGTTCGGCGACGGCCGCGATGATGGCCGCCTTCTCGCCCAGCGGGCGGCGGCGCAGTGAGGTGGCGGTGATCGCCGCTCGCTTGTTGAGCAGGGCGCCGAGGTTGAGCTCACCCTTCACCCCGCCCTGGAGGCCGATGACCGCGAGCCGGCCGTTGACCGCCAGCGCCCGGACGTTCCGGTCCAGGTACTTCGCACCGACGATGTCGAGGATGACATCGGCCCCGGCCCCGTCCGTGGCCTTGCGGATCTCTTCGAC
This sequence comes from Streptomyces sp. NPDC015127, assembly GCF_043080095.1. Lineage (NCBI taxonomy): Bacteria > Bacillati > Actinomycetota > Actinomycetes > Kitasatosporales > Streptomycetaceae > Streptomyces > Streptomyces sp. NPDC015127. Next base: position 66,273 of record NZ_JBIBVE010000005.1, read on the forward strand.
GAAGTCCTGCTCGCGGTAGTCGATCAGGATGTCGGCGCCCAACTCGGCGCAGCGCGCCAGCTTCTCGGGGCCACCCGCCGTGACGGCCACCCGTGCGCCCACGGCCTTGGCCAGCTGGATCGCCATCGTCCCGATGCCGCTCGCGCCGCCGTGAACGAGCAGGGTCTCGCCCGGCCTCAGGTGGGCGACCATGAAGACGTTGGACCATACGGTCGCGGTGACCTCGGGCAGCGCGGCGGCCGTCGCCAGGTCCACTCCGCGCGGGACGGGCAGCAACTGCCCCATCGGCACGGCGACTTTCTCGGCGTACCCGCCGCCGGCGAGCAGCGCGCACACCTCGTCGCCCACGGCCCAGCCCGAAACCCCGGGCCCCAACGCGGAGATCCGGCCCGAGCACTCGAGACCGGGATACGGGGAGGACCCGGGCGGCGGGTCGTAGAAGCCCTGCCGTTGCAGCAGATCGGCGCGATTGACGGCGCTCGCGACGACGTCGACGAGGACTTCTCCCTCGCCGGGTACGGGATCGGGCACCTCGGCCCAGACCAGGGCCTCAGGACCACCGGGCTCGGGGATCGTGATCGCATGCATGGCTGCGAGGCTACCCCCGGCGGTCCGGGGTGTGGTCGTTCTCTGAGCGCACGATGGTGATCAGCCGGTCGGTGAGCTGGAGCGGGCTCGCGGCGGGGTCGTCGTAGCCGAGCAGCCGGTGCCCGCGCAGCACGCTCACGACGAGATCCTCCGTCTCCCGCACACTCCGACCCACCTCGGCCTTTATGACCGGTCGCTCGATGAGGTCGAGGCCGCTGCCCTGCTGGATGAGATCCTCCAGGACCGTGCCCGCGGTGGGGCTGAGCACGGACAGGCCGAGCAGCCGCCCGGCGGCGCCCGAGCTGGTGATGACCGCGTCGGCGCCGGACTGGCGCAGCAGCGGCGCGTTCTCCTCCTCACGGACCGCGGCGACGATCTTGGCGCCGCGGTTGAGCTGCCGGGCCGTCAGAGTGACCAGGACGGCGGTGTCGTCGCGCTGGGGAGCGACGATGATCTGACGGGCCTTCTGGAGCTCGGCCCTGATGAGCACGTCGCTGCGGGTGGCATCGCCGACCACGCCGACGAAGCCCTCGGCGTTGGCCGCGTCGACCACCTTGCTGCTCGGGTCGACGACGACAATCTGGTCCTTCCGCAGCCCGGTGGCACAGAGCGTCATCATCGCCGATCGTCCCTTTGTACCGAAGCCGACGATGACGGTGTGATCGCGCAAAGCGGACCTCCAGCGGTTCAGTCGCCACTCCTCCCGGGTGCGTTCGGTGAGGACCTCGAGGGTGGTGCCGACCAGGATGATCAGGAAGAGCACACGCAGCGGGGTCACCAGCAGCACGTTCGTGAGCCGCGCCCCGTCGCTGTGGGGAACGATGTCGCCGTACCCCGTGGTGGAGAGGGTGACGGTCGCGTAGTAGACGGCGTCGAGGAAGTCGACGGACTCGTCTGCGTTGTCGTGGTAGCCGTGGCGGTCGCTCCAGACCAGGAGCACCGTGATCGCAAGAACCATCAGGGCCATCAGCAGCCGCTTGCTGACCTGCCGCAGCGGACGCTCGATGACCCGCCGGGGGAGTTTCACCCGGCCGCTGACCAGGTGCTCGTCCGCGTTCCGCGCCATGGCGTCGTGACCGGGAAGTTTCACGTGAAACATCCTCCCTCGCCGGCCGGCGTCCAGGTGATCCAGGGCAGGTCGAGGACTTCCAGCTCGTCACCGGCCTGCGCCCCGCCCGGCGGAACCACGGCCAGGCCGTCGGCCGCCGCGATGCCCCGCAGCATCGCCGGACCGTTGTAGTGGAGCGGCACGAGCACATCCTCGCCCTGCACAAACGGCACGAGCCGGGTGTCGTGCGGGTGGCCGTGCACCGCTTCCCGTACGGGCAGGCTGTACGAAGCCGCGGGCGGTCGCCCGCAGAGCCCGCGCAGCAGCGGCTCGGCGAGCGTGAGCAGCCCCGAGACAGCGGCCAAGGGATTCCCGGGCAGGCCCACCAGGTGGCGGCCGGGAGCGAGCCGGGCGAGCAGCATGGGGTGGCCCGGCCGTACGGCGACGCCGTCGACCAGCAGCTCGGCGCCCGCCTTGCGCAGCACCGGGTGAACGTGGTCCACGGGTCCCGCCGCCGTACCACCGGTGGTGACCATCAGGTCGGCGTGGGAGGTCGTGACGGCCCGGTGCAGGGCCCCGGCGTCGTCCCCGATCCGCCGGGTCGCGACGACCTCGGCACCCAGCGACCGCAGCCATGGGCCGATCATCGGCCCCAGGGCGTCGCGGATGAGACCGTCGTGGGGGAGTCCGGAAGTGAGCAGCTCGTCGCCGAGGACCAGGACCTCGACACGAGGCCGTGCGACGGTCACGAGCTGGTCGTAACCGGCAGCCGCGGCCAGCCCCAGGACGGCCGGCGTCACCTGGGAGCCGGCGGGAAGGAGCTGGTCGCCGGACCGGCACTCCTGGCCTCGCGGCCGGATGTCCTGGCCGGGGACCACCTCGCGGTCGGCCTGGAGCTGCTGTGCGGCCGCATCGGCGCGGGCGTGCTCGCTGCGGATGACGGCGGTCGTGCCGGGCGGCACCCGCGCGCCGGTGGCGATCCGTACCGCTGTGCCGTCGGGCAGGGGTCGCGTGCCGCCGTCCCCGGCGAGCACCGACGCCTCGGCGTACAGGCGCCAGGGCCCCGGACCGGCGACGGCCCAGCCGTCCATGGCGGAGGTGTCGAACGACGGAAGGTCGCACAGCGCGACGAGCGGCCCGGCGACGACCTGCCCCAGCGCGTCGCCGAGGGCCATGTTCTGCGTGCGCGGCGCGGTGCCGCGTCCGATCCGGGCTGCGAGGGAGCGCGCCTCGGGCCAGGAGGTGGCGCGGTGACGGTCGGGGGCGGCGGCGGGAGAGGCAACGGGGCGGCCGGGTGTGGCGGCGGGAGCGGGGCGGTCGGGGGCGGGGCGGTCGGGCTCCGTGCGGTCGGGTGCGGCCCGGTGGGGTTGCCTGTCCCGAGGGCCGACGAGAGCGAGCGCCTCGTCCACTCCGTCGAGGTCGTCGTCGGGGGCGTCGCGGTCGAGGGTCTCGTCGTTGAGGTCGTACAGGTCATCGCCGGGGCGGCCGTGGGCGGGGCCCGACCGCCTGGGGGCGCGGCGCCCCGGTGTGTCGTCGTGACCGGTCATCCGGCTTCGGCCTCGCCGTTCCTGCGGGGTTCGCCGGGGGCGCCGGGGGCACTCTCGTGGCCGGTCCCACCGGCTCCGGCGGTGCCGGGCACGGGCCCTTCGGCCTGCCCTGCCTTCCCGGTCTGCTCGGCCTGCTCGGTCTCCTCCGCCCAGCGCGCCGCGAGCGCGACGGCCTTGCGGGCGGCCTCGGCGACCGCCTCCGGCCCGCCGCCTGCCCGAGCGGCCGCGTATCCCACCAGGAACGTGGTCAGCGGCGCGGCGGGACGGGCGACGCCGTGCGCAGCGTCGCGCGCGAGGTCGAGAAGGACGCGGGTGTCGACGTCGAGCTCGACGCCGAGTTCGTCCTTGACTGCGGTGATCCATTCATCCAGCACGTAGCCATGCTCCCTGATACGGGCCCGGGCCGCGGAAATGTCCTCCCAGGTGTCGCAGTCGAAGGAGGCGAGTGGGTCGGTCCGGATCCGGGCGAGGTCGAGTTCCTGTGCCAGAAGACGCAACGGCAGCCCGGAAAGGCTGCCGTGCTCGGTCGCGAGGAGAGCAAGTTCACGCCGGAGCGACTCGGTGCGGTAGACCGCCACGAGGGGCTGGTCGCGGCCGTCGGCGTCGGTCAGCAGCGCCGCCTCGCGCTCGCTCTCGTCGAGCGCGGAGACCAGGCGCCGCACCGTCGTCCGCTCCAGGAACGGCAGGTCGGCGGAGAGCACGAGCACCGCGGGCGCCTCGCACTGCCGCACCCCGGCGTCGAGCGCGGCGAGCGGACCGCCGCCCGGCGGCTCCTCGCGCGCCCAGACGACCGGCCGCACGGTGGGGCGGCGCCCGCCGACGACGACGGTGCGTCCGGCGTCGCGGCACACACCGAGGACCCGGTCGAGCAGGGCCCGCCCGCCCACGCTCACCGCAGGCTTGTCGGCTCCGCCCAGGCGCTTCGCGGCGCCTCCGGCGAGCACGATGGCGTCGTACGCGGTCTTCGCGGTCACCCATGCAGTATGGGCCGCGATCGCCCCCACAGGGAGCCCCGTCCCGATCTCCGGTCGGATCCCGGTCCGGGGCGTGCGCAGCGGGGTCCCGGCGGCGCCGCAACCGTGGCCGGGTGCGCCTGGGCGGTGGCCCGGCTCTGTTCGGTTGCGCCTGGGCGGTATCCCGGCGCTGGACAGCGGCGCCCCGGCGCCCGCCCCGGCCGTGGTGGGTGCGCCTGGGCGGTGGCCCCGCTGCGCCCGGGCGGTATCCGGCGCTGGACAGCGGCGCCCCGGCGCCCATCCCGGCCGTGGCCGGGTGCGACCGGGCGGTGGCCCCGCTCTGCCCGGTTGCGCCTGGGCGGTGGCCCGGCGCTGGACAGCGGCGCCCCAGCGCCCGTCCCGGCCCGGGCGCTGGCGGTGGCGCCCCGGCGGTGCCCAAGCAGTCACCAGGCGGAACCCCGGGCGGCACCCCGGCCATGGCCTGTTGCGCGCCGGGCAGTGTCCCGGCAGTGGCCGGCGGCAGCCCGGCGGCGCCTCAGCCGTGGGGGACGGCGTCCCAGCGCCGTCCCAGCCGTGGCCGGGCGGCGCCCCAGCAGCGTCCCCGCCCCGGCCGGGCGCCACGCCGGCGGCACTCCAGCCGTGGCCGACGGCGCCCCGCAGCGCTCTACAGGCTGCGCAGCAGTACCGAAGGGTGCTCCACGCAGTCGGCGACATACCGCAGGAACCCGCCCGCGGTGCCGCCGTCGCAGACGCGATGGTCGAAGGTCAGCGACAGCTGGACCACCTGACGTACCGCCAACTCCCCCTCGTGCACCCAGGGCTTCGGGACGATCCGGCCGACGCCGAGCATCGCGGCCTCCGGGTGATTGATGATCGGCGTGGAGCCGTCGACGCCGAACACTCCGTAGTTGTTCAGCGTGAAGGTGCCGCCCGTCAGGTCCGCCGGAGTCAGCGTCCCCTGCCGCGCCGCCTCCGTGAGCCGCGCGAACTCCGCGGTGAGCGACTCCGCAGACCTGGTGTGCGCGTCCTTGACGACGGGCACGACCAGGCCGCGCTCGGTCTGTGCCGCGAACCCGAGGTGCACCTCGGGGAGCCGCACGATCTCGCGGGCGTCCATGTCCACGGTGGAGTTGAGCTCGGGGTGCCGCGCGAGCGCGGCCGTGCAGATCCGGGCGAGCAGGGCGAGGAGGGAGACCTTCGGCCCGCCCGCGGCGTTCATCGCCGCGCGAGCGGCCATGAGCTCGGTTGCGTCCGCGTCGACCCAGCACGTGGCGTCGGGGATCTCGCGCCGGCTGCGCGAGAGCTTGTCGGCCACGGCTCCGCGCACACCACGGAGGGGAACGCGCTCGGCCTGAGCCGTGGGCGCCAGGGGCCGGGCCGGCTCGGGCCGGGACATCACGGGCTGCGGTGCCGCGGCCGCTTGGGCCTGCGTGCCGCCCGCGCGTACGGCCCGCTCGACGTCGGCCCGCAGGATGAGCCCGTCGGGCCCGGATCCGGCGAGGAGGCGCAGATCGAGGTCGTGCTCGCGGGCGAGCCTGCGCACGAGCGGGGAGATGACGGCGACGGGGCCGCCCTGCGGCGCCCGCTCGGCCGCCGCCCTGCGCGCCGATGCCCCATGGGCGGGACCGGGCATCGCGGGCGCCGTATCCGCCGCCCCGGAAGCAGTAGCAGGCGCGGTGCGCGCTGTGGAGCCGACGCCATCGGCGGACGGCGCGCCCGTGGCCGGCCGGATGCGTCGGCGGCGGGCCGCCGGGGCCCCCGTCCCGTATCCGACCAGCACGTTCCCGGAGGTCTCGGGGCCGGTATCACCCGTGGTGGCCGCCGGCCCGGCAGCGGCGCCGGATCCGGCGGCGCCCGCGACGCCCACGGTCCCCGCGTCCATCGCCCCCACCGCGACCGTCAGCAGCGGCGCGCCGACGGGCAGTTCGGTGCCCTCCTCGCCGAAGCGCGCGGTGACGACGCCTCCGTACGGGCAGGGCACCTCGACCATCGCCTTGGCCGTCTCGACCTCGACCACGGGCTGGTCGATCGCCACGACGTCGCCGACGGACACCAGCCAGCGCACGATCTCCGCCTCGGTCAGTCCCTCGCCGAGGTCGGGCAGCTTGAATTCGAGCACCTGCGCCATCAGCTCTCCGCCTCCCACTGCAGCCGTGCCACCGCGTCGAGCACCCGGTCCACGCCCGGGAGGTGGTGACGCTCCAGCATCGGCGGCGGATACGGGATGTCGAAACCGGCGACCCGCAGCACGGGCGCCTCCAGATGGTGGAAGCAGCGCTCGGTCACCCGCGCGGCGATCTCCCCGCCGGGGCCGCCGAAGCCGGTGGACTCGTGGACGACGACCGCGCGGCCGGTCCGCCGCACGGAGGCGCAGACGGTCTCGTCGTCGAACGGCACGAGCGAGCGCAGGTCCACGACCTCCAGGTCCCATCCCTCGGCATGGGCGGCCTCGGCCGCCTCCATGCAGACCGGCACGGACGGGCCGTAGGTGATGAGCGTGGCACTGCGGCCTGGGCGCCGCACGACCGCGCGGCCGATCGGCTCGACGGCCGGCGGGGCCTCCGGCGACCACTGCGCCTTCGACCAGTACAGCCGCTTGGGCTCCAGGAAGACCACGGGGTCGTCGGAGGCGATCGCGGCCCGCAGCATCCCGTAGGCGTCCTCGACCGTGGCGGGCGTGACGACATGGAGGCCCGGGGTCGCCATGTAGTACGCCTCGGAGGAGTCGCTGTGGTGCTCGACGCCGCCGATCCCGCCGCCGTAGGGCACGCGCACGGTGATCGGCAGCGGCATGGCGCCGCGGGTGCGGTTGCGCATGCGGGCCACGTGGCTGATGAGCTGCTCGAACGCGGGGTAGGCGAAGGCGTCGAACTGCATCTCGACGACGGGCCGCAGCCCGTACATCGCCATGCCCACGGCCGTGCCGAGGATGCCCGCCTCGGCCAGGGGCGTGTCGGTGCAGCGGTCCTCGCCGAACTCCTTCGCGAGCCCGTCCGTCACCCGGAAGACACCGCCGAGCGTGCCGACGTCCTCTCCCAGCACATGGACGGTGGGGTCCTCGGCCATCGCGTCGCGCATCGCGCGCTGGAGGGCCTGGGCCATGGTCGCCGGCTTCACGGCAGCCGTGGTCATCGTGCTTCTCCCTCGGCCTCGAGCTCGGCGCGCAGCTGCGCCGCCTGCTCGCGCAACTGGCCGGTCTGCTCCTCGAAGACGTGGGCGAACAGGTCCATCGGGTCCAGGACCGGGTCGGCGTTCATCCGCTCGCGCAGGTCGGCCGCCATGGTTTCGGCGGCATCGGCTGCCGCCTTGCGACGGTCGTCGTCGAGCAGACCTCGCTCCGTCAACTCCCGCTCCAGCAGCAGGATCGGGTCGTGCCCACGCCAGGTCTCGACCTCGCTCTCGCCCCGGTAACGCGTGGCGTCGTCGGCGTTGGTGTGGGCGTCCATGCGGTACGTGACGGCCTCGATCAGCGTCGGGCCGCCACCGCGCCGGGCGCGGGCGACGGCCTCACCGAGCACCTGGTGCACGGCGGCCGCGTCGTTCCCGTCGACGAGGCGGCCGGGCATGCCGTAGCCGACGGCCTTGTGGGCCAGGGACGGCGCGGCGGTCTGCTTGGCCAGCGGCACGGAGATCGCGAAGCCGTTGTTCTGGACGAGGAAGACGACGGGGGCCTGCCACACCGCCGCGAAGTTCAGCGCCTCGTGGAAGTCGCCCTCGCTGGTGCCGCCGTCGCCGACCATGGCGAGCGCGACGACGTCGTCGCCCTTGAGGCGGGCGGCGTGCGCGAGTCCCACGGCGTGCGGCAGCTGGGTGGCGAGCGGGGTGCACAGCGGCGCGATGCGGTGCTCGTGCGGGTCGTACCCGGTGTGCCAGTCGCCGCGCAGCAGTGTCAGGGCCTGTACGGGGTCGAGCCCGCGGGCGACGGCCGCGAGGGTGTCGCGGTAGCTCGGAAACAGCCAGTCCCGCTCCTGGAGGACCAGCGCCGCGGCCACCTCGCACGCCTCCTGCCCGGTGCTCGACGGGTAGACGGCGAGCCGGCCCTGCTTGGTGAGCGCGGTCGCCTGGGCGTTGTACCGCCGGCCACGCACGAGCTCCGCGTAGAGCCGGAGCAGCAGCTCGGGGTCGGCCGCGGCAGCGGCCTTGGTGCCCAGGACCCGGAACGGCTCCGGGTCCGGGAGCAGGGGCGCGGGGTCGGTGCGGTGCTGCCAGGCCGGGGGCGGGGTGGGCCGGTAGGCGGCAGCGTCACCGGGCAGCTCCTGGACCGTCATGCTGCTCTTTCTCAACGCGAGCACCTCCTCGTGGGAGCGCCGACGATCAACGAAGACGAAGGCGACGACGAATGCGAACGGGAGGCGTCGCGAGTGTGGCGCGCCTCACCTACCGATTGTTCGGTCGCGGATGCATTTTGGCTACAGGCACGGGCAGCCTGTGGACAAACGGTTCTCCACAGCTTGAGATGGAGACAGGTCGTCCATGCGGGAAAGGCGGGGGGACATGCCGACTGAACAAATGGCCCAGGACGGGGACCGCGCGGAGCAGACGCCTCCGCCGCGCCCCCTGGACGCGATCGACCGCGACATCCTGCGAATGCTCCAAACGGACGGCCGTGCCTCGATCCGTTCCGTGGCCGAGCGCGTGCACGTGTCGCGTGCCAACGCGTACGCGCGGATCAACCGGCTCATCGACGACGGGGTGATCCGGGGCTTCAGCGCCCGCGTGAACCATGAACGGGCGGGTCAGGGCGCCTCCGCGTACATCACGCTCAAGATCGTGCAGAACTCCTGGCGTACCGTGCGCGAGCAGCTCCAGGCCCTGCCCGGAGCCGCGCACATCGCGCTGGTGAGCGGCGACTTCGACGTGCTGCTCCTGGTGCACACGCCCGACAACCGCACCCTGCGCGAACTGGTCCTGACCAGGCTGCAGGCCATCCCGGAGGTCCTGTCGACGCGCACGCTGCTGGTCTTCGAGGAGACGGACCTCGACCCGGCACCCGGCCCGCCGGGCACGGCCGCGGGCCTGGCGCCCGACGCGGAGCCGTCGGAGGGCCCGTAGGGCACTCGCCGGCTGGGCACGGGCGACTCAGCCGTGCGTGCCCACGCAGCCCTGGCTACCGCTCAGGCGTGCGCGCCCATGCGCAATCGCCGCCGACCACTCGGGCGCCCGCGCCCCACGCAACCGCGTACGCGAACCCGCGCCCAGCCCACCGACCGCTCAGGCGTGCGCGTCCGTGCGCAGCCCGTCGAAGGCCATCCGCACGACCGCCTCGGCCACCTGCTCCCCGTCGTACCCGCCGCCCGCCTGCGGGCGGTACCACTCGACGAGGGAGTTCACCATGCCGAAGAGCAGCCTCGTCGCAAGCCGGGTGTCCATGTCGGCCCGCAGGTCCCCCTCCGCGGCGGCCGCCTTCAGCAGGTCGGCGACCCGCTGGTCGAACTCGCGGCGGCGTTCCAGCGCCCACCGCTCGGTCTTCGTGTTGCCCCGCACGCGCAGCAGCAGCGTCACATAGGGCAGTTCGGCCATGAGCACCTCGACGGTGCGGCGGGTGACGTATTCGACGCGCTCGACGGCCCGGCCCCGCAGGGCGCCGTCCTCGTCGAGGATCGCGAACAAGGCGTCCAGGGCCCGGCTGACGGCCCGGCGCAGCAGCTCCTCCTTGCCCGCGACGTGGTGGTAGATCGACGACTTGGAGATGCCCGCGGCCCGGGACAGATGCTCCATGGAGGTGCCGTCATAGCCGCGCTCGTTGAAGATCCGCACGGCGACGGTCAGCAGCGTCTCGGGGGTGTACGTGTCCCGCTTGGGCGTGGTCATGAGGCGTCCTCGGGCGCGGAGCCGTACGACCACTGGTGCAGCCCGAGCGTGCGCGCGTATCGGCCGGTCGGCACGGACTGGTGCAGGTTGGCGAGCAGCTCCCAGGCCCAGTCGCGCCCCAGCTTCTCGTTCCATTCGACCGGTCCCAGCGGGTAGTTCACGCCCAGCCGCATCGCCGTGTCGATGTCCTCCGCGGAGGCGACCCGCCGCGCGACGGCGTCCAGCGCGAGGTCGCCGAGCATCGCGACCGTACGCGCGACGATCATGCCCGGGACGTCGGGGAGGACGCTGACCCGCTTGCCGAGCGCCTGGAACAGGCCCGTGGCCTGCGCGAGCGTGTCCTGCTGGACATCGGATGCCGCGGACAGGGCTATCCGGCCGGCCGACGTGTAGTCGAGGGCGAGGTCGAAGTAGACGACGTCGCGGAACTCCGCCGAGATCTGGCCGTCCGCCAGCACCAGCTGCCCGCCGCTGGGCAGGATCAGGCGGGTCCCGTTGTCCTCGTCCTCCTGCCGCACGGTGATGCCCGCCGCGCGGATCATCCCGATCAGCTCCGCGGCGGGTCCGAGGTCGCCCTCGACGACGACGTACTCCGGCGCCTCCTCGGGTGCCGCGTCGGCCGGCGCGGGCCGCGCGGCGCCCTCGGCGTACGAGAACCAGCCGTGTCCGGATTTCCGGCCCAGCCGGCGCGACTCGACGAGTCGGCGCTGGGCGAGGGACGGCTGGAACTTGGGGCTGTGGAAGAAGGACTCCCACACCGAGCGGGTCACGGCCTCGTTGACGTCCTGGCCGATCAGGTCGGTGAGCTCGAAGGGCCCCATCCTGAAGCCGCCGCACTCGCGCAGGATCGCGTCGATGGTGGCCGGGTCGATGCCGTGCTCCTCGTGGACGGCGAAGGCCTCGGCGTAGAAGGGCCTGGCTATGCGATTGACGATGAAGCCGGGCAAGTCGGCGCAGCGCACAGGTGTCTTGCCCCAGGCCGCGGCCGTCGCCCACGCGCGCGTGGCGGCCTCCTCGTCGGTGGCGTGACCGCTGACGACCTCGACCAGGGGGAGCAGCGGGGCGGGGTTGAAGAAGTGCAGGCCGACGAAGCGGCCGGGGTGGCGCAGGGTGCCCGCGACGGCCGTGACCGAGAGGGAGGAGGTGTTCGTGGCGAGCAGGCAGTCGTCGGCGACGATCTTCTCCAGCTCGGCGAACAGCTCCTGCTTGACCTCCAGTTGTTCGAGGACGGCCTCGACGACGAGCGCGGCGTCGGAGAGCTCGGCGACGTCCGCTGCGGGAAGGAGCCTCGCCCGGGCGGCGTCGCGCTCCATGCCGTCCATACGGCCCTTCTCGACCAGCCGGTCCAGGCGCGCCCCGATCGCGTCCGCGGCCTCACCGGCCCGTCCGGGCACGGCGTCGTAGAGCCTCACGGGGTGGCCCGCGACGAGGGCGACCTGCGCGATGCCCTGGCCCATGGTGCCGGTGCCGACGACGGCGACGGTGCGGCTGGTGTCGATGGCGGTCATGGAGCGATCCTCCCCGATGAGTTGTCCACAGGTTCGACAGGCCCCCCTTGTACCGACCGATCGTTCGGTTACTCTAACTCTGTCATTCCTTCCCTGCCCAGCTCGACGAGGAGTTGGTCCGTCATGCAGCAGCTGACCGAGACCCACCGGCCCACGCTCGACCAGGCCCTCGAAGCGATCCGCACGCGCGCCTACTGGTCCCCGCACCCGGAGCACCCCAAGGCGTACGGCGAAAGCGCCCCCGCGGACGGCCTGGCCGCCTTCGAGGCTCTGCGCGGCACCCGCTTCGACCTGGACCAGCCGGGCACGGACGGCTGGACGGGCGGTGAGACCTCGCCGTACGGACCGGAGCTGGGCATCGAGTACCCGCACCCCGATCTGGACGTGCTGCTGCCCGCGATGCGCGCGGGCATGACCGCCTGGCGCGAGGCCGGCCCGGAGACACGCGCCCTGGTCTGCCTGGAGATCCTCTCCCGGATCAGCGCCCGCACCCATGAGTTCGCGCACGCGGTGATGCACACCAGCGGGCAGGCGTTCATGATGGCGTTCCAGGCGGGCGGCCCGCACGCCCAGGACCGCGGCCTGGAGGCCGTGGCGTATGCGTACGAGGAGCAGACCCGCACCCCGGCCGCTGCCGACTGGTCCAAGCCCCAGGGCAAGCGCGACCCCCTTGAGCTGCGCAAGACGTTCACGACGGCGGGCCGCGGCATCGCCCTGGTGATCGGCTGCAACACCTTCCCCACGTGGAACGGCTACCCCGGCCTCTTCGCCTCTCTGGCCACGGGCAACCCGGTCCTGGTCAAGCCGCACCCGCGCGCGGTGCTCCCGCTCGCCCTCACGGTGAAGGTCGCACGCGAGGTCCTCGCCGAGACCGGCTTCGATCCGAACCTCGTCTGCCTTGCCGCCGAGCGTCCGGGCGAGGGCATCGCCAAGACGCTGGCCACCCGCCCCGAGATCAGGATCATCGACTACACGGGCTCCACCGCGTTCGGCGACTGGCTGGAGACCAACGCCCGCCAGGCGCAGGTCTACACCGAGAAGGCCGGCGTCAACACGGTCGTCGTCGACTCCACCGACGACTACAAGGGGATGCTGTCCAACCTGGCCTTCTCGCTGTCCCTGTACAGCGGCCAGATGTGCACCACCCCGCAGAACGTGCTGGTTCCCCGGGACGGCATCACCACTGACCAGGGCCCGAAGACGTACGACGAGGTGGCGGCCGACCTCGCGGCGGCCGTCGGCGGTCTGCTCGGCGACGACGCCCGGGCCAATGCCCTGCTGGGCGCCCTGGTCAACCCTGATGTCAAGGCACGCCTGGAGGCTGCGGCCGACCTCGGCGAGGTCGCCCTCCCGTCGCGGGAGGTGGTCAACCCCGAGTTCCCGGACGCGACGGTGCGCACCCCGGTGATCGTCAAGCTCGACGGCGCCCGGAAGCTGTGGGAGTCGCAGGACGCGGAGCCGGCCTTCCTGTCGGAGTGCTTCGGCCCCGTGTCGTTCGTGGTGGCCATGGACTCCACGGCGGACGCGCTGGACCTGCTGCGACGTACGGTCCGCGACAAGGGCGCCATGACGGTCGGGGCGTACACCACGTCCGAGGAGACGGAGCGTGCGCTCGAGGAGGTCTGCCTCGACGAGTCGGCCCAGCTCTCGCTGAACCTGACGGGAGGCGTGTACGTCAACCAGACCGCGGCGTTCTCCGACTTCCACGGCTCCGGCGGCAACCCGGCGGCGAACGCCGCCCTGTGCGACGGCGCGTTCGTCTCGAACCGCTTCCGCGTGGTCGAGGTTCGGCGCCAGGCCTGACCCGGTCGGCGGGCCGGTCCGCTGCCGGCCCGCCGCTCACAGCCCTCGCCCGAGCACCCGGGGCGGGCCGGCCGTGAGCTCGGGATCAGGAGAGTCCGGGACCAGGGGGCTCGGGGCCAGCGGGGCTCGGTATCAAGGGAGCGGTACGTCCGCGTGCCGCTGCACCCACGCGTGCATCGCGATGGCCGCAGCGGCACCCGCGTTGATCGACCGCGTGGAGCCGAACTGCGCGATCGAGCAGACCATCGCCGCGTGTTCGCGCGCCTCCTGCGTGAGCCCGGGTCCCTCCTGTCCGAAGAGCAGCACACAGCGGCGCGGCAGCTCGGTCCGCTCCAGCGGCACGGCTCCCGGCAGATTGTCGATTCCGATGATCGGCAGGTCCTCCGCGGCCGCCCACGCGGTCAGCGACGCCGTGTCCGGGTGGTGGCGCACATGCTGGTACCGGTCAGTGACCATGGCCCCCCGCCGGTTCCAGCGCCGACGGCCCACGATGTGGATCTCGTTCGCCAGGAACGCGTTCGCGGTACGCACCACGGATCCGATGTTGAAGTCATGACCCCAGTTCTCGACGGCCACGTGGAAGCCGTGCCTGCGGGTGTCCAGGTCGGCGACGATCGCCTCGCGCGTCCAGTACCGGTACCGGTCGACGACATTGCGGCGGTCGCCCTCGGCCAGGAGCTTCGGGTCGTACCGCTCGTCGCTCGGCCACGGCAGCGGGTGCGGTCCCACGCCGATCTCGGGGCCGTAGCCCTCGTCGTACTGCATCGGTTCCTCGGTGGTGCTCACCCGACGAGCGTACGGGGCACTTCGCCGTTCTCCCGTTCCGGCTGTTCCTGGGCGGCGCTCCGCGAGAACAACCGGTCACGCGCTCGGGCCGCCCTCGCACCCAGCCACAGGAGGAAGGCCGTCGGCAGGAAGACGGCGTCCGCGGCGATCATGGCGAGCGAGAAGACCGGCAGCCCGAGCAGCACGGCGATGCCCGCGTGTTCCATGATCATGGCGACCAGCAGGACGTTCTTGACCCGCCGGTTGAAGAGAGTGAACGGGAACGCGACCTGGACGGCGACCGTGCCGTAGGTCAGCACCAGCATCAGGAGGCCGCTGGTGGCCAGCGCGTCGGAGAGGGCGGGCCACGGCGTGAAGTAGTCGAGTTTGAGCGGGTAGTACAGGGCCGTGCCGTCCTGCCAGCGCGTGCCCTGGATCTTGTACCACCCAGCGGTCGCGTAGATCAGGCAGACCTCGGCCATGATCACGACGAGTGCGCCGTTGTGCACCACATTGGCCAGGACGTCGAGCAGTGCGCGCGGCTGGCTGCGGGGCGCGTACCGGCAGACCAGCCACCACAGTCCCTGGGCCGTCCACAGGCCCCAGAGCAGCACGAGCACGAACAGACCGGTCCGGTTGAGGAAGGTCCCGACGACCAGTCCGGCTCCGAGCACCGTCCACAGAAGGGGGCCGACGCGGTCCCGGGAGGGGAGGCCGGGCACGGTGCGTGCCGCGCGGCGTGCGTCGAGGGACCAGACCTGGGCGCAGCGGCTGAACACCAGGTAGATCGCCATCAGGTGGACGACATTGTCACCGCCGTCGCCGGCGAAGATGGAGCGGTTCTGCAGCGACAGCACGCCGAACATGAACAATGCCGCCGCGGCGCGGGTGCGCCAGCCGAGTATGAGCAGGAAGCTCGCCACTATGGACAGGCCGTAGACGGTCTCGAACCACAGGCCGTTGTCCGACCACAGCAGGCCGGTGAAGGCGTTGTTGTTGGCCACCAGCTCCTGGCCCATGGCCCAGCTCCAGGGGCCGCCGGGCCCGTAGAGATGATGGCGGTGGTGCAGCTCGACCAGCAGGAACACCAGCCAGGTGGTGCCGAAGCCGATCCGGACGATCGCGGTCTGGTAGGGGCCGAAGGCCGTCTCGGTGATGCGCTGGACGATGCGGGCCGCACCGCGCTCCGTGGTGGTGCTCATCGGCCCGCCTCCGTAGCGCCGTTGTCGACTCCGGCGGGCAGATCGGCCGCCGTGACCGGCCACCAGGGCAGGACCCGGTGTGCCGGCCGGGTGTTCGTCTTCTCGCCGCTCCACGGGGGCGCTTCGATCGCCCGGGTCGACGACCTGAGCTGGACGCGCTGGACGGGACCGCCCAGGTCGAGGTCGTCCAACCGCATCATCACGATGCGGCGGATGTAGCGCTCGGAGAGCCTGCCGCGTACGCCGATGGGGCGGGCCTCGTTGTCGTGGGAGCCAAGGAAGAAGTCCCAGCCGCGGCGCAGCTGGTTCTGGTGGATGTGGCTCGGGAGGAGGTTGCCGCGGATGGCTTCGCCGTCCTGGGCGGACAGATCGATCCATTCGCTGGTGCGCCGGCTGCCGTCGGCCGCGGTGTATTCCGCCCGCGCCTCCACGGCGATGTTCTGCTGGAGCGGATTGGGGGCGAAGAGCTTCCAGTTCTGTTCGAACTCGGGGTACACCCACCACTGGACCGCGCCACCATGGCTCTTCGTGACCGTGTTGGCGGGGGCGACGTGGAGGAAGACCATGGTCAGGTGGACGCACACGAGGGCGGCGACGAGCGTGACGGAGACGGCGGCCACGGCCTGGTACGGCCGGGAGAGCGCGGCGATACCGCGGTCGGGCCGGTCCGGCGTCGTGGCAGGCGGGGCGGCGGCGGGCGTCACCGCCTCCCCTTCCGGCGGCCGTGGCGCGGGCAGGGCGGAGCCGAGGCTCGTCCCCGTGCCGTCCTTGTTCTCGTAGGACTCCATCCCCGCCCCGATCCCCTGCCGTCCACGTCAGTTATCCACAGGGTTGACACCCTAAGGGCCGCCGACCCACCATTGAAGTCGATGAACCGAACGATCGGTCGGTAGGGGGCCCGGATGACGACAGTGACACCGGAGGCGTACGAGGCGGCATTCGACGCCGCCGTGGCCGCCGACGAGCGCATCGAGCCGCGCGACTGGATGCCGGACGCGTACCGGGCCTCGCTCGTCCGCCAGATGGCCCAGCACGCGCACTCGGAAATCATCGGCATGCAGCCGGAGGCCAACTGGATCACCCGCGCGCCCTCGCTGCGCCGCAAGGCGATCCTGATGGCCAAGGTCCAGGACGAGGCCGGCCACGGCCTCTACCTCTACAGCGCCGCCGAGACGCTGGGCACCAGCCGCGACGAGCTGCTCGACAAGCTCCACACGGGCCGCCAGAAGTACTCGTCGATCTTCAACTACCCGACCCTGACCTGGGCGGATGTCGGCGCCATCGGCTGGCTCGTGGACGGCGCCGCGATCACCAATCAGGTCCCCCTCTGCCGCTGCTCCTACGGTCCGTACGCCCGCGCGATGGTCCGGATCTGCAAAGAGGAGTCCTTCCACCAGCGCCAGGGCTACGAGCTGCTGCTCACCCTGTCCCAGGGCACTCCGGAGCAGCACGCCATGGCCCAGGACGCGGTGGACCGCTGGTGGTGGCCCTCGCTGATGATGTTCGGCCCGCCGGACGACGCCTCGGCACACTCGGCCCAGTCCATGGCCTGGAAGATCAAGCGTCATTCGAACGACGAGCTGCGCCAGCGCTTCGTCGACATCTGCGTCCCGCAGGCGGAGGCGCTCGGCCTGACGCTCCCCGACCCGGACCTCCGGTGGAACGAGGAGCGGGGCCACCACGACTTCGGCGAGATCGACTGGTCGGAGTTCCAGGAAGTCCTCAAGGGCAACGGCCCGTGCAACGAGCAGCGGATCACCCAGCGCCGCCGTGCACACGAGGCGGGCGCCTGGGTCCGCGAAGCGGCCGCGGCCTACGCCGACAAGCACAGATCACCAGCACCGCACGCCGAGCCCGGGGAGGCGACCGCATGAGCAGCTCGACCGATTGGCCGCTGTGGGAAGTCTTCGTGCGCTCGCGCCGCGGCCTGTCCCACACGCACGCGGGCAGCCTGCACGCCCCGGACGCCGAAATGGCCCTGAGGAACGCACGCGACCTCTACACCCGGCGCAGCGAAGGCGTCTCGATCTGGGTGGTGCCCTCCACCGCGATCACCGCGTCCTCGCCGGACGAGAAGGACCCCTTCTTCGACCCGGCCGCCGACAAGCCCTACCGCCACCCGACCTTCTACGAGATCCCCGAAGGGGTGAAGCACCTGTGAGCAGCGCCCCCGTGCACACCGCCGCCCTGGCGCTCGGCGACGACGCCCTGGTGCTCTCGCACCGGTTGGGGGAGTGGGCCGGCCACGCTCCGGTCCTCGAGGAGGAGGTTGCCCTCGCCAACATCGCCCTCGACCTACTGGGCCAGGCCCGGGTGCTGCTCTCCCTCGTCGGGGACGAGGACGAGCTCGCCTACCTGCGCGAGGAGCGCGAGTTCCGCAACCTCCAGCTCGTCGAGCAGCCGAACGGCGACTTCGCCCACACCATCGCCCGCCAGCTCTACTTCTCCGGCTACCAGCGCCTGCTCTACGAGGCGCTCGCCGCCGGTGAGGGCCCCTTCGCCGGCCTCGCCGCGAAGGCGGTCAAGGAGGTCGCGTACCACCGCGACCACGCCGAGCACTGGGTCGCGCGCCTGGGAGACGGGACCGCGGAGAGCCACGAGCGCATGCAGGCGGGGTGCAATGCCCTGTGGCGGTTCACCGGCGAGATGTTCCAGCCGGTCGAGGGGCTGGACATCGAGTGGGAGGCGCTGGAGTCGGTCTGGCTGGAGTACGTCACCGGCGTGCTCAAGCAGGCGACGCTGACCGTGCCGGACGGGCCGCGCAAGGGCGCCTGGTCGGCGGGGGCGGGGCGCCAGGGCCTGCACACCGAGCCGTTCGGCCGGATGCTCGCCGAGATGCAACATCTGCGCCGGAGCCACCCGGGGGCGTCATGGTGACCAGGACACAGGAACGACCCATCGGTGAGACAGCGCTGGAGGCGGAGCTGCGCAGACTGGCCGGCTCCGTTCCCGACCCCGAGCTGCCGGTGCTGACCCTTGAGGAGCTCGGAGTGCTCCGCGGCGTCCACGTGGTCGGCCCGGACCGGGTCGAGGTCGAGCTGACCCCGACCTACACGGGCTGCCCGGCCATCGAGGCGATGACCGCGGACATCGAGCGCGTGCTGCACGACCACGGGATGGCGGACGTCTCGGTCGTCAAGGTGCTCTCCCCGGCCTGGTCGACGGACGACATCAGTGCGGAAGGGCGGCGCAAGCTCAGCGAGTTCGGCATAGCGCCGCCCCGCCCCCACCGGGCCGAGGGACCGGTGCAGCTGACGCTCGCCGTGCGCTGTCCGCACTGCGGGTCGACCGAGACCGAGCTGCTGAGCCGGTTCTCCTCGACGGCGTGCAAGGCCCTGCGCCGTTGCGTCTCCTGCCGCGAACCTTTCGAC
Source organism: Streptomyces sp. NPDC015127 (assembly GCF_043080095.1). NCBI lineage: Bacteria > Bacillati > Actinomycetota > Actinomycetes > Kitasatosporales > Streptomycetaceae > Streptomyces > Streptomyces sp. NPDC015127. The sequence continues at coordinate 84,869 of NZ_JBIBVE010000005.1, forward strand.
CACTTCAAGGAGCTGTAGATGTTCCATCCGCTCCGGGTCGGCGCCGTCGAGCAGCTCACCGACGACTCGGTGGCCGTCACCTTCGAGGTGCCGCCCGAGCTGCACGAGACCTTCCGCCACACCCCGGGTCAGCACCTGGCCGTGCGCCGGTTCGTGGACGGCCAGGAGATCCGGCGTACGTACTCGATCTGCGCACCGGCCGCCCTCGATGGCGACGTCCCAGTGCTGCGTGTGGGCATTCGCCTGGTCGACGGAGGCGAGTTCTCGACGTACGCCCTCAAGGAGCTGGCCGTCGGCGACATCGTCGAGGTCATGCCTCCGATGGGCAGGTTCCTCCTGCCCCCCCGCCCCGGGCACTTCGCCGCGGTGGTCGGCGGCAGCGGCATCACCCCGGTCCTGTCCATGGCGGCGACACTGCTCGCCGCGGAGCCGGACGCCCGGTTCTGTCTGATCCGCAGCGACCGTACGGCGGCGTCGACGATGTTCATCGAGGAGGTCGCCGACCTGAAGGACCGCTTCCCGGACCGCTTCCAGCTGGTCACCGTCCTCTCCCGGGAGGAGCAGCAGGCGGGTCTGCCGTCCGGACGGCTGGGCCGGGAGCGGCTGACGGCTCTCCTGCCGGCGCTGCTGCCGGTGGCGGACGTGGACGGCTGGTTCCTGTGCGGGCCCTTCGGTCTCGTGCAGGGCGCCGAGCGGGCCCTGCGCGCGCTCGGGGTGGACCGCGGGCGCATCCATCAGGAGATCTTCCATGTCGACGACGGCTCTGCCCCCGCTGCCGCTCCGGTGGCGGCACCCGCCCACGCGTCGCTGACGGCGACGCTCGACGGCCGGTCCGGCACATGGCCGGTGCAGGAAGGCGAGTCGCTGCTGGAGACCGTGCTGCGCCGCCGTGCGGACGCTCCGTACGCCTGCAAGGGCGGCGTCTGCGGCACCTGCCGCGCCTTCCTCGTCTCCGGAGAGGTTCGCATGGACCGCAACTTCGCGCTGGAGCCGGAGGAGACCGAGGCGGGCTATGTGCTCGCCTGCCAGTCCCATCCGGCCACAGCAAAGGTGGAGTTGGACTTCGACCGCTGACGCGGCACCTCCGGTCCCGGAATCCCGCTCGCACACGCTGTGTTCATTTCCGGCACGGTGCCCTATCTTGACGACCCGTCAGATATGGCCTCTGCCGGTGCCGTTGCGCTGGTGTGCGTGCGGGAGGACGGGACAGTGGACTTCACCTTCACCGAGGAGCAGCAGGCGGCCGTGGAGGCCGCCCGGGCCGTACTGTCGGGCGTGGCACCCGACGCGGTGCCGAGTCCCGCTCTGACCCCGGGCGCGGTGTCCGACGACATCGACCGCCCCTTGTGGGCCGACCTCGCGCGGGCGGACCTGCTCGGCCTGGTCCTGCCGCCGGAGCACGGCGGAGCGGGGCTGGACCCGATCGCCCTGTGCCTGGTGCTCCGCGAGTCGGCGAAGGTGCTGGCCAGGGTGCCCCTGCTGGAGACGAGCGCGGTCGCCATGGCGGTCGCCCGCCACGGCAGCCCCGCGCTGCGCGCCGAGATCCTCCCCCGGGTCGGCCGCGGCGAGCTGGTTCTGACCGTCGGGGCGAACGGCCGCACCGGCCATGACCCCGCCGAGCTCGCCGTGACCGCGCACCGGGACGCGCCGTCGAGCGGCGGCTGGGTCCTCGACGGCGTGCAGACGGGCGTGCCCTGGGCCCAGTGCGCGGACCGTATCGCCGTGCCCGCGCACACCGACGACGGCCGCGCGCTGTTCGCTCTGGTCCCCCGGGGCGCCGCGGGGCTCACGCTCGCCGAGCAGGTCTCCACCAGCGGCGAACGGTTCGCCGAGATCACTCTGGACTCCGTACGCGCCGACGGCTCCACCGTCATCGACGGGGAGGGCGTGTGGGAATGGCTGCGTCAGCTCCTGGCGACGGGCACGTGCGCGCTGGCGCTGGGCCTCGGCGAAGCGGTCCTTGCCATGACGAGCCGCTACACGGCGAAGCGCGAACAGTTCGGCCATCCCCTGGCGACCTTCCAGGCGGTCGCCGTCCAGGCGGCCGACCGCTACATCGACCTGCGCGCCATGGAGGCCACCCTGTGGCAGGCCGCCTGGCGTCTGACCGAGCCGGAAGAGACCGGGACATCGGGTGCGGCGTCCACCGGCGCTCTGCCCGTTGCGGGCGACGTTGCCGTGGCCAAGATCTGGGCGTCCGATGGGGTGCGCCGCGTGGTGCAGACAGCCCAGCATCTCCACGGCGGCTTCGGCGCGGACACCGATTATCCACTCCACCGCTTCCATGCCTGGGCCAAGCAGCTGGAACTCTCCCTCGGCCCTGCCGCAGCCCACGAAGAGGCCCTCGGCGATCTGCTCGCCGCCCATCCGCTCGGCTAGCGGCCTGACCAGGGCCCAGGGAGCTGCCGCTCGGCCAAGAGGCTCCTGGACACGGCCCAGGGCCGGCCGCACGCGCGTGACGGCCCCCTCTCGCGCCGGCCGCCCGGCCGGGATCAGAGCACGAAGGCGGGCTCGCCGTTCTCGGTCACCATCGGGCGGCCCGCGCCGTCCCAGGCGAGCATGCCGCCGTCGACGTTCACCGCGTCGATGCCCTGCTGCACCAGGTACTGGGTCACCTGGGCGGAACGGCCGCCGACCCGGCACATCACAAAGGCGCGGCGCCCGTCCGCCACCGCCTCGGTCACCTCGCCGAAGCGGGCGACGAAGTCGCTCATCGGGACGTGCAGCGCACCCTCGACATGCCCGGCCGCCCACTCGTCGGCCTCACGGACGTCCAGCACCAGACCGTCGGCCGGTACCGCGGCGGCATCCACGGAGGGCAGCGGGGCGAAGTTCATGGGGGAATGCCTTCTCTCGTATGTACACGGCAGCCGGGCCGGCCGCCTGGGGGGCCTCTGGAAAACTACTCCACCAGGCCGGCCAGTTCCTTCTCCCGCTCGGCGACCTGCGCGAGCAGCTGCTCGGCGATCTCGTCGAGCAGCGCGTCCGGATCGTCGGGCGCCATCCGCAGCATCGCGCCGATGGCACTGTCCTCCAGCTCCTTGGCGACCGCGGTGAGCAGCTCCTTGCGCTGCGAGAGCCACTCCAGGCGCGCGTAGAGCTCCTCGCTCTCGCTGAGCTGCAGCTCGGGCGTCACCGGCCCGGCCTCCCACTCCTCGGCCAGCTCCCGCAGCCGGGCCGCGTCGCCGAGGCCGTAGGCGGCATTCACCCGGGCGATGAACTCGTCGCGCCGCGCCCGCTCCGTCTCGTCCTGCGCCAGGTCGGGATGTGCCTTGCGGGCGAGCTCCCGGTAGAGCTTGCGCGCCTCTTCACTGGGCCGGACCCGCTTCGGGGAGCGCACCGGCTGCTCGGTGAGCATCGCGGCGGCCTCGGGGGACAGGCCGTCGCTGTCCATCCAGTCGTGGAACAGCTCGTCGACGCCGGGCATCGGCATCACCATGGCCCGGGCCTCCTGCGCTTTGCGCAGATCCTCCGGGTCGCCGCTGCGCGCCGCCCGGGCCTCGGCGATCCGGGCGTCCAGCTCGTCCAGCCGCGCGTACATCGGCCCGAGCTTCTGGTGGTGCAACCGGGAGAAGTTCTCGACTTCCACCCGGAACGTCTCCAGCGCGATCTCGAACTCGATCAGCGCCTGCTCGGCCACACGCACCGCCTGCGCAAGCCGGGCCTCGGGCCTCGGCTGTGCGTCCTGGTGCGCGTCGCGCTCTTCGTCGTTCCGGGTGGTCGGTCCCCCGGCGGCTTCCTGGGTCACCCGTCCAGCCTACGGGCGCGAGGGCCCGCCCGGTCACACCCCACGGCCGGCCCGGTCACACCCCCAGCTCGGCGGCTATCCGTCCGCTCTTGACCGCGGCCAGCAGGTCCGCGTGATCCGCCTCGGTCCGGTCCGCGTATGTGACGGCGAAGGACGCCACGGCCTCGTCGAACTCCTCGCTCTTGCCGCAGTAGCCGGCCAGGAGCCGCGGATCGGCGCTGTGGGCGTGCGCGCGCGCCAGCAGCGCGCCGGTCATCCGGCCGTAGTCGTCGACCTGGTCAGGTGCCAGGGCGGCGGGATCCACGCTGCCCTTGCGGTTGCGGAACTGCCGCACCTGGAACGGCCGGCCGTCCACCGTCGTCCAGCCGAGCAGGATGTCGCTGACGACCTGCATGCGCTTCTGTCCGAGCACCACACGCCGTCCTTCGTGCTCCACCGGCCGCACCGGGAAGCCGACAGTACGCAGATACGGATCCAGCGCCGAGGCCCGCGCCTCCTTCACCTGGAGGATCAGCGGATCGCCCCGGTGATCGAGCAGCAGCACCACGTACGAGCGTGTGCCGACGCTCCCGGTGCCCACGACGCGGAAGGCGACGTCGTGGATCGCGTACCGCGCGAGCAGCGGCAGCCGGTCCTCGGAGACCGTGGCCAGGTACGGGCCGAGGGACGCGGCGACCGCCGACGCCTCCTCGTCCGGCACCCGCCGCAGCACCGGCGGCGCGTCCACGAAGCGGTGGCCCACCTCGCCGCCCCCGCCCGTGACCGCCTCCGTGGACTTCGCGGCGAAACGGGCGCTGGTGTTGTTGCGGGCCTTGGCGGCGACCCGCTCCAGGGTGCCGAGCAGATCGCGCGCGTCAGTGTGCGAGACGAGCTCCTCGTCGGCGATCGCGTTCCACGCGTCCAGCGCCGGCAGCTTCGCCAGCAGCCGCATGGTGCGGCGGTAGGCGCCGACGGCATCGAAGGCCGCAGCCCGGCAGACGTCCTCGTCCGCCCCCGCCACCCGGCCGGCCAGCACCAGCGACACCGCCAGCCGCTTGACGTCCCACTCCCAGGGGCCGACGACGGTCTCGTCGAAGTCGTTGAGGTCAATGACGAGACGCCCGCGGGCATCCCCGTAGAGCCCGAAGTTCGCGGCGTGCGCGTCGCCGCAGATCTGGGCGCCGACCCCGGTGACGGGAGTGCCCACCAGATCGTGCGCCATCAGCCCGGCCGAGCCGCGCAGGAAGGCGAACGGCGAGGCCGCCATCCGTCCCACCCGTATGGGAGTGAGCTCGGGCACACGGCCCCGGCTGGACTCCTCCACCGCCCGCACCGCGTCGGGCCGCCCCGCCGTGAGGACGAGCGCATCGTGCCCGGACCGCGGCACGCGCGCCCGCAGCGCCTTGCCCACGTCCTTCGGGGAACCGCCTGCCTCGCCGGCCACCCGCCCCTTGCCCGCCGTACGCGGCGCGAATCCGGGCACCTCCGGAATGCGCCCGCCGGCGACCCCGCCCGCCCCGCCGACCGCCCCGGCTTCCGGCCGCTGCGCCGGCACCACCACCCCGGCCTCGTCCATGCCGCTGCCTCCCCCGGCGTCGTACGCCCTCGACCAACATCAACTGCCCTGACCGTACCGCCGGGCCGCAACAGCCGTCTGCCCCTGTGGAAAACCCTGTCCACAGGGCGGGCCGGGGGGGACGAAGGCGCCCGGCGCGGTGTCCGAGAGGCTCAGCCGGCGTCCGGTAACCCAGCCTCGTGTCCGAGAGTCTCAGCGGGCGTCCGGTAAGGGGCCTTCCGGTCGGCGGGGACCGAGGCCGCCTTCGTCCCCGCCTCCCGCCGCCGCGCCGCACCGCGCCGCCCTGCCCCGCTCCCGCTCCCGTGAGGCACGCCACCGAGCCTCGATCCACACGCCCCACACACCACAGCCCCGGCGCCACGAGGGCAGCCGGGGCTGGTGGAGCAACGAGAAACGGGCCCCCACCGGGACTTTCGTCCGGTGGAGACCCGTCTCCGATGGTGGGGAACCGACGAAAAGGCCTGACCAGGGTCCGCGCACAGTCGCCGGAGATCGTTTCCCGAGGATATGTAGATCATTTCCCGCCGCCCAGGTCAGCCGGTCGTCCCTCTTCGGTCGTGCGGATCGGCCATGTGCACCAGTCGCTGCTGCCGTACAAACAGCACTCGCCCCTCGCGGCGAAACCAGGTGCGGCGCGTCAGCAGTCCGGGGTCCAGGTGAAGGGTCTGACAGTGGTCCAGGACGGGACCTGCCGAGCGGTGCGACGATGCCGATCACCGGCTACCGCTGCTGATCGGGATTGGTGCTCAGGCCCCAGAAAACTGTCCCGCACGTCATCTCGCGTCGGCATGAGGTCGGAAAGGGCTCAGTGCTTCCAGAGAGTTGCGCAAGCTCTCGGCGAAGACATCAACGTCGGGGCATGCTTTCGCGTCAGCGACCACAGAGACGTTGAACTGCCCCGCGTAGGTGAGCGCGGCGATGCCAAGCGTGACGTTCCCGATGATCGGAACCACCGGGAATACTTCGAGCAACTGTGCCCCGGCAAGGTACAGCGGCATCGGCGGCCCGGGGATGTCGGCGACGTAGATGTTCATCCGCCGCTGACGGACGAGGCTGCGCACCATGGCCCGCTGGAGAGCGATATTCCGGGCGAGTACGCCTTCGGGAGGACGAAAGACCCTCTTCTTGCGTTCGGCGCTCTCCGCGGCGATCAGCCGCAGCCGTCGACCAGGATCGGTCACGCCCAGCGGGAGCGGCACGAACATCATCCCGTCCTGATTGCCGCGCGCCCGGCCCTGTTCCTCCTCGTGAAGCGAGACAGGTACGAAGGCCCGCAGGGCCACGTCCTCAACGCGTTCCTGGCGACCACGCAGCAGATCCCGCAGGCCGTCGGCGACAGCTGACAGCAGGACGTCGTTCAGTTTCGCGCCGTGTGCGTGGGCGATCTGCCTGGTGACATCGAGTCTGCCGCGGATGACCGTGAGCGTGCGTTGTTGGCTGATCGGGCGGTTGAGGCTGGTGCGCGGCGCTCGCCCATTGACGAAAACCTCGCGCGTCGCCGGCCAGGTCCTTCGCACCTGGCCCAGCGTCGTGACCGGGTGGCCGAGCTTCGAGACCACCTCCTTGGCCGCCTGGGCCCGTCGACGCAGATTGTCCTCGAGCAGGTAGCGGCTGGATGGTATCGGCGCCGGCGTCCACGATGGTGCCGGCGTCGGCCGCGCCTCGGCGTCCGGATCGAGAAACGCGCCGAGCATGGCCACCCCGGCCGCGCCGTCGGCGATGGTGTGGTGAATCCTGATGAACATGCCGACCAGGTCCCCGTGCAGACCCGGCAGGAACCACATCTCCCACAGCGGTCGTGACCGTCGCAGTCGGTGCCTGCGCAGTTGCTCCACAGCGAGAAGAAGCTGATCCTCATCGGCAGGAGCGGTGAGGGGGAGAACCCGGACGTGCTCGGTGAGATCGAAGGATTGGGCATCGACCCACAGCGGCCACCCCAGCCCGCGTCGAGGCGCATACAGCAGCTGGCGGAACCGAGGGACCAGAGGAAGGCGGCTTCCTATCACCTCGCGCACGGTTTCGATCCGAAAGCGGCCGTCTGGATCGAGCAGCCCGGCGCCGTCGAGAATGGCGAGAGCGCCGATCTCCTCGGGCCAGCCGAGATCGTCCGGCCAGAGCAGCATGAGGTCCTGCGGGTTCAACCTCTCCATGACCATCACCGTCACCCAAGGCCTGTGCCTGCCAGAACAGTCTCCCGCTGTTGCACCCCAGGTACCAGGTTCTGCCTGGTTGATCACGAAAGGAGTCGGAGACGAGCGCGGCTGCGTCGACGGGACCGAGGTAGACGGAGCCGCGTTTGTCGAACCTGATCGCGATTGTGCGGAAGGTCTTTCAACTTGTTGATCGCCCGCTCGCTCCCCGCCCTCCAGGGAGCCCAGTCCAGCCTGCCCCTGTCGCCGTCGTTCCTCACGACCGACGGTCCATGCGCCACCCGCCATGGGCCCGCGCCGTATCTCCGAATTCTTCGATCTGCACGAACTCCCGCCGTCCACTTCGCGCTGACATCTGGCCGTCCAGGACGACGACGCTCCACACGGCGAACAGCCGGCACCCCTCCTGCAGAGGCGGGGCGGTGTGTCCCGGAGCGGTGAGCCGCGGTGCGTGGAGAGATGGTGGGAGCAGTCACCCGAAGCCGGGAGGAACCAGTGCAGATCATCGCCTACGGAGTGCTCGCCGACGAGCGCAATTACCTGGAGTCGGCGTTCAACGAGGCGTTCGAGGGTGCTCACACCCTGCGTTGCCTGGAACTGTTCCTCGACAAGGACACCGTACCGATCGCCTCTGGCTACGAGTCTGTACTGACCAGCGTGAACGACACCCTCGACGCCGAGGTTCTCGGTGCCCTCGCGGCCGGCGGCACCCGGCTCATCGCCCAGCGCTCGACCGGTTACAACAACATCGACCTGCGTGCCGCCGGTGACTGCGGTCTGGCTGTCTCCCGCGTCTCGTACTACTCCCCCGAATCGGTTGCCGAATTCGCCTGGGCACTGGCCCTGACGGTCAATCGACGGATCGTCCGCGCCGTGATCCGTGCGCGCGAATTCGACTTCCGCCTCGACGGGCTGATGGGGCGTGACTTCCACAGCCGAACTGCCGGGATTCTCGGCACCGGGAAGATCGGCACCGCCTTCGCTCGCATTGCTCGCGGCTTCGGCATGCGCCTGCTCGGTCACGACATTGACAAGAACCCGGAATGCCTGGCGCTCGGCATGCGCTACGTCGCTCCGGAGCAACTGTTCGCCGAATCCGATCTGATTAGCCTCCATGTGCCGCTGCTGCCGGAGACGCACCACATCGTCAACGAGGACGCGCTCGCCCGGATGAAGGACGATGCGATCCTCGTCAACTCGAGCCGCGGCGGCCTCGTCGACACTGATGCCCTGATCGCGACGCTCCGCGCGGGGCGGCTCGACGGGGTAGGTCTCGATGTCTACGAGGAGGAGGCCGCCTGGTTCCACCTCGACAAGTCGCTGGAGGTGATGACGGACGACGCACTCGCACGGCTCATGACCTTCAACAACGTCGTTGTCACTTCCCACCAGGCATTCTTCACGCAGGACGCGGTCGGTCAGATCGTCGCGGCCACCGTGCAGAACGTACGGGACCACCTCGACCGGCGCAGCGGACCGAACACCTTGGTACCGGCTCGCGGCTGACCGACCACTTGGGATGCAAACCGGCGCTTGTACGGGGCGAGAGGCCCGGCCGGGGTCATTCGGCCCAAGCGGCTGTGGACCGGGCTGAGAGACGCTGGCGGTGGGCCCCCGGAAGGGGACCATCGCCTGCCGACACGGAAGGAAGGCCTATATCATGAAGGCACTCGTGTTTCAAGGCCCGGGGCAGACGTCCTGGCAGGACGTCCCCGACCCGGACATCGAAGACGCCGCGGACGCCGTGGTCCGCGTCGATGCCGTGACCATCTGCGGCACGGACCTGCACATCATCAAGGGAGACGTCCCCGAGGTGGCCCCCGGCCGGATCCTCGGACATGAGGCGGTGGGCGAGGTCGTGGAAGTCGGCAGCGACGTGCGCACCGTGCGTCCTGGCGACCGTGTACTGGTGTCCTGCATCTCCGCATGCGGGCGGTGCCGCTTCTGCCGCGAGAATCACTACGGCCAGTGCCGGGAGGGAGGCGGCTGGGTCCTGGGCCACTTGATCGACGGCACACAGGCCGAGTACGTGCGCGTACCGTTCGCCGACCTCTCGGTGCACCCGCTCCCGAGCGCCGTCAACAGCGACGACGCGGTGCTGCTCGCCGACATCTTCCCCACGGCGTACGAGGTAGGTGTCCTCAACGGCCGAGTACAGCCCGGCGACACACTCGTCGTGGTCGGTGCAGGGCCGATCGGTCTGGCCACCATCGCGACCGCCAAGCTGTTCACACCCGGCCGGATCATCGCCGTCGACCTTGCCGAGGCCCGGCTGGCGGCTGCGCAGGCCATCGGAGCGGACGCCACGGTCAACGCGGCCGAGGGTCCCGAGAGTCTGGTCGAGGATCTCACCGAAGGCCTGGGCGCAGACGTGGTCGTGGAGGCGGTCGGCGTGCCGGAGGCATTCGAGATGTGCACCCGCATGGTCCGCCCCGGCGGGCGGGTGGCCAATGTCGGTGTCCACGGCAAACCCGCGACGTTGCACCTCGAGGACCTGTGGATCAAGGACGTGACCATCACGACCGGCCTCGTCGACACGTACAGCACCCCCCTGCTGCTGGGCATGCTGGCGGCTGGCCGGCTGCCTTCGTCCGAGCTGGTCACCCACCGTTTCGAGATGGGGCAGATGGAGGAGGCGTACGACGTCTTCTCGCGTGCGGCGGACACGGGTGCGCTCAAGGTCGTGCTTGGTGGGCCGCAGCACGACGCTGTCGCCCTGCCTGCCTAGGCAGGTCGGCGCATCAAGGCCGGTGCTGCCGGCTGCACCGCCTTCAGGGGCAGCGGCTGCGAGCACCTGGCCCGTCACCTGGCCGTCCGGCGGTGCCGGACGGCACGTATGGGGGCCTGTCGGCCCTGGTGGCGGCTGACGCGGCGTGGTTCTCTGGAAGTGACGAGGAGGGCCCTCAAGGACACGGGGAAGCGGACGTACGAGCCGTGCACCGTGCGATCAGGATCCGCGAGAAGCGGATGGGGCCCTCTTCGCCGCGTCGCGATGACCAGGCCTGATGCGTTTCAGTGCTGCTGCTCTTCGTGTTCGTGAACCTGAGCAGCGATGACCGCCGCCTGCACTCGCCGCTCGACACCGAGTTTCGACAGCAGTCGTGAGATGTGGTTCTTCACCGTCTTCTCCGACAGGTACAGGCGCTTGCCGATCTGGCTGTTGGTCAGGCCTTCACCCACCAAGTCCAGGACAGCGCGTTCCCGCTCCGACAGGACGGCCAGCCGCGCATCCTCTTCGTACGGGGGCGTGGCCGGGCCTCGCAGTGAGTTCATCAGCCGAGCGGTGGTCGCAGGATCCAGCATGGACTGACCGGTTGCGACGGTGCGGATCGCCGCCATCAGGTCGGTGCCCTTGATCTGCTTCAGCACGTAGCCGGCGGCTCCCGCCATGATCGCGTCGAGCAGGGCGTCTTCGTCGTCGAAGGACGTCAGCATCAGGCATGCGAGGCTGGGCATGCGGTTGCGGAGCTCGCGGCACACCGTGATGCCGTCGCCGTCCGGGAGACGGACGTCGAGGACGGCGACGTGCGGGCGCAGTGCCGGCCCTCGGGCGAGCGCCTGCTCGGCGGAGGCGGCCTCGCCCACCACCTCCATGTCCGGCTCGTCGGCGAGCAGGTCGCTCACGCCTCGGCGCACCACTTCGTGGTCGTCCAGGAGGAAGACCCTGATGGGCGACTGCGCGGAAAAGACCGGTACCTCGGTCATCTCTGCTCCCAGGGGATCGGGCCGATGATTCGATCCTGGCCCCCTCGACTCACTTCCGCCAGGGCCGAACGGTCCCTGTCCCTGTCACCGTCACCGCAGGCCGATCGGCCTGTGGCCGTGCCCGTCCAACCCCTCCCGGCCGCCGCGTCACCGGCAGGACGGCGGAGGCAGCGTGCCCTGCACCTCGGCAGCCTGAGACGGCGGCCGAGGCGCAGGGCACACGAGGGCTCCTGGCCCTACGGTGGAGAGGGCGAGGGATGCCGTTCCCCCTGCCTCGGAGGCACGATGAGCGTCGGTCCGGAAGGCATCGGCCAGCCGTCGAAACTGCGGCTGGACGAGCTGCTGGAGGAGGTGCAGGTCCGCATCGAGGCCGTGCGCGGCATGCGGGACCGGGTGCACGGTCTGCTCGAAGCGGTCCTGTCGGTGGGCCGCGGGCTGGACCTCCCTCAGGTACTGCGGGGGATCATCGAAGCGGCCACTGCGCTTGTGGATGCCGAGTACGGCGCGCTAGGCGTGATCGGCGAGGACCAGATGCTCTCCGAGTTCATCCCCGTCGGCGTCTCGGATGAGCAGTGGGCGGCCATCGGGGACCTGCCCAGCGGCCACGGGCTTCTGGGGGAGCTGATCCGCAACCCGGCACCTCTGCGGCTCGCGGATCTGTCCAAGCATCCGGTGTCGTACGGCTTCCCGCCGAACCATCCTCCGATGCGCTCGTTCCTCGGAGTGCCGATCCGGGTGGGGCAGCAGGTGTTCGGCAACCTGTACCTCACCGAGAAGCGGGGTGCCGCGGAGTTCGACGCCGAGGACGAGTCGGTGGTCTCCACGCTGGCCGTGGCCGCAGGCATCGCCATCGAGAACGCGCGGCTCTACGAGGAGGCACGCCGCCGCGAACGCTGGTCGACTGCGGGGTCGGAGGTCACCAGTGCACTGCTGTCCGGGAAGCCCCGCGCCCAGGTGCTCGAGCTGATCCTTGAACACGCCCGGGCCATCGTGCCGTCGGATCTCGGCCTCATCACGGTACCGGCCAAGGGCACGGGACGGCTGCGCACCGCGATTGCCACCGGGCACGGTGCCGAACGGCACAAAGGTGCGCTGCTGCCGATGGGAGAAGGGTTGGTGGCGGCTGCGTTCGAGGGCCAGGCACCGATCAGCACCCTCGATCTCGAGGGCGAGGAAAGCACGAGTACCGACGCCGCGCGGTGGGCGGGTCTCGGTCCGGGCATCGCCGTGCCCCTGGGGACGGGCAAGGGTGTGCGTGGTGTGCTCCTGCTGGCCAGGGACGAGGCAGGGGCGCCGTTCGCGGAAGCGGAGTCGACGCCCCTGATCAGCTTTGCCGGCCAGACCGCGTTGGCGATGGAGCTGGCGGAGCGACGCAGCGACGCCGAGGAAATGGCGCTGCTGGAGGATCGCGACCGTATCGCCCGCGATCTGCACGATCTGGCCATTCAGCGGCTGTTCGCCACCGGCATGACCTTGCAGAGCGCGCAGAGGTTCATCGACCATCCGCAGGCCACAGAGCGGCTTCAGCGCGCGGTGGACGATCTCGACGCCACAATCAAGATCATCAGGTCGACCATTTTCGGGTTGCGCAGTCATGAGGCCGAAGCTGCGGCCGCGCAGTCCCTGCGAGGCGCGGTGGTCAAGGCGGTGCAGGATTCAGCCGCCTCCTTGGGCTTCTCGCCCGCTCTGAGGGTCGAAGGGTTGCTCGACACCCGTACCGACGGCGTGGTCGGACAGCATTTGGTCGCCGTCCTTGTCGAAGCGCTGAGCAATGTCGCCCGTCACGCCCGCGCGAGGACGGTAGACGTTCAAGTAGAGGTAGGAGCCGACGAGCTGCGCCTGACTGTCACGGACGACGGCGTGGGAGTCCCGCCGGGCGCAGCTCACAGTGGGCTGAAGAACCTGCGCGAGCGAGCGCGGGCCCTGAACGGCAGCCTGGATATCGGCCCCGTGCCGCACGGCGGTACGCGCCTGGTGTGGCGGGTTCCCTTGTCGTCTCCCGAATCCGCCCCCAGGCCGGCCTGAGGCCGCGGGGCGTGTACTCGCGTTCACTGTGAACGCCACGCGGCTGCGGCGGGCGCTCGCATCGCGGCCGTACGGTGCTGTGCGGTCTCTCATCATCCCGGTCTGGTCCTGCATCGACGCGGATGGCCCGGTGCCGTGGGGCTGCGTGGCCGCCGCGCGGGGCCGACCGGCCCTACCGGTTTCGCTGTCGCTGGTGGGACGGTGACAACGGAAACAGGAATCGCTGTGAAGGCGGTGGGGACGATGACAGAGTCACCCCTGGTAGTAGGCGTCGACGGGTCGGATTCCAGCCTTCGTGCCATCGACTGGGCCGCCGATGAGGCCGCTCGGCTCGGTCTGCCTCTGCGGCTGGTCCACGCCACGATGTGGGAACGCTACGAGGGGGCGGCGCTCGCGGCCAATCTAGGACGCTCCGACACCCGCGTACTCGGCCAGAACATCGCGGGGACGGCAGAGCACCGTGCTCAGCTGCGCGCTCCCGACGTGAAGGTCACCACGGAAGTACTGTCCGAGGACACGGTCCAGGCCTTGCTCGAGGAGAGCAGGCATGCCACCGCCCTGATCACAGGGTCCCGGGGCCGGGGCGGGTTCGCCGGCCTGCTGTTGGGGTCGGTCAGTCTGGCCCTGGCCGCACGCGCTCAGTGCCCAGTGATCGTCGTGCGAGGGGACGAGTTCACGCTTGCCGGACAGCATCGTCGTGTGCTGCTCGGTGTCGGGCCGATGGACGCGGCCTCGACGGCCATGCGGTTCGCCTTCGATGAGGCGGCCGTACGAGGTGCCGTTCTGGATGCCGTGTGCGCCTGGCGGTGCCCGGCGCACGAGAGCGCCGACCTCCTCGACGACCCCGCACGCCGCTACCGGGACAGGGCGGAGACCCTGCTCGACGAGGCACTGGCCGCCGGTGCCCGCGCACACCCCCAAGTGCTCATCCGGCGCAGCGCGATCGAGGGCCCGGCAGGCAAGATCCTGGCCAACAGGTCCGCTGCGGCAGACCTGCTCGTCGTCGGTGCGCGGCGGCGCAAGGGCCGAGTCGGTATGCAACTGGGCAGGGTCGGGCACGCCGTGCTCCACCATGCCGCCTGCCCCGTGGCCGTGGTTCCGCAGGACGTCTAGCGAGGCATGGAACGGGTCCATCGGCACACCCTTGAAGGGAGTTCGTCATGACAACTCGGTCGCCCCACACCGTGGACGAGGTGATGACCTCCACCGTCGTCGCCGTCGGCCTCGACGCACAGTTCAAAGAGATCGTCAGCGTCATGCGGCAGTGGCAGGTCAGCGCGGTGCCCGTCCTTGAGGGTGAAGGCAAGGTCGTCGGCATAGTCTCCGAAGCCGATCTTCTGCCCAAGGAGGAACTGAGGGACACCGACCCCTCGCTGATCGAGCAGCAACGGCGCTTGGCCGACTATGCGAAAGCCAGCGCGCTGTCCGCCAGAGATCTCATGTCGAGCCCCGCAGTCACCATCCAGGCTGCCGCCACACTCTCTCAGGCAGCACAACGAATGGCACGACACCACGTCAAGCGGCTGCCCGTCGTGGACGAGTACGACACGCTCAAGGGCATCGTCAGCCGGGGCGATCTGCTGAAGGTCTTCCTGCGGCCGGACGCCGATCTGGCCGACGAAGTACGCCACGACGTCGTCGACCGCCTGTTCCCCGTCTCGCGCCGCAGTATCCGCGTGGACGTCAGCCGGGGCACGGTCACCCTCACCGGAACGGTCCGCGACCCGGCGCTCGTCCCCGTCGCCGCACGTCTCACACAGGCCGTCGAAGGCGTGGTGGACGTGCGCTGCCTGCTCACCGCCCCCGTTACCGGGCCGGCCGACAATCCCTCAGCCGCGCCACAGGAAGCGGGGACATCACCATGACGCGGTACGTGTACGACTTCACGGAGGGCGACCGGAGCATGGCCGCCCTCCTCGGCGGCAAGGGCGCCAACCTCGCGGAGATGACCCGCATGGGGCTGCCCGTCCCGCCCGGCTTCACTGTCACGACCGACGCCTGCCGGGTCTTCCTGACCACCGGCCGACCACCCGCGCAGCTGGACCAGGAAGTCGCCGCCCACCTGGCAACCCTGGAAGAAGCCTCCGGCAAGCGGCTCGGCCAAGTGGACAACCCGCTCCTCCTCTCCGTCAGGTCAGGGGCGCGCTTCTCGATGCCGGGCATGATGGACACGATCCTCGACGTCGGCCTCAACGACCACTGCGCGATGGGGCTGGCCACGTCACCCGAGCGGCAGCGCTTCGCCTGGGACTCCTACCGCCGCCTGCTGCAGATGTTCGGCAGCACGGTGATGGGCGTCGAGAGCGGCCTCTTCCAAGACGCGCTCACCGTCCTGCGGCTCGAGCGCGGCGCCGCCGACGACACCGAGTTGGACACATCCGACCTGATCCGGCTCGTCGAGGCCTTCAAGGACCTGATCAGGGAACGGGCCGAAGAGGCATTTCCTCAGCATCCGGCTGAACAACTGCGGCGCGCCGTCCATGCGGTGTTCTCCTCGTGGAACAGCGAGCGCGCCCGCCTCTACCGCCGGCGCGAGCACATCCCCGACGACCTGGGCACCGCGGTCAACATCCAGGCCATGGTCTTCGGCAACCTCGGCCCCGACTCGGGCAGCGGTGTCGCCTTCACTCGTGACCCGGCCACCGGCCGTCCGGGCGTGTATGGCGACTATCTGCCCAACGCCCAGGGTGAGGACGTCGTCGCGGGAATCCGCAACACGGTCCCCCTGCAGGACCTCGCCCATCTCGATCCTGGATCCTTCGCCCGGTTGCGCGACACCATGGCCACGCTGGAAGCCCATTACCGAGACCTGTGCGACATCGAATTCACCATCGAGCGCGGCACCTTGTGGATGCTGCAGACCCGCGTCGGCAAACGCACGGCGCAGGCCGCCTTCAGCATCGCGACCCAGCTCACCGACGAAGGACTGATAGACCCGCCCGATGCCCTCGCCCGGGTCGACGGCCCCGCGCTCGCTCAGCTGATGTTCCCGCGTTTCGACACCTCCGGCCCGACGGATGTGATCGCCCACGGCACTCCCGCCTCACCCGGGGCGGCGGTCGGCGAAGCCGTCTTCGACTCGGCGGAAGCCGTCCGGCGGGCGGTAGAAGGCAGACCGGTCGTCCTGGTCCGCCAGGAGACCACACCGGACGACCTGCCCGGCATGGTCGCCGCCCAGGCGGTGCTGACCAGTCGTGGTGGCAAGACCTCCCATGCGGCCGTCGTCGCCCGTGGCATGGGCAAGGTGTGCGTGTGCGGCGCCGAGGACATCACCGTGGACCTGCAGCGGCGTGCCTTCACTGCGGGCGGGACGACCGTGTCCGAGGGCGCCGTGATCTCCGTCGACGGATCGGACGGTGTCGTACGGCTCGGAGCCGTGCCCCTGATCGACTCGGAGGTCATGCGCTGGTTCGACGCCGGCAGCCCCACGCCCGACAGCCGGGCCGGTCAGACCGTGCGCGACGTGCACCGGCTCCTGCAACAGGCGGACTCGCTAGGGCACATGGAGGTGCGAGCCAACGCCGACACCCCTGAGGATGCCGCCCGCGCCCGCCGTTTCGGTGCCCAGGGCATCGGCCTGTGCCGCACCGAGCACATGTTCCTCGGCGAGCGGCGCCCTCTCGTCGAGGCCATGATCCTCGCGGCCGACGACGCCGCGCGTGAAGCGGCCCTCGCGGCCCTGCTTCCGCTGCAGCGCGAGGACTTCACCGGCATCCTCCAAGCGATGGACGGCCTGCCGGTCACCATCCGCCTCCTCGACCCGCCCCTGCACGAATTCCTGCCCGACCTGACCGAGCTGTCCGTGCACCTGGCCCGTCAGGAGGCACTCGGCACCCCT
Source organism: Streptomyces sp. NPDC015127 (assembly GCF_043080095.1). Taxonomy (NCBI): domain Bacteria; kingdom Bacillati; phylum Actinomycetota; class Actinomycetes; order Kitasatosporales; family Streptomycetaceae; genus Streptomyces; species Streptomyces sp. NPDC015127. The sequence goes on from NZ_JBIBVE010000005.1 coordinate 101,890, forward strand.
CCTACCCCGCACGACACCGAGCTGCTGGCGGCCGTGACACGCATGCACGAACAGAACCCGATGCTCGGCCTGCGCGGCGTCCGCCTCGGCCTCGTGGTCCCCGGGCTGGTCGCCATGCAAGTGCGGGCCATCGCCGAAGCGGTCGTGGCCCGCAGCCGGGCCGGGGGAGATCCGCGCGCCGAGATCATGGTCCCGCTCGTCGACGCCGTCGAAGAACTGCACCTGGTCAAACAGGAAGTCGAACGGGTCCTCCAAGAAGTCTCCGCCGAAGCCCGCTTCCCTGTCCGCTGCCCGGTCGGCACCATGATCGAGCTGCCGCGCGCGGCACTGACGGCAGGCCGCATCGCCGAGGACGCCGCATTCTTCTCCTTCGGCACCAACGACCTCACCCAGACGACGTGGGGCTTCTCCCGCGACGACGTGGAGGCCGCGTTCTTCTCCGTCTACCTCGACAAGGGCATCTTCCCCGTCTCCCCGTTCGAGACGATCGACCGCGAAGGGGTGGGCCGGCTCGTGGAGATCGCGGTAGCCGAAGGCCGCGCCGCACGTCCCGGACTGAAGATCGGGGTGTGCGGCGAGCACGGCGGCGACCCCACCTCAGTGCGCTACTTCCACACCCTGGGCCTCGACTACGTCTCCTGCTCGCCGTTCCGCATCCCCGTCGCCCGTCTGGAAGCCGGACGCGCCGCCCTGAGCACCACGGACGTCGACACACGCTGAGCGCTTGTGGACATGCTGGATCAGACGATCTCCAGCACTCGGACACCGGCCAGCGCAGCGTCGCGTCGGGAGCCGGGGGTCGGGGGTCGGCCTTGTGGTCGGCGTGACCGGTGCCTGAGTGTGCTATGGGTGGGCGTGGCGAGGGGCGGCCGGAGCGATGGTCATCGGGGCTCACCTTCCTCGCGTGTACTCCCGGACGCGGGCGCCGTGTAGCGGTCCGGGTCGCCATCGAACGTGGCGGCGCACGGGGCAGAGCAGAAGTAGTACGTGTCGTGCTCGGTTTGCCGGTGTTCTGCGGCGGAGCTCCTGTCCACCTGCATGCCGCACACCGGGTCCGCGACCGCGTTCTCGCCGCCTTGGGAGGCGGGGTGGTGGTGCTGAGGGTCCGACGAGCCGCGCCGCCCGCCGCTGGCCCGCCTGCGCGGACGGCGCGCCACGCTGGACGCCTGTGCCGCCCCCCACAGGCCCACCGGCGGATGCATCAGTGGCGAGCAGAGCGGGAAGGGACAGTACCCCGGCGATCAGGAGGGGTGGGGGCGGTGTGGCGGGCACTACGGTCAACCCTCCCTGGTCTCCTTCCGCGACGCCAAGCTGCGCCCCATGGCGCTGGTCTGCCCGGCCACAAGCGCGACAACCTGCTGGAACTCCAGGTCAAGGCAGTGGTCAAGGACGACCTGCGCATCGAGCAGGACCTGAGCCGCTGGTTCCCGCTGTGGAGAGCCCCCGGCCTGTGAAGGACCGGCGACCCGGCCGGAGCCGGCGCCGAAGGTCCGGCCGCCGTCGTTGCTCGCGGCGACGCCGTCCTGGTATGTCGGAGCTGCCGGAGTGGTCGATGCCGGGCATGGAGGAGGGCAAGTCCTCACGCCGCGCCTTCAGCCACCCGGAGATCTCTGCCATTCGGATGGCCTGCTGGTGGTGCGGGATCATGCCCTGCGCAAAGGAGACGTCCTAGTCGTTGTGGGCGCTGGCGGTGTTCTCGGCACTGGCCGACAAACTGCAACCAAAACCGCAACCACAGCATGACGAAGGTTCCGACCACGTCCCGGTCGGAACCTTCGTATCCGCAGTTCAGCGGCTCGGCGACCCCTCGCTCCCGAACCTGCCGATCTCCCTCGGCGGATCCAGAGCCGGCCCCATCTCGCGAGGGTGAGACCGTGGCGGCGCCTACGCCGATGGCGGTGTTTGCCTGGCTTGGCGCCGCATGGTGGAGGCAGTGAACGCTGCGGTGGCACCCGCGGTGGCCGCCAGCAGTACGAATCCCCATGTGTAGTCGTCTGTGGCTGCGTAGATGGCGCCCATCACCAGAGGCGGGAAGAAGCCGCCGAGGCCTCCGGCAGCACCCACGACACCGGTGACCGAGCCCACCTGTTCCGGGGGCACCAGGAGGGCGACGAGTGCGAAAACGGCGCCCGATCCCGCGCCCAGGGCGGCTGCCATGCCGAGGAAGGCGAGCGTTCCGAGCAGGACGAGCGGCGGCTCGAAGGAGGCAAGGAGGGCGAATGCGGCTACCGCCGCGTAAGCGGCGATGAGCAACGGCACGGGGTGCAGCCGGTCGGAGAGCCATCCGCCGACCGGACGCATGGCGACGGCAAGGACGACGAAGCCTGCGGTGCGCAGGGCAGCGTCGGACCGTCCGAGTCCATAGGCGGTGGTGAGGTAAGTGGGCAGGTAAACGCTGAAGGCGACGAAGCCGCCGAAGGCCATGGCGTAGAGGAAGGACAGTTGCACGGTGGCAGGCATCTTCACGCTCGCTGCAGTGCGGGTACAGGGAGCCGGCCGGTACAACGCGGTCGGGCCTGTCGCGCAGGAGGAAACGGGCGGCCAAGGCATACACAGCCAGCAGACCGGCGACCAGGTCGAAGGGGAACGCATAGCCGACAGCGTCGGCAAGCTGCACGGTGGTGAAGGACGAGAGAGCAGTGCCGCCCGTGCCGATACCGAAGATCCCCAGCGCCAAGCCGCGCCGCTCAGGCGGGTACCAAGCGTTCACGAACGGCACGCCCACGGCGAACGCCGTGCCGCCCAGGCCGAGGAAGAAGCCCCCCACAAGCATCTCGGGCAGAGAGTCGGCCAAGTGACCGAGATAGAGCACAGGCAGAACGGTGAGGGCGGCGACGACGGGAAACATCCCGCGTGCACCGACACGGTCGGTGAGGGCGCCCACGGGAATCCGGCCGAGCGAGCCGACGATCACTGGTACCGCCACCACGAGGGACTGCTGAAAGGAGGTCAGGTCCAGGTCCTCCCGGAGGGCCGGTCCGAGCGGCGCCAGCAGAGCCCACGCCCAGAAACAGAGCAGGAATCCGGCCGTCGCCAGGACGAGCATCCGCGTCGACTGCATGGATGCCGCCGCCCCACCTGACCGCGGCGCTGAAATGTGGCTCAAGGGATTCCTCCGCATCCCGGAGCGGGTTGTTCGCTCTTCGGCTCGCCCACGATGGTGGCGCGTACTCGCCCGCCGTATCCGCTCGACGCGCCCGCCGCCCCGGGTGATGTGGCCCGGCTGACCAGCACGCACGAGGCTTCACTGAGCTGGGCCGGCGTTCGGATCCCGGCAGCTGACGGCCCAGTGAGGGGTCCCGTCAACGCCCGGCCCCAGCTGCCACGGTCACGCACGAACACCCATGCAGCGATTGCGGCGTCGTGTGGCTAACGCCACGATGAAGGCATGGTTCCCGTTGGTCCTGCGGGCCGTTTCGACGCGTTTCGTGCCCTTGCCGACCGGCGTGGGCGGCCGGGAGACGGGCTGATCGAGGCGCTGGCCAGGGCAAGGACGGCGACGGCGGAGAGTCCAGAGGCCTGGGCTCCTGCTCTCGCCGCCGACATGGGCCTACCCGCTGCGGCAACCCTCGGACCGGCCAGTTACTACGCGGACCTCGCCGCCCCGCACGGCCGCCGTCACGTCCGGGTCTGCACGGCGACGGCGTGCTTCGCCGCACAGGCTGGACGGCATCTCACCGAGGCGGAGCACGAACTGGACATCACCGCGGCCAAGGTCTCACCGGACGGACAGACGTCGGTACAGGCCGTCCGCTGTCTGGGGTACTGCTACGCGGGCCCCGCCGCTCTGGATGGTGACACGCCCTGCACAGGCCCGACGCTGGCCGGTCAGCTCGCAGGGGGCGAGCCCCCGTGGGCACCTGAGATCCCGTCGGCCGACGACACCGGCGACCCCGTTCTGCTGGGAGGTGTGGTGGCGAGTGAGCCCCCGTGGCAGGTATGGCCGCGGACAGTAACGGCAGGCACTCCTGACGAGGTCCAGCTGCAAGTGGCCATATCCGGGCTGCGGGGGCGTGGCGGCGCGGGGTTTCGGGTGGCCGCGAAGTGGGAGGCTGCCGGCCGGGCACCCGACGCCGTGGTGGTGGCCAATGGAGATGAGGGAGATCCCGGTTCCTACGCCGACCGGCTGTTGATGGAGGCGGACCCGGAACGGGTGCTGGAGGGCCTGGCCCTGGCCTGCTTCGCCTGCGGAGCCCGGCGGGGTGTGGTGCTGGTGCGCTCGGAGTATCCGCGTGCGCTGACGCGGATGCGGGAGGCGGTCGGGCAGGCGTACGAGGACGGTCACTTCGGCCCGTCCGTGCATGGGACGGCGACGACTCTGGACGTCGAGGTGGTGCAGGGAGCCGGGTCGTACGTCGCGGGTGAGGAGACCGCGCTCATCGCAAGCCTGGAAGGCGAACGGGGCTGCGCCCGGCCGCGCCCGCCCTACCCGACCCAGCGCGGCCTGTGGGACTCACCGACCGTGGTGAACAACGTGGAAACCCTGGCGGCCGTCCCTTGGATCGTTTCCCGGGGCGGTGAAGCCTACGCCCGACGCGGGACCCGCAACGAGACCGGGACGAAGCTGGTCTGCCTGTCTGAGCGGTTCGCCCGGCCCGGCGCGTACGAGGTGGAGCTCGGCACCCCGGTGGAGCGGATCGTCACCGACCTGGGCGGCGGTCTGAAAGATGGCGCCGAGTTGACCGCGCTCCAGGTCGGCGGGCCGCTGGGCGGCTTCCTCGCGCCCGACGCGCTGGACGTACCGCTGACCGCTGCCGACCTCAATGCCCGGGGTGCGGCCCTCGGCCACGCCGGTCTCGTCGCCTTCGACCAGCGTGTGACGCCTGAGGATGTGCTGCGGCACGTGTGGCAGTTCGCCGCCGCAGAGAGCTGCGGTGCGTGTTCTCCCTGCCGCGTGGGCTCGCGCCGCGGCCTGGAACTGGCGTCCGCCGATGCTCCGCCGGGAGAGGAGTGGGGACGGCTGTCGCGTGTCCTGGCCGAGGCGAGCCTGTGCGCCTTCGGGCGGCGGATCCCACCCGCCGTGCACAGCCTCGCCCGCGCCTACGGGGGCCGACTGGCGGGGTGGGCACCATGACCGGAATCGAGATCGAGGTCGATGGCACGGGCACCGACGTTCCCGAGGGAGCTTCACTGCTCACGGCGGTGCGGGCGGCCGGAATCGAGCTGCCCGCACTCTGCTCCGACGACCGGCTCAGCCCTGCCGGCTCCTGCCGTACGTGTCTGGTACGGGTCGATGGGCGGATCGCGGCGTCCTGCGTGACCCCGGCGGCATCCGGGGCCCGGGTGGAGACCGCCACGGATGATCTGCGGGCGCTGCGCCGGGACGCGGTGGAGCTCATCGCCTCCGCCCTGCCGCCCCGCGCCCTCGCCGACGACAACCCCAGCGAGCTGGCCCAGGTCTGCCGGTCGATGGGGATCGGGCCCGAGGCAGCGCAGGGTGCCGGAGGCCGGGGCGGGGACACCTCTCACCCGTACGTACACCTCGACCGGGACCTGTGCATCGCCTGCGGGCGCTGCGTCCGCATGTGCGCCGAGGTGCAGGGCACGTTCGCCCTCACCCTGGTCGGCCGGGGTGCCGACACCGTCGTGGCCCCCGGCACAGGTGGCCCTTGGGCCGAGTCGGACTGCGTGGCCTGCGGCGGCTGCGTCGACACCTGCCCCACCGGGGCGATCACCGAGCCCGGCCCAGGACGTGGGCTCACCTCTGCCCGTCGCCCGGCGACCGTGACGCGCACCACCTGTGGATATTGCGGCGTCGGGTGTGCGCTGGAGGTCGCTACCCGCGACGGTGAGGTCACGGCGGTACTGCCTGCCCGGGACGGCCCGGTCAACCAGGGGCACGCGTGCGTCAAGGGGCGCTTCGCCCATGGATACCTCACGTCCCCCGAACGGCTCACCCAGCCCCTGATGCGATGCGACGGCCGTCTGGAGCAGGTGGGCTGGGACGAGGCGCTCGGCCAGGTCGCCCGGGGGCTGCGGGAAGCGGTTGACGCCGGGGGGCCGGACGCCGTGGCGGCGATCTCCTCGGCCCGCGCCACCAACGAGGAGAACTATCTCGTCCAGAAGTTCATGCGGGTCGTCATCGGAACCAACAGCGTCGACAACTGCTCGCGCCTGTGTCACTCCCCGTCCGCCGCCGGCCTGACCGCCTCCTTCGGCCTGTCGGGCGGCACCGACAGTTTCGATGAGGTCGAGCAGGCCGATTGCCTGCTGGTGGTCGGCGCAAACCCCGTCGAAGCCCACCCGGTGGTCGGCGCTCGACTGCTCAGGGGGGTGCTGCGCGGGGCCAAGCTGGTCGTCGCCGACCCCCGCGCCGTCGGCCTCGCACTCCACGCCGACGTGCATGTGCGTCCCCGTCCCGGCACCAATGTCGCGCTCTTCCATGGGCTCGCGCACGTCCTGCTCGCCGAAGGGCTGACCGACGCGGAGTTCCTGCGCGAGCGGGCCACCGGACTGCCAGAGCTCACCGAGCTGCTGGATGACTACCCGCCCCATCGAGTCGCGGACATCACTGGAGTGCCCGCGGCGGACCTTGTCGCCGCAGCCCGGCTCTACGGGCAGGCCGAACGCCCGGCGATCGTCTACGGCCTGGGCGTCACCGAGCACCTCCACGGCACGGACGGCGTGCGGTCGCTGGCCAATCTGGCGATCCTGCGCGGCGCCGTGGGTACCGACCGCGGGTACGGGGTCAACCCGCTGCGCGGCCAGAACAACGTCCAGGGCGCCTCCGACATGGGCGCGCTGCCCGACCTCCTGCCGGGCTACGGGAAGGTGACCGACCCTGCCGCCTGTGCACGGGCCGAGGGGGTGTGGGGCGCACCGGTTCCGGAACGCCCCGGCTTGCGGATCCCAGAGATGTTCGCCGCCGCACGCTCCGGCGAGCTGCGGGCGTTGTGGGTCATCGGCGAGGACGTCTGCGCCACCGATCCCGACGCGAACCGGGTGGCGGAGGCCCTGGACACGTGCCCGCTCGTGGTGTGCAACGAGCTGTTCCTGTCCGAGACGGCCCGCCACGCCGACATCGTGCTCCCCGTCGCGTCCTGGCTGGAGAAGGACGGCACCTTCGTCAACTTCGACCGCCGCTTCCAGCGAGTCCGGCCCGCCGTGCCCCCGCCGGGTGCAGCCCGGAGCGACTTCGACGTCGTGCGCGCCCTCGCCTCGGCGATGGGAGCGGACCTCGGCTGCGTCACTCCGGCCGACGCGCTGGCCGAGTGCGGACGGGTCGCCCCGGTCTTCGCCGGTCTCTCCCACGACCGTCTGGACCGGGAGGGCGCTGTGCCGTGGCCGTGCCCGGACCCGGATCGCCTGGGTGAGGCCAAGCTGTACGAGGAGCGGTTCGCCACGCCGGACGGGCGGGCCCATCTGGCCGCCGCCCCCTATCTCCCACCTGGGGAACAGCCCGGCGACGACTATCCGCTGGTCCTGGTCACCGGGCGGCGCTGGGCGCACTACAACTCCGGCAGCATGACCCGGCGCGGCGGCAACCTCGCCCTCGATCCGGTCGACTTCCTCGACCTCCACCCTGACGATGCCGCCCGGTACGGCCTGCGGGACGGCGCGGAGGCTGTGGTGGAGAGCCGATACGGCCGTGCCCGGCTCACTGCCCGGATCAGTGAACAGACAGCCCCCGGCCAGGTCTTCTGTTCCTTCCACTTCCCCACGAGCGGGGTGAACCGCCTCACTTCCGACCACGCGGACACCGTCACGTCCTGCCCGGAGTACAAAGTCACGGCCGTCCGGGTCGCGACACCGTGACCCCGCTCCGCCAAGGTGTCCGGCCATGGGTACTGGAACCCCCGTACTGACGCCGGGCGGTGACCGGGGCCACGGCTCGCAACCACCCGCCGGGGAAGCCGGTCCCGTCGTGCAGACCCTCGCCACCGGCGATGTCTTCTCGGCACTGGACACCTCGCCGCGGGGACTTGCATCGGCGGCCGTGGCGGCGCGACGGGACCGGTTCGGGCCCAATGAGCTGCCGCTCGCAGGGCGGAGGGGGCTGTGGCGAGACCTCGCCCGACAGTTCACTGACCTCTTCGCTGTCGTCCTGCTCGTCGCGTCCGCGATCACGTTCCTGGCCTATAGCCTTCGGGAGCCCCGCGACGTGGGCACCTTGCAGCTGGCTGTGGCGATCGTGGGCGTTGTGGTGCTGAACGCGGCCATCGGCTTCGCGCAGGAGTACTCGGCCGAGCGGACGGCGGAGTCGCTGCAGGCGATGGTGCCGCACACCTGCCGGGTGCTGCGCGACGGGGAACGCCAGGAGCTGCCCGCACGGGACCTGGTGCCCGGGGATGTCGTCGTCCTGGAGGCCGGTGACGCGGTGTCGGCGGACTGCCGGCTCGTCGAGGCGCACGAGGTGTCGGTGAACAACGCGGCCCTGACCGGGGAGAGCGACGCCGTCGGGCGAAGCGGCGAACCCGTGGCGGCTGGCCCCCTGCTTCAGGCCCGCAACTGCGTGTTCATGGGCACCGATGTCGTGGCGGGCTCCGCGAAGGCCGTGGTGTTCGCCATCGGTGCGGCAACGGAGTTCGGCCGCATCTTCCGGCTCGCCGCCGCGGCGCCGCGGCAGAAGACCCCGTTGCAGCGTCAGGTCGCCTTGATGGCTCGCCGGGTGGCGGGCACGGCGCTGGCGATCGGCGCGGCCCTGTTCGCGGTGCGCGTGCCCGCCGGGCAGCCGTTCGTCGAGACCTTCGTGTTCGCCCTCGGGGTGATGGTCGCGCTCGTTCCCGAGGGGCTGCCCGCGACGCTGTCGGTGTCGCTGGCGATCGGTGTACGGCGCATGGCCCGCCGACATGCGCTGGTCAAGCAGCTGCTGGCGGTCGAGGCGCTGGGCTCCACCACCGTCGTGTGCACAGACAAGACGGGGACCCTCACCCAGGCCGAGATGACCGTCGTCCAGATGTGGGCCGGCGGCGTGCCCCATCCCGTGTCAGGGGTGGGATACGCACCGGGCGGAGACGTGGCCGATCCACTACCGGTGCGCGACCTGCTTCGGGTTGCGGGGCTGTGTTGCAACGCCCGGCTGGTCCCGCCGACCGACCGCGAGGGCTGGCGGGTGCTCGGCGAACACCACCGAGGGGGCCCTGCTCGTCGCCGCGGCGAAGGCCGGGCTGGATCTCGCCGCCGAGGAAGCCGCCGCGCCACGTGCGGCGGAGTACCCCTTCGACTCGGCCCGCAAGCTGATGAGTACCGTGCACAAGACCTCCGACGGGTACAGCGCCTACGTCAAGGGCGCACCCCAGGAGCTCTTGGCCCGCTGCACCTCCATCGACTGGAGAGGTGAACGGCAGCCGCTGACCGATGAACTGCGCGCTGCGGTGACCACCGCCGGCGACCAGCTGGCCTCTCAAGGGCTGCGCGTACTGGCGGCGGCGTCGCGGCTCGTGGCCGACTCCCACCCCGTCCAGGACGAGGTCGAATCGGGGCTCACGTTCCTTGGCCTGGTCGGCATGCTCGATCCGCCGCGGCCGGACGTCAGCGACGCCGTCGACGCCTGTCGACGGGCTGGGATCCGTATCGTCATGGTCACCGGGGACCACCCGCTGACTGCGGAGGCCGTCGCCCGCCGCGTTGGGATCGTGCGCCGGCCCGCGCCCGCCGTCGTGACCGGCAGTCGGCTGGACCCGCTCGACGACGACGGCCTTGACGCGCTTCTCGCCGACTCGGGCGAGCTGCTGCTGTGCCGGGTCAGTCCCGAGCACAAGATGCGGGTGGTCACCGCCCTGCAGCGGCGCGGCGAGGTCGTCGCGGTCACCGGCGACGGGGCCAACGACGCCCCTGCCCTCAAACACGCGGACATCGGCGTCGCGATGGGCGCCTCGGGCACCGATGTGGCCCGGGAAGCCGCGGTGATGGTGCTGCTGGACGATTCGTTCGCCTCCATCGCGGCGGCGGTGCGGCTCGGACGGTCGGTCTACCAGAACATCCGCAAGTTCTTGGTCTACGTCTTCAGCAGCAACATCGGCGAACTCGTGCCGATCGTGGCCGCGACCTTTGCGGGGTTCCCCCTGGTGCCGATCACCGCCGTGCAGATCCTCGCGATCGACCTCGGCTCCGACGTCCTGCCCGCCCTTGCGCTCGGTGCCGAGCCGCCCGAGCCGGACGTCATGGACCGGCCGCCGCGCTCCCGGCGCGAACGGCTCTTCTCTACCGCCGTGATGGGACGCATCCTGTTCCTGGGCGGTATTCAGGCGCTTGGCGTGACCGCGGTGTTCTTCTGGCACATCCACGCTTCCGGCATCCCGTATGCCGGTTTCACCGAGGACTCTCCCGTGTACCGGGAGGCGCTCACCATGGTCCAGGCCGGGATCGTCCTCAGCCAGTTCTTCGTCGCTCTGGCGGTGCGCACCGATCGGCAGAGCGTCTTCCGGATCGGGCTGCTGTCCAACCCATGGCTGCTCGCAGCCGGCTGCTTCGGCATCACCCTGATGGCCGCGATCAGTTATGCGCCCCCGTTGCAGGCCGTCTTCAACACCGCGCCGCTGGACGCCGCCGACTGGGCGGTCCTGGCCGGTCTCGGCGCGCTGCCGCTGGCTGCCGAGGAAACCCGTAAGTGGTGGCTCCGGCACCACTGACCGCACGGCCCGAAGGGAGAGAAGCGATGAGAGTGATCATCGCGGGCTGTGGGCGTGTAGGCTCCACGCTCGCCGTCCAGCTCGTCACCGAAGGGCACGACGTTCGGCTCATCGACCGCAGCCCCAAGACTCGCAGACATCTGCCCGACAACTTTCCCGGTCAGTTCCACGAAGGCAACGGCTACAGCCGCACCGTGCTCGAAGAGGCCGGAGTCGAGAACGCCGACGCCTTCGTCGCCGTCACCTCAGGGGACAACAGCAACATCGTCAGCGCCCGGACCGCCAAGGAGACCTACCGGGTCCCCATCGTCCTCGCTCGCATCTACGACTCCCGCCGCGCCGACATCTACCGCGAACTCGGCATCCCCACCATCGCCAGCGTCCGTTGGACCGTGCATCAGATCCACCAGATGCTGCTTCACCGCCACATCACCCCCGAACTCACCTTCGGCAATGGCGAAACCCTCCTGATCCGCTCCGAACTCCCTGCCTACCTCACCGGCCGACGGCTCACCGAGTTCGACGTCGACGGCGAGATCCGCGTCGTGGAGGTCACGCGCGCGGGCCGATCGCACCTGCCCGCCCACAGCACCCCCGCCGAGCCCGGCGATCTCGTCACCTTCGCTGTCGCCGCCACTGCCCTCGGCCGACTGCGCGGCTTCCTTGACAAGGAGCTGGGGACATGAAAGCCCTTATCGCCGGCGCAGGCCGCCTCGGTACCCAGATCGCTCAGGTCCTCGCCGCCGCCCGCAATGACGTCACCCTCGTCGACATCGACGAGAACCGCATCGCCGAACTCGAGGGCCGCCTTCCCGTACGCCTCGTAGAAGGGGACGCCTGCGAACCCGATCTCCTCGAACACTCCGGCGCCCGCACCACGGACCTCGTGATCGCCACCACCGGCAACGACGAGGACAACCTCGTCATCAGCCTCCTCGCCAAGCGGCAGTTCGCCGTCCCCCGGGTCGCCGCCCGTGTCAACGACGCGGAGAACACCTGGCTTTTCGACCGGCACTGGGGCGTCGACACCGCCGTCCCCGCCGCCACCCCCCTCATCTCCCTCATCGAGGAAGCCACCGGCGCCACCGACACCGTGGCCCTCCTGCGCCTGAGCAAAGCAGGCGTCGACGTCATAGAAACCGCCATCACACCGCAGTCCCGCGCCGCAGGCCGCACGCTCGCCGACATCACCCTGCCCGCAGGCACCGTCATCGCCACCGTCATCCGCGAGGGCCAGCCCACCGTCCCCAACCCCGAGATGCGGCTCCAGCCCGGCGACGAACTCCTCGTCGTCTCCCACGCCGCCACCGAACAGGAAATCCACGCCGCATTCCAGTGATGGCCGTGGCCGGCATGGGCCTGGCCGAATTCACTTCGCCGCGCAGATAACTTCGACGAAGTGGCCCACCTGCTCCTCCGGCAGACGACGAGCGAGGTCCGCCTCGCTGATCATGCCCACCAGACGACGGTTCTCGATGACCGGCAGCCGCCGGATCTTGTGCGCCTCCATGGCGCGCAGGACTTCGTCCGTGTCGGCCTCGGCGTCGATCGTGATCGGCTTGCCCTGCTCGAGCTGGCCCGCCGTCATGGTCTTCGGGTCCTTGCCCTTGGCCAGACACTTCACCACGATGTCGCGGTCGGTGACGATCCCGTGGAGCCGGTCGTCCGGCCCGCAGATAGGGAGGGCTCCGACGTCCAGCTCCTGCATCCTGCGCGCCGCTGCCTCCAGCGTCTCGTTCTCCTGGATGCAGGTGGCACCGGAGTGCATGATCTCCCGTGCAGTGGTCATGGTCATCTCCTTCGTGTCTCGAGATCCGCGCGGAGAAGCCCAGAGTCAGCCCCTCCCGACCGGAACTCCATAGGGCCAGTGTGGGTTCATCGCATCGGGTGCGCATGCCGGTAAAGCCTTCGGCAAAGCCGCCGTGAGCCGCGAAGGATCAAGAAGCCACTGAGTGGATACAAAGTGCCGGAGCGGCCGACCTGCCGTCGCGACATTCGAGCCCGGCCAGGGCGTGCGGATCGCCGACAGGTGGCTGCGGGGCCAGTCCGGGACTGCACGCAGCTGACTCCGAGACGTTCCCCAGCTAACTACACGCGGCGCACTCTGCGTGGCGACAACGCCGTCGGCGTGCTCTCTGTCAACGCCCGCACCCGTGCGGTCTGACACCACATCTGGCAGGGACGCTTCATCCGGTTGCACGAGCATGCGGTACCCCGGTAACTTGCTCCCTGTCCAGCGGCAGCAGGACGGCATCTCAACCCGCCGCGTCGTCAACGACCTGCGCTCCGCGTAACACTGCTGCTGGCGTGGGACGGGCCAGTCCGTCGCGCTGAAGGATGGCGCGAACTACCGCACGGCCAACGACGGGGCACTTGAGGGACGACGACGCACCCCCGACTGCAACATCACCCGCGCTCGCCATCAGTCAGCACCACAGGCGGAATCTTCTGTCCAGATCGGCGAACGCTCGACCACACGCGCTTCCGATCACACTCCGATGTCGAGTACCTCCCACACGGGACGTCGGGGTGTTGCATGGCCCGGGGGGCCGTAGCCGAGCCGTAGCACCATCTGCACTGGTCCAACTCCGTGTACCGGATCGCGAAGTACCCACCGCAGTTCGGACCGCTCCACCGGCTGCGTGGCGAAGGAACTGGACAGGCCCTCGAGTGTGGCAAGCAGCAGGACGCGCTCCAAGGCCTGGCCGGCACGCAGCCAGTCTTTCGGCCGGTCCTCGGCCGTGCTCAGCAGGGCCAGATTGGGCGAGGTCTCGAAGTCCGCGGTGTCTCTACCGGCCACGGTGCCGTGGCCCGCGAAGTCACGCAGCGCAGCACGACCGCTTCGTTTCCGCGGGCCGAAGGCGTACTGCGGAACTCCCTCCCCCGTCGCCTCGGCCTGCGCGTCGGTACGGGTCCAGCGCGCCAGGTCCTCCTGCACACCCGGATCCCACAGGTCGAGACTCTCTCCTTCCTCGACAAGTTCCAGCACGGTGTCCAGATGCGCTGAACTGAGGAACTGCACGCGGGCCCCTTCCAATGCAGCGGCCTCCTGAAGAGCGCTCCGCACGGCTGGGGGAATGTCCGTCTCCTCGAAGGGGAACCGGCTCGTGTGCCTGCTGTGGATCGCGGGATACAGCCGGGCGAGGCCTTCATCGGCCCGGAGCGGAAAGAGCAGTTGCACCGTGGCCAGCAGGTCGGCATCCGCGGGCGCGGGCAGCAGCATCGTCTTGGCGTCCCAGCCGGCACGGGCTGCGGAAGCCCGCAGATTCAGCAGCGCGGCACCACAGCTGATGTGGAGCGCACGCCCCTGGGGATCCACATGCGGCACAGCCCGCTTCCGATCCGCCAGGACGTGGAACGTACGGCTCTCCTTGAAGTAGCGGAACCGCCAGGGCTGCGCATTGTGCAACGACGGGGCCGCAATGGCGTCGCCGATCAGGGATGCCACGGTCTTGTCATCAAGAGGTTGACCCGGCATCGCCCCTCCCTCCAGGAAGCCCGACTGCCGGGCAGCGCTCAGGCTGCCCACACCTCAAGACTGCCACCGCAGCCTGGCCGCTGCTCACCCCCGGGGGAACATGATCACCATCGGAGCATTCACAGTGATTCTCGCGATTCAATTCGCCAGGGACGGTCGGAGGGCCGCGCAGATGACCTCGACGAAATAGCCCAACCGCTCTGCGGGCAGGTCACGTCCGAGGTCCACCTCGCTGATCATTGCATCTCCCATGCGCGGGCTGAGTTCCATGCTCTTGGGCCTCCCGCGGGCCCCCGCGCGATGGGCGTTCCGGTCTCAGCCGGGCCTGGAGGCGCATGACGACATGGCCGAGGCCGGACACCGCGGCGGCGATCGCCAGGTCGCTGGGCGGGAGTGGCTCCGTTCCCAGCAGCTCCCGCAAGGGCGGCAGATAGATGCCGGCGGCCTGGAGGCTCAGGGCCGCGCCCACGGCCACCAGCAAGAACGGGTTGGCCAGGCTGCCCGGTCGGGCCCGGGAGCCGAGCGCCACGCCGAGCTGCGTGGCGCCGAGGATCAGAAACACCATGGACTGCCAGGGCCGTCCGGTCTCCCGGGCCCAGACGCCGACCACGAGGGTCACCGTGGCGACGAAGGCTCCCATGAAAAGGATCCGAGGCCAGAGACCGGCGCCCAGAACGCTCTCCGAGGGAGGGCGGGGAGGATGGCGCATCGTGTGCGGGTCGACGGGCTCCGCACCGAGAGCGACACCGGGCAGGCCGTGCGTGAGCAGGTTGATCCACAGGATCTGTGCAGGCAGCAGTGGCAGCGGCATGCCCAGGAAAGGTCCCAGGAGCATGACGAGGATCTCCGCGGTGCCCCCGGCGAGGCCGTAGAGCAGGAACCGGCGTACGTTCGCGTAGACGCGGCGTCCCTCCTCGACGGCGGACACGATGGTGGCCGGATTGTCGTCGGCAAGAACGAGATCTGCGGCTTGGCGTGCGACCTCGGTGCCGCGCCTGCCCATGGCGACGCCGATGTCGGCCCGGCGCAAGGCCGGGCCGTCATTGACACCGTCCCCCGTCATCGCCACCACGTGCCCAGCCCCACGCCACGCCTGGACGATGTCCAGCTTCTGCTCGGGAGTGGTCCTGGCGTAGACCCGTACGCCCGTCAGGTCGCCCGCCGTACCTTCCCGGATCCGGTCGCCCGTGGTGACCTCCGCGTCGCTGGAGGCGATGCCGAGGCGCCCGGCCACCGCCCGTGCGGTCAGCGGGTGGTCGCCGGTGATCAGAACCGGGGCGATACCGGCCCGCCTGCAAGCGGTGATCATCGGCTCGGACGCGCTGCGGGGCGGGTCCAGGATGCCGACGAGGCCGAGGAACGACAATCCCGACTCCCAAGTCGGGGCCCCTTGCTCCGCCTCGTCGTAGTCGGCCGTGACGACGGCGAGCACCCGGTACCCCCGGCGTGCCAGCACCTCCGCCTGCGCGGCCGCGCGGGCGACGACGTCAGAGGCGTCGGCCAGAATCTGCGTCCGGAGCAACGATTCCGGCGCTCCTTTGCACGCGACCAGCACTCCTCCCTCCGGTCGGAGGTGCACGGTGGTCATGCGCTTGCGGTCGCTGTCGAACGGGATCTCGTCCAGGCGCGGCAGTTCGCGGTCCAGCGCCGCCCGGTCGAGCCCGAGGCGGGCTCCCGCCGTCAACAGGGCGGCCTCCGTGGGGTCGCCCAGCGCGCTCCACTCCGGGGAACCGTCCGGCGGCTCCAGCGCCGCGTCGTTGCACAGCATCGCGATCCGCAGGAGCGCCGCCAGATCGGGTGCGTCGTCCGCGGTCATCGTCTCGCCGTCGCGGACCACCCGGCCCTCGGGGTCATAGCCCGTACCCACGACCGCTGCCTCGCCGTGCAGCGTCCAGAGTTGCTCGGCCGCCATCCGGCCCTCGGTCAGGGTGCCGGTCTTATCAGTGGCGATCACGGTCACCGAGCCCAGGGTCTCCACCGCGGGCAGCCGGCGGACGATCGCGTGCCGGTCCGCCATGCGCCGCGCTCCGAGCGCGAGAGCGAGCGTCACCACGGCGGGGAGGGACTCCGGAACGGCCGCGACGGCGAGGCTGATCGCCGCCACGATCATCAGCTCCACCGGCTGTCCGCGCACCAACCCGAGCGCGAGGACAATGGCGCACAGAGCCACGATCGCTGCCGCCAGCATCCGGCCGAACCTCGCAAGTCGGTGCTGCAGCGGAGTCTGACCGGGCCCGGCTCCCATCAGAGAAGCGATTCGGCCCAGCGCGCTGTCGGCCCCGGTGGCCGTGACCATTACCCGGCCGCGGCCGCGGACGACGATCGTGCCCGCCGACACAGCACCGCGCGCCACGTCCCGGTCAGGGGCCTTCTCCACCGGCACGGACTCACCCGTCAGCGAGGACTCATCCGCCAGCAGCAACGCTGCGGCCAGCACGTCCCCGTCCGCGGGAACGATGTCCCCCTCGGCCAGCAGAACCAGATCACCCGGAACCACCTCAGCAGCCGGGATGGAGCGTTCCTCGCCGTCCCGCACCACCCTGGCCGCGGGGGCGCTCATCGCGGACAGGGCCATGACCGCCTGTTCCGCCCGTACCTCCTGTACGACGCCGACCACCGTGTTCACGGTGATCACGAGCAGGATCACTGCGGCATCGGAAAGATCGCCGGTGGCGATCGTCAGGGCAGCGGCCACGAGCAGGACGAGGATCAGCGGGTCGCGCAGCTGCTGCACCACCCGCCGCCACACCGGGGTCCGCGGCTCCGCGGGGATCTCGTTGGGCCCATGGACTTCCAGTCGCCGCCTGGCCTCGTCCGACGACAGGCCCGACGGACCCGTCGCGGGGGGCACGCTCCTGGGTTCGCCGATGTCCGCACCGGACTTCCGGCTGTCCCTGTCCTGATTCATGAGGCCCGCCCGTGGTCGGCAGCGTAGGCCGCGAAGACGTCCGTCGGTACAGCGCCCGTGTGGAGGAAGCGCTGGTCGAGGATGGCGGCGAGATCTCTCAGCGCACCGGCGAGCAGCTCACCCGCCAGTCGCACCTCCGGCCGCCCCGCGGCCTGTCCCCGCTCGGCGAGAGCGGCGGCGTAGCCGACCATGGCCGCCAGCGACGAGTGGTCCTCCCCGTCATGGAAGTAGTACGCCTCGGCGTACTGGGTGAAGTCGATCCGGACGCGTACGACCTCGGTGGCCAGGCTGTCCAGCAAGAGGGCACCCGCGGTGCTGTCGATCTGCTGCTGCGTCGGATTCGCGTCGCGCAACAGTGCCAGGCGGATGGCCAGGACCCTTCTGCGGGTCAGCGCCGGATAGATTTCCAGCACCCAGGAGACTGTGGCCGTCAATAGGGCGAAGCCGACCAGGGCCTCCAACGGCGAGGCCAGGCGGAGCCAGCCTTCTCCGGGCGTGATGTCACCCAGTCCCAGGGTGGCGACCGTGACGAGCGACAGGTACACGGAGTCGAGAAGCGCCGGCTCCTGCGCCGCCTCGGAGCCGGGCGAGAAGGTGAAGGCCCCGGGCATGTGTGGCCAGTAGACGATCGCCCAGCCGAGGATGACGGTAGCGGCCCACATGCACACGACGGTCACCATGGCGAGCGGTCCGACCAGCCCGACCACACGCCTGCGGGCACGGTAGCGCCGGGCCAGTCTCCACAGTGCCGTCATGACGAGGCGGCTCAGCCCGCCATGACGGGTGGGGTGCCAGAGTGTGTGGAACAGGTCCCGCAGGGTGACCATGACGAGACCCGCGCCCACCAGCGAGACCAACCACTTCATGCGCGTCTCCCACGGCCTTGTCGCCCGAAGCCGAACCCCGCTCTGGGAGCGTAGGCCGATGGCAACACCGCCGCAGGGCAGAGTCGCAGTGCTACCGGGCCGCATCCCGTCGGATCAATCCATCGGCAGCACGAGCGTGCAGGTCTCGCCGGGGGCGATGGTGACGGCTCGGTCGGCCAGCACCACGCGGATCGGGGACTCCTCCGAGTCGGGTACACCGATCTCCAGTTGCCCGCTCCGGCGCCGTACACCGACACCCCAGTGGCCGCGATAGCGGAGAGAGAACCCATACTCGGACAGTGCCGGAAGAGGTACCGGATCCAGCCACAGGGCGTCCTCGCGCGTCTCCAGTCCCGTCAGACCACGCTGGACCAGATCGAGGGTGCCGGCCATCGCCCCCAGGTGGATGCCCTCGCCGGTCGTACCGCCCTGGATATCGGCAATGTCCGCCTCCAGGGCCTCCTGGACGTATCGCCACGCCTCGGCTCGCCTGGCCCGGGCGAGGACAAAGCCGTGGACGAGCCCGCTGAGCGTGGAGCCGTGGCTCGTGCGCTGAAGGTAGTAGTCGACGGTCCTGCGCCAGACCTCGTCGTCCAGCTCGTACCCGAGACGCCGAAACAGATCCCGCAGCTCCGCAGGGGAGAACAGGTAGCCGAGCATGAGGACGTCGGCCTGCTTGGACGCCTTGTAGCGGTTGACCGCGTCACCTTCGGCCTCCAGGATCCGGTCCAGCCGCCTGATGCTGTCGTAGCGCGACCGGTAGGCGTCCCAGTCCAGCTCGGCGAGATCGTCGTAGCCCTCGAACTGACTGATGACGCCCCGGTGGAACGGCACCCGCAACCGCCGGGAGACCTCCTCCCACCTCAGAAGTTCGCCGCCGTCCAGCCGTACGCGATCGAACAATTCCTGCCGACGCCATGCGGGAAGGCGCCGCAGGAGGTGCAGGGTGCGGGCAAGGACCCAGGCGGCGGTGACGTTGGTGTACGTGTTGTCGTCCAGTCCCGGCTGGGCGGAAGCCGGGTAGCTGTCGTGATACTCGTCAGGGCCGACAACGCCCCGGATGCGATAACGGCCCGATTCGGGATCGAAGACCGCGATGTCCGCCCAGAAGCGGGCGATCTGCAGCAGCATCTCCGCGCCCTTGGTGTGCAGGAACTCGGTGTCGCCGGTGGCCTCGCAGTACTGCCAGATGTTGTAGGCGATCGCCGAGCCGACGTGGTGCTGGAGCCGGGAGTAATCCGGCAGCCAGCGGCCCGAACGGGGGTTGAGATGCAGCTCTTGAGTCTCCTCGCGGCCGTCGCTGCCGCTCTGCCACGGGTACATCGCCCCGGCCCGGCCGATAGCGGCGGCCGCCCGGCACGCCTGTGGCAGACGCCGGTGCCGGTAGTTCAGCAGCGCCCGGGAGACCTCCGGGAAGTGCAAGTTCAGATACGAGAGCACGAACAGTTCGTCCCAGAAGACGTGGCCGCGGTACGCCTCCCCGTGCAGCCCTCGGGCCGGAACTCCCACGTCCAGATCCGCGGTGTGCGGAGAAAGTGTTTGCAGGACATGGAACAGATGCAGGCGCAGGACCCGACCGGCCTGGCCGGGCACCTGGATCTCCGCGCGCCGCCACAACCGCTCCCACGCTGCGACATGGGAGGCCAGCAGGGCTGAGAAGTTGGCAGCTGCGGACACCCGGTCGACCGCTGCCCCGAGTGGGTTGCTGATCGCCGTATCCCGTGAGGTGTGCAGCGCCACGGTCTTTTCCACGCCGACGGGTCGGCCTGGAGCGATCGGGATCACCAGGCGGTGGACGGCACGCCGACGGGCGGGATGAAGCTCCGACAAGATCGGAGGCTGCCCGGTAACTGTCCGGGCCGCCATGGCAATGCCGATATCGGAGGTGCTGGTACGGCAGTGCAGCCACGCCGTGTCGGGCGCCCTCGCTCCGGTCCGTACATGGGCCAGGTGGCTCCGGTTGAGGGACCGGTAACGGCGTACGTTGCTGTTGATCACGTCGCCGTCGAGGGCGGACTCGATTTCGATCTCTCCAGACCAGTCCTCAGCCGTGAAGACGGTCCGCAGCGCTGCCAGGTGAGGGTCCCCCATGTGCACCAAGCGGATCTGCTCCACACTCAGCACGCCCGCGTCATCGTCCCGGTAGCGGAACGTGCGGGTCAGCGTGGCGCGGCGCAGATCCAGGGTGTGCCGGTAGTCGAGAAGGGTGCCGGTGTCCGGGGAGAACCACGGGCTCCACGATCCTTCGGCGCAGCGGCAGCGAAACCGCAGGAGCAGCCAGTTCGGGAGATTGACCAGGTCCTCGTTCACCACCTGTCGCCCCGCCACGGTCGACTCCAGACGGTTGTAGCACCCGGCCGCGTAGGTGCCCGGGCAGTGGACCAGTCCCGCCCTGCTCTCGGGCACAGCCCCACGGGTGGCGAAGTAGCCGTTGCCGAGCGTGCACAGCGCCTCGCGCAACCGCTCCGCAGCCGGGTCGTAGCCGTCGTACTCCCACGTCCACTCCGACATCCGCAGCTCACCCTTCTCCCTTCACGTGACGTCCAAGTGCGGGGCCACGCGCGGGCTCAGACTCGCTGTGGGATGACGGCAACAGGGCACTCGGAGTGGTGCAGCAGGGTGTGGGCGACCCTGCCGAGCTGCAGACCGAAGTGGCCGTGCCGCCTCAGAGCGCCGACGACCGCCAGATCGGCATCGGCCGATGCGGCCACGAGGACCTTGTGGGCGGGGCCTTCCACCGGCCGGCGATGTACCTCGACCCGGGGATGATCCCGTTCGACCTCACGCAGTGCGTCGGCCAGAACGGTCGAGGCCTGTTCCTCACGTGCCTGCGACGCATCATCCGCGACCAGGGGGTGGTCCACATGCTCATGGGCCGGGCTGCGCCAGGCCCGCACGGCATCCAGGGCGCAGCCGCGTGCCTGGGCCTCGCGCACAGCGAACCGCACGGCGCCCGAACCCTCGATGCCGTCGCCGACCCCCACAACAACCCGCCCCAAGGCGCCCTGCCGGTTCCGCTCCCCGCCACGCACCACGACGACCGGGCACACTGCGCGGGCCGCCACGGTCAGGCTCACCGACCCCAGCAGCCTCCCGGCGAGCTCACCCCTGCCGCGGGAGCCCGTGACGAGGGCGAACGCCTCATGCCCCTCGCGCAGCAGCGCGGACACGGCCTCCTCGGGCAGCACCTCGCCCGACACCTTCACCTCCGGGATGCGAAGCCGGGCGCGTTCCGCGCTGGAGGCGATGATGTGTTCCGCCATGATCTCTTCGTCGGGGCGATCGGTACCGAAGGAGGGGCGACCTCCCTCATATCGCTCCCACAGGGAGGCATAGACGAGGCGCAGTGGCAGCCCATGGCGTGCCGCTTCGTCCACCGCCCAGTCCACCGCCTGCAGGCTGGAATCCGATCCGTCGACACCCACGACCAGCGGGAATTCCATCGTCCCCATCGCCTTCCTCTGCGGCTACCGAGAGACCCCCTGTGAACACCGTCGCACCGCCCAGGGACCACCGCGACATGCGAACCGGCCCCCGGATCAGGGGCCTGCGCCCGGGTTGCACTGCGCGGGATTGCAGCGATGGTGGACTCATACGGCCGAGAGGAACAGAGCCGTGCGATGCCCGGCCCGCATCGCCGCCATGGGTGGCAGCGACATGTCCCAGTCGACGAAGCCGCCGTTCAGCCCAAGCAGACGCTGCTGGGTCTCACAAACGAGACCAACGCCCCGCGTGGTGAGACGTCCGCACCGGACACACAGCCCGGCCCTACACATTCGAGGCCAGGGAGGAGGGAAGGCCATGGCGGTGGGGAGAGGCGTTTTCGGCGCCCTGACCAAGGACCATCGAGATCAGCTCATGTCACTCGCCCGCGAGGTGTCCTTCGCGACAGGTGAGCGCATCTTCAACGAGGGCGGCAAGGCCGACCGCTTCTGGATCATCCGCACGGGTACGGTCACTCTGGATCTTCACGTTCCGGGCCGACGCGCCGCGGTCATCGAGACCCTTGGTGCCGGAGAAATGCTGGGCTGGTCCTGGCTCATCCCTCCCCCGCACTGGCACCTGGGGGCCGAGGCCGGCGGCCCCGTGCTTGCCTACGAGTTCGATGCGGCGGAGATCCGTGCGCTGTGCGAAAAGGACCCAGCACTTGATCACGCACTGTGCGTCTATGTCGCCAAGGTGATAGCGGACCGGCTCAGAGCCGCCCGCGTACGACTGCTCGACCTGTACGCGCCCTACGGCGCAGGCGACGTGCCCCGATGAGGCGAGTGGAGGAGGGTCTGAAACGCCTGAGACCCCGCACCTCGTGAGCGATGTAATGACCCTGACAGTGGTGGCCGTCGGACGCGACGCCCCGTTCAAGGAGATCATCCGGACCATGGAGCAGTGGAAGGTCAGCGCCCTGCCGGTCCTGGAGGGGGAGGGGCGCGTCATCGGCGTGGTGTCCGAAGCCGATCTGCTGCCCAAGGAGGAGTTCCGGGACGGCGACCTGATCCTCCACGAGCAGCGTCGGCGGCTGTCCGACCTCGCCAAAGCAGGGGCCGTGACCGCCGGGGAGCTCATGAGCACCCCCGCCATCACGGTTCACCCTGACGCCACCCTGGCCCAGGCCGCGCGGATCATGGCCGTCCGGCATGTCAAGCGGCTCCCGGTGGTCGACGACGAGGCCAAGCTCCAAGGCATCGTCAGCCGTGGCGATTTGCTGAAGGTCTTCCTGCGGTCCGACGAGGACATCGAGGAGGAGCTCCGCCGCACGGTGGTGTCCCCCCTCTTCCCAGCGCTCAGCCACACCATCCACGTGAACGTGCACGACGGAGTCGTCACCCTGCGCGGGCAGATCCGGGACACCTCGCTCATATCGGTCGCTGTACGGCTCGTCCGTGCCGTGGAGGGCGTGGTGGACGTCGAGCCCCGGCTCACCGGCGCCTCCGCCGCACCGGACTGACCGGACAGCGCACAGTGACAGGTACGCCGGGGTTCATGCGGTGGACGGCGGCTCCCCCTTCGGTTCTCGCGGACCGGGCTCGTGACATGCATGCAGGGCGCGCGGCACGCCGCTTTCC
Organism: Streptomyces sp. NPDC015127; assembly: GCF_043080095.1. NCBI lineage: Bacteria > Bacillati > Actinomycetota > Actinomycetes > Kitasatosporales > Streptomycetaceae > Streptomyces > Streptomyces sp. NPDC015127. Next base: position 124,776 of record NZ_JBIBVE010000005.1, read on the forward strand.
CCTCACTGATCAGCCGGAGTGATGCGGCGGCCCGTGAGGCGCGTGGGCTGGATCGACACCCACATCTCGCGTTCGCCCCCGGCCCACGGCGTGGTGTGGGCACGATCGGCCAGCCGCCGCACCGCGTCGGGGTCCGTGACAACCCGCGCAGGGCCGACGGCGAGCACGCTCCAGCCCTGACTCATGGCGTCGTCCAGATGGTCGACCTCGAATGCGACGTCCGTTCCGACGGCCGCCGCAGGCACCGAGTCCGGCGCTGTCCGGAAGGCGATCGCGTCGCCGATGACCTCGTAATTCACCGGGACGACCGCCGGGCCGTCGGGGGTCGACACCGCGATGCGCCCCACGCCGTGCGTGGAAAGCCGGGCGCGGCATTCGTCGGGGGCGAGGTCCCGCAGTTGGGGATGCAGGAGTGCCTGGCCCTGGCCGGGCGGCAGATCGATGCCGCCCCCGCGCAGGGCCGCGACGCTCGTGCCGAGCGCGCCGGCCAGTCTGATGAGAGTCGCCAGGTTCGGGTCGGCCGGCCGTTGCTCGAGGTATGCCAGGTACTCCGGCGCCATCCTGGCGCGGCGGGCCGTCTCTGACCGGGTCAGCCCCTGTCGCTCGCGTTCAGCGGCCACGCGCCGACCGATGTCGCCGGCGTTGTGTATCCCACCGCGCGAGGTTCCCTCCGACAGGGAACCTGCCTCATCCGCATTCGGCCGGGAATGCTCGTGGGTTCTTCCGGGCCCGTGCTCGACGTGTCGGATGTGTGCGTCGGGCCCGGGGAACACGAGCGTCACCTCGTCCGTGTCCGACCAGCGCACGTCGTAGGGCGGTGTTCCGTCCTCGTGGTGGAGTCCGACAATCTCGCCGTCGCGCCTGGTGGCGCCAGTGGCCGGGCTTTCGACAACAAGCTGATCGCCGAGGTGAGCTCGCATGACCGCCGCCGTTCCTCAGAATGCTGCTGCATCCAACGTGCCACGCGCGGCGGGCCGCCGCGCTGAAGGAGAAACCCTGAGAGAGCCGACGGGCACCCCGGTTTTCGTGGAGGCGATGGGGGCCGCCTCTTCGCCTGCACCCACCTTTGCGGGTCCCGCCCTGGCTCAGCCGGTGATTTCGATGCGGTGCGGCTTGGCCCTCTTTGTTTTCGGGACGCGCACCGTGAGGACTCCATTGGTAAGCTCCGCGCTGATGTGCTCGGTGTCGGTGTTCGGCGGCAGACTCGTGCGGTAGTCGAACTGGCCCATGCGGCGCGTGTGCCGCCGGACCACGCCGGTGCGTTCCTTCTCCTTGATCTCGCCGTGGACATCGAGCTCGCCGTCGGTGACTTCTACGGTGACCTGGTCTCTCTCCACGCCGGGGAGTTCCAGCTCCACCAGGTATGCGTCCTCGGTGTCCTCGACGTCGGCCAGGGGTGCCCACGCGCCCGTCGCGCCGGGCTCGGGAAAGTCGACACCGGGGAAGGGGAAGGTGGAATGCATGAGCTGATCCATACGGGTGCGCAGATCATGCAGCTCATGGAAGAGGTCCCCTACCGGAACCCCACCCCTGCTGCGATGTGCGGGAAGCGTCATCGGTCGTCCTCCTTGCTTCTGGAACAGCAGCGTGCGCCGGAAGGCGAACGTGCTGCTCACCGGTCCGGGTCCCCAAGCCGGCGCTAGACACCCGCGAGGTGGCCCACGTGGCTCGGGGATCGGCGGTCACATGGGAGTCCGGCGGGTACGTGACCCGGTCGCGCCCATGCCCTCGATGTCGCGCTCGGCGGCGTTCACCAGCTGCTGGGCGAGGTCGTGCATGGCCCTGCCGGCCGCCAGTTCGTCACCGATCTCCGGCACATGCGTGTCCGTCGGATTTCGGTGGGCGACCCCGTGGCCGGTGAGTGCCGTCGTTCCGGTGTCGAGCACCACGCGCGCTTTCGTCGTTCCCTCGTCCTCGAAGAGGTAGAGGCGAACCTTCCATTCCACGGTATGCGGCATCGCTTTCCTCCTCACGTCGGTACGGACCGCTGCGATCCGGATGCGGTTCTGTACGAGCTCCGGGGCCGCGCGGCCATGGCCCGCGTCTCCTCCTCGATGCGGCGCCGGACCCGGTCGGCGAGTGCGCTCAGCCGTGGGGAGGTCGTGGCTCGAGGTGCGACGGGGGCCCGGATTCGCCGGGCCGCTGGTGGCAGTGCGGCCAGATCGGCGGTGAACCTCTCGCGGCACTCGCCGAGTGTGGGCCTCTTGCCGGTGCGTGTGCCGCTTTGCATCATCGTCTCGAGCAACGGTCTGCCGTCCTCAGGTGGCTGCTCGTCGGCCAGACCGATCACGTCGGCGTAGCCGGGGCGACGGAACACCTGTTTCTGCCCGGGGGCCGTCACTTTCGCCGAGGAAAGCTTCATCACCGGTCGGCCGTCGTACTCCACCATCTTGTAGGCGGAGTCCAGATACGGTGCGTCGGACGAGACCCCCATGCGGGTGCCGACCGCGTAGATGTCGATCGGCGCTCCGGAGCGGACCAGTTCGTCCACGGCGTACTCGTCGAGGCCGCCGCTGGCGACGATCTCTACGTCCGGCAGGCCCGCGCCGTCGAGGATGGAGCGCGCCCGTACCGCCAGGGCTCCGAGGTCGCCGCTGTCCAGCCGGACCGCCGAGCCGGGACCGCGGTCCAGGGCCCGCAGTACGCGTGCCGCGATATGGATGCCCGCCTCGGTGTCGTAGGTGTCCACCAGCAGCGTCACCGGACCGGGGTGGGACCGTGCGAAGGCGCGGAACGCCTCTTCCTCCGTCGGGAACGCTGCCACGAAGGAATGGGCCATCGTGCCGACGGCAGGTATGCCCTCGGCCGTGGCCGCGGCCACGTTGCTGGTCCCGGCGAAGCCGGTCATCGCGCTGAGCCGGGCGGCCTGGAAGCCGGCCTGTGGTCCATGGGTCCGCCGCAGTGAGAAGTCCACGACCGGGTGTCCGGCCGCCGCGAGCACGCATCGCGCGGCCTTCGACGCGATCGCCGTCTGATGGCTGAGCTGGTTGAGCACGTACGTTTCGACAAGCTGTGCCTGCGGAAGAGACGCGGTCACCTCGAGCAGCGGTTCGCCGGGCAGCACGATGCGTCCCTCGGGCACTGCCCGCACGTCACCGGTGAACCGCAGGCCATGCAGGGGCTCCAGAGCGCGCGCCGGCCGGTGCAGCGCGGAGGCGAAGGCATCGACGTCCTCGGGGTCGACCCGGAAGCCGGACAGGTACTCGAGTGCCGATTCCAGTCCCGCGGCGACCAGGAAGCCGCGATCGGCGGGCACGTCGCGGACGAAGAGGCTGAAGGTAGCCGGACCGGTCATGTTCTCCCGGAGGTAGGACAGGGCCATCGTCACTTCGTACAGATCCGTGGTCGTCGCATCGGACATCAGCGTGACCTCCTCGGCTGTTGTGCGGCCTGCTGACGGTCACTGGCGGAAGCGCGCCGACCAATGGGGCTCCACCAGGTCCCACTCGGCGTCCCACTGCGCGCACCTTCTGCGGTCCAGCACCACGCGCATGCCCGCCCGCGCCGCGAAGAACCCCGAGGCCACCGCTACCGCTGTCATGCCGCCCACCAGCCAGCCGGTGGCCGTCGCGTTCTGCGCGGTCATCGGCGGAGTGCTGAGCCTTCCGTCCCGGTCCACCCAGACCCGCACGGTGGTGCCCTTGGGCGTACCCGACTTCACCAGGGCACTTCCGGTCCGCTCCCTGCCACTCGTGTCAGTCCAGTTGACCTGCGCCCGGTGCCTGGCGTCTTGGGCACTGCCCTGTGCTCCTTCGGTATTCGACGTCAGCCGGGCGGTGACCTCCTGCCGCTCCGCCGACTGGGCCTGCACGGTGCGCATCGAAGACTCGTACACCGTCAGCCCCGCGCCGAGCGAGGCCGTCGGCAGTCCGAGGGCGAGTACGAGCATCAGGCAACGCAGGAACCAGGACTCGATCCTGTCGGACGTGCGCCTCAGCGGGTTCGCTCCCCTGGACGGGTGCTCCCGGTGCGGCGGATGCGGGCTGGATGCGTACGGCGAACCTTGTGCACTCATGGTCTGGCCTCCAGCAAGTCGCTGGTCCGTTGCCCACCACCATGGAACAGCGGCAGACCCCGTCACAGGGGCCGAAGGTCCCGTCTGACGGCCCTTCCGGACCCCGTGCGCGGGCCCCGGCGCGGCCTGTCCCCGGCTGGTGGTCGTCATATCTGCGGAACGACCGCGATCGGGCACGGCGCGTGATGCAGCACCGCGTGGTTGATCAGACCCAGTTGCAGGCCGATGTGCCCATGTCGCCTTCGGGCTCCGACGACGAGCACGTCGGCGTCCGACGCTGCCTCCAACAGCACCTGTCGTGCCGACGCCTCGACCACCCGGCGGCTCACCGGGATGTCCCGGTATCGCTCTGCAGGCCCGCGCAGAGCGTCGTCGAGCACCTGCGCCGGCGGCCGCCGCTGGTTCTCGAGGGCGTACCCCGACGCGGGCGGAGATTCGAGAGCAGCCCGGAAGGTTGGACTCCAGGCATGTACAGCCACCAGCCGGCAGTGCCGCACCTGGGCTTCGCGGAACGCGAACTCCAGTGCGGTGCCGCTTCCCTCTCCCTCCTCGACGCCGACGACGACACTCCCGAACCGGGCGTCCCGGTACTTCGCCCCGCCACGCACCACGATGACGGGGCAGTCGGCTCGTGCTGCCACGGCGAGGCTGACCGAACCCAGGAGCATCCCGGCCAGGTCTCCGAGCCCTCTGGACCCGAGCACCAACGCGAAGGCATTGCGTCCCTTGTGGACCAGGGCGGAGGCGGCGTCCTCATGCAGCACCTCGCTCGACAGCCGCACCCTCGGGGCACCAGTCCTGGCACGATCCGAGGCAACGCCGATGAGGGCGGTTGCCTCATGGTGCGGCGCCCCGGCGTGCACCAGGAGGAGCGGCACCTCGTGTCGGGCTGCCTCGTCGGCGGCCCAGTCCACCGCCTCCAGGCTCGCCTCGGATCCATCGATACCGACCACCAGGGGAATCGTCACTGCCCATGTCTCTTCTCTCGCCGGACTCCACCCTTCCGAGCCCGCCCCACACGGGTCCGCATGCACCGCAGAAAGGTCTGGGGTACTCCTCGAATGAGAGAAGGGGCTGTGTTCGGCAGACCGGTGCTGTCCGGACACGCGGACTCGTTCACCTTCATTCCAGCTTCTTACGAGACGGAGACAGTCGCCATGGAGCCAGTCATCACCGTGGGCCTCGACGGCTCACCCGAGAGTCTCGCCGCGAAGTTTCCGCGTGTGGAGGTCACTGACAGCATCGCCCTCGACAGCCCCGCCAAGGTTGTCGTACGGGCTGCTGAGGGCGCCGGGATGCTGGTGGTCGGCCGACGCAGGCATCGTCCCGCCCTGGGACCACGCCTGGGTCCCGTAGCCCAAGCCGCGATCCATCACGCGCGCTGCCCTGTCGCCGTGATCCCCCATGACTGAGCCTGGCCACGGCAGGGAGCCCTTGGTGCCGGTGCACCAGACCGACGCGTCCGCGCTCCGGCCCGGCGCCGGCCTCGGCGCTCCGCCACCGCCGCGCGCAGAGGTGTGCGAGACCCATACCGCGGTGGTGTTCTTCGTCGGGGATCGTGTCTACAAACTCAAGAAGCCGGTAGACCTGGATTTCCTCGACTACACGACCGTGGAGGCTCGGCGGTCCGCGTGCGAGCGGGAAGTTGCTCTCAACCGTCGCTTCGCTCCCGACGTCTACCTCGGCCTGGGGGAATTCCGTAGCCCGGACACGGATACGCCGGAACCCCTCGTCGTGATGCGCCGTATGCCGGCGGAGCGCCGCCTCTCCCAGCTCGTGCGGGAAGGCGCGTCCGTCGACGATGCCCTGCGGGCCGTCGCCCGGCTGCTCGCCACCCGTCACGCGGACGCGCGCCGCGCCCCCGAGGTGGACGAGCAGGGCACCCGGGACGCGCTGTCGTCGCGCTGGGAGGCGAGCTTCGCACAGGTCCGCGCGCTCGCGGACGGGGTGCGTGTGTCCGGCGGCGTGGCGGAGATCGAGCGGCTCGTGCGCCGCTACCTCGCCGGCCGTAAGAAGCTGTTCGACGCGCGCATCGAACAGGCGCGGATCGTCGACGGCCACGGCGACCTGCTCGCCGAGGACATTTTCTGCCTCGACGACGCCCCCCGTGTCCTTGACTGCCTGGAGTTCGACGACCGCCTTCGCTACGTCGACGGCCTCGACGACGCCGCCTTCCTCGCCATGGACCTGGAACAGCTGGGCGCCCCGGAGGCTGCGGCGTTCTTCCTCGCCCGGTACAGCGAGTACTCCGGCGACCCCGCACCGCCTTCCCTGTGGCACCACTACGTCGCCTACCGCGCGTTCGTCCGCGCCAAGGTCTCCCTGATCCAGGCACGCCAGGGCACACCCGGCGCGGAGGCGGCATCCCGGCGACTGCTCACCACGGCGCTGCGCCACCTGCGCACTTCCACGGTCGGCCTGACTCTCGTCGGCGGGCTGCCGGGCAGCGGGAAATCCACACTATCCGGGGCACTGGCCGATCGCCTGGGCGTCACTCTGCTCAGCAGCGACCGCCTCCGCAAGGAGCTGGCCGGCATTCCGGCGGAGAAATCCGCGGCGGCCGGCTACGGCGAAGGCCTGTACACACCCGAGTGGACCGCCAGTACCTATGCGGCCCTGCTGGACCGCGCATCCGCCCTGCTGTCCTCCGGCGAGTCCGTCGTCCTGGACGCCACCTGGTCCGATACGGGGCAGCGAGAAGCCGCCTTGCGCATGGCCGAACGCACCAGCGCCGACTTGGTGGCCCTGCACTGCCAGGCTCCGAGCAACGTAACGGCGGCCCGCCTCAACTCTCGTGCCCCCGGAGCGTCCGACGCCGACCTCGACGTGGCCACCGCCATGGCGGCCAAGGAACCACCGTGGACAAAGGCCGTCTCGATCGACACCAGCGGCCCCTTGGAATCCGCAGTCGTCCAGGCGATGGCAGCCGTACGGCCGTGGGGCACCGGCCAGGCCCCGGTCTTCCGCCGCTCGTATATGGAGCCGGACTGAGGAGGCGCACCGCGACGCGGCAGCGACCCACTACGCGGCCCGTCGTCCCTTGCAGGGGGCCGACGGTCCATGTTGGGGCTGGCTTGCGCCGTCGGTGGTTGCCTCCCCTAGCGTCCGTCGGCCTCTTCGTCCTCCGCCTCGACGCCGTGGGCCGCGGGACACATGCGGAATGGGAACAACGGGACTGGAACAAGATAGAACCGCGCCTGGTCGGCTCCAGGAGGCTGCACCGCAGTCAGGACCTCCCCAGCGGCGACCTGTCCAGGAGCACGATGCCGGCCACGGCGGTGGCCGCGCCCAGCGCCTGCACGGCCAGCGCCCAGGTGGACGAGGCGAGTTGCTCGCCGAAGACGGCGACGCCAATCAGCACGGCGCCCATAGGCTCCAGGGTGTCGATGAGCGGCAGACTGATGGCCAGGGAGCCGGCCTGGTAGGAGCTCTGCGAGAGGATCAGTCCGATCATGCCGACGAGGACTACTGAATACGGCTCCCAGTGGGACAGCGCGCCGAGCCCGTCGGCCCTGAACCGTCCCGCTGTGCTCTTGGTCAGGCTGTCGAGCAGGGCGAACATCAGTGCCGCGCTCGTTGCGTAGAGGGCAGTCCGAGTCGTCGGCCGGCTTCTTCGCCCGGTTTCCGTCAGCAGCACAGCCGCGCTGCTGATGGCCAGGAGCACCGGTAGCCAGTCACGTACCGCAGGAATGGTCGTGCCCCCGGGGGCAGACGGCAGCACGGTCAGGAACATGGCCACACCGCCTGCCGTGCAGGCGATCCCGGCCATCTCCTGGCGCGTCAGTGGCGTCCTGCGACGCCAGGCGAGCAGGGGCAGGGCGAAGAGGAGATCGGTGGCTGCGAGTGGTTGGACCAGGACGAGCGGCCCGAAGGCCAGAGCGAGGCCCAGCAGTATGTAGGAGGAGATGACCAGGGCCATGCCGGTCAGCCACTTCGGCCGGCGGGCCAGATCGAGCACCAGCCGGAGCCGCAGCGACTCCCGCGCGGGTGCCTCGCTCGCCGCTTGTTGCTGGATCACCGAGGCGAGCCCGAAGCTCATGGCGGACAGCAGGGCAGCCACCACCGCGACAGCGGTGTTCATGGGGCCAATATCGCCGCACGGGCGAGGGGCGTCCCTCCCGACACGCGTGAACGGCGAAATGCCCGGCAGGGCAGTCAGTCATGGGCGATGACGGCGACGGGTGACGGGCAGTGGTGCAGGACCGCATGGGCGACGGACCCGATGTGCGTCCCCAGGTGGGACCTGCGGATTCGCCGGCCGATGACCACGAGGTCCGCGTCTGCTGCGGCTTGCACCAGCTGGAGTGCAGGGACGCCGATGGGTGAGGCCTCGACGACCTCGACCGACGGGAACTTCCGCCTCCAGGGCAGCATCATGTCGCCGAGCCGCCGAGCGACGTCCGGGCTCATCTCCCGTTCGGCTGCTGCGAGGGCGGAGGCATCGCGGACGACCGGTGGCAGGGACCAGCCGTAGACGGCCCGGAGGGTGCAGTCGCGCCGGGCGGCCTCGTCGAAGGCGAAGGCCAGGAGGGCGTCGCAGGGATGGTGGACGTCCACCCCGACGACCACGTCGCGGTGGGGGCCGATCCGAGGGATCGGTCGCGCATCGTCCGGTTGACCCGTCCCCCGTACGAGCACCACCGGCCGCTCGGTGGCACCGATCGTGGCCAGGCCGACCGAGCCGACCAGGAATCCCTTGATGCGGCCGAGCCCGCGCGAGCCGAGCACCAGCAACTCCGCCTCGGCCGCCTCGGTGGCCAGAGCCGACGCGGGCCGGCCGGACAGCCGTAGCGTGGCGATCTCCAGTCCAGGATGGCGCTTCCGCAGGTGGCTCGCGGCGTCGGTGAGCAGTTCCTCGTCCCATTGGTGCTGCCCCACGCCGACCACCGGAGTGGCAGCGGAAACCGGCCATTGGTCGGCGAGGACGAGGCGCAGGTGCACCCCGCGGAGCAGAGCTTCCTCGGCGGCCCACTCGGCCGCGTGAAGGCTTTCGGCCGAGCCGTCCACGCCGGCGGACAGATGGCGAGACATGATCCTGGCCTCCTTCGGGTCGCGCCTGCCCCTGATCTCAGCGTGTCACCGCCCGGACGGCGCGACATCAGGAGCCGAGTCCCCTCAACGGCCTGCGTCCCCGGTCTTGATCGTCCGGGGCAGGCACCGCGCCATCTGCACACAGCTGGGCCTGCGGTGGCAGGGGCGGGCCGAGCGTCCCTCGCGCAGGGACATGCCCCTCTCGCCCGGCCGGATCGCCCGGTGTTGGTGGTGCGGACCCGCCGACGAGGCGTCGCGGGCGCGCTGTGGGTCTGTAGCCGAGCCGGTTCACCATCTGGACGATCGCCATCGCCGAGCGTCGTCCCTCATCTGTGATGGTGCTCCTCGGTCATGTCTGCGCGCGGCGGACAGGTGCCCATCGCCGGATCGGCGCAACGGCCCTCCCTCGGCCGGTAAGCCTGTTGGCCGGTATCACGGATGCCGGGCTCCTCGCGCTTCATCGTCCGCTCCCTCTTCAGCGCAGCCGGCGCAGATACGGGTCGTGGGGCCGCCGGGGAGACAGACGTACGCGAGCGTCGACCACGGCGACGCCTGATGGGGTCGCGTTGACCGGGTTGAAGTCGGCCTCGGCGAGCTGCGGCAGGTCCGCGGCCATGCGGGACAGCCGCAGGAGCAGTTGCTCAATTCCTTCGAGGTCCACGGGGTCGGTGCCCCGGTAGCCATGGAGCAGCGGGGCACAGCGCGGCGCTGCCGTCAGGTCGTGGACGTCCTCGACCGTCAGCGGGGCGAGCCGGGCCGCGTGGTCGGCCAGGATCTCGGTCGCCGTTCCGCCGAGGCCGAACAGCACCAGGGGGCCGAAGACCTCGTCCTGCACCACGCCGGCGAAGAGTTCGATGCCGTGCTCGGCCATGGGTTGCACGAGCACGCCTTCGAGTCTGCCGGCGAAGCGTTCCACGAAGTCGCGGTATGCCGAGCGCACCTGTTCGTCGTCCCGCAGGCCGAGCCGCACGGCGTGTTCCTCGCTCTTGTGGACCAGGCCGGGCCAGTGGGCCTTGAGGACCACCGCGCCGCCCGGCAGCCGCAGACGTTCGGCCGCTGCTGCCGCCTCGTCCTCGGTGTCGGCCCAGGCCCAGGGGAGCTGAGGGATGCCGTAGCAGTCCAGCAGCGCCGCGCAGTCCCGGGGGGCCAGCCACCCTCCTTCGGTCTCGCGGCCGAGATACGTCGCGACGACCGCCGCGGCGGTGTGGGCGTCGACGCGGTCGAGGGCTGGAACGGTTCCGGTCGGCCTGGCGAGCCATTGAGCGCGCGCCGCGGCGTGCGCCAGCGCCCGGGCCGCGGCCTGCGGGTCGGCATAGGCCGGAACCGCCCCCGCCCCTGTGGTGAGCAACAGGACGGACGCCTCCTGGTCGGGCAGCACGGCGGCGAGCGTGCACGCCGAGTGCTCGGCGGCCTCGGTCACTGCCCGCGTGAGGTCGTCGCCGGTCGCCGTCGCGACGGCGGTGGGGACCAGCGACACCAGGACCGCGTCGACCTCGGCGTGCGCAGTCAGCACGTCGAGGCAGTCGCGCAGCTGGTCCTCCGAGACGGCGGCACTGGTGTCCACCGGGTTGGTGGCACAGGCACTTACGGGCAGCGTGGCGAGGAGCCTCTCCACCAGCTCGGGCGTGAAGGAGGACACGGTCAGCCCCGCCTCGACACAGGCGTCGGCGGCGAGCACACCGGTACCGCCGGCGTTGGAGACAACCGCCACACGCCGCCCGGTGGGCGGTGGCTGCGTGTGCAGGAGCGCGGCAGTGTCAAGGAGTTCGGCGATGCTCCGGGTCGCGGTGATACCGGCCTGCCGGAAGAGTGCCTGGCGCGTCATGGTCGGGGTGGCGGCGGCAGCGGTGTGCGAGGCCGCGGCGCGCCGGCCCGCGTCCGTACGTCCCGCGTCGACGGTGAGCACCGGCATGCGGCGGGTCACGCGGCGGGCGGTCCGGGAGAACGCGCGAGGGTTGCCGAACGACTCCAGGTGCAGCAGTGCCAGATCGGTGCGGTTGTCGGACTCCCACCACTGAAGCATGTCGTTGCCGCTCACGTCGTACTTGTCGCCGAGTGACACGAAGCTCGACACCCCGATGCCCAGCCGGGACAGCCCCGTCAGCAGGGCGATGCCGACGCCGCCCGACTGCACGGCGACTCCCGCGGTGCCCGCGAGGGGGAGGTCGGCGGCGAACGTCGCGTCGAGCCGTACGTCCTCTTCCATGTTGGCCAGGCCGAGACAGTTGGGCCCGGCGAGCCGCATTCCGTGGCGGCGGCAGGCGGACAGCAGCTCCTTCGCCTGCAGTGTGTCGAAGCCGGCGGAGAGGACCAGCAGCGCGCGCACGCCACGGGCACCGCACTCCTCCGCGACGCCCGGCACGGCAGCGGCTGGTACGGCGACGACAGCGAGGTCGGGCTGCTGCGGCAGCGCGGCCACTGAGCGGTACGTCGGCACGCGCAGGATCACGGATGCTTCGGGGTGCACGGCGTACAGCCGTCCGGTGAAGCCGTTCCCGCGCAGGTTGCGCAGCACTGCGCGGCCGACCGAACCGGGATGGCGTCCCGGCCCGATCACCACGACCGACCGCGGCCGCAGCAGCGCCTGGAGACTGGCAACATCGGCCGTGCGGCCCCGCGCCTCGACGGCCGACAGATAGCTCTCGTCCTCGGCGAGCCGGACCCTGCAGTGCACCTCCGGCCCCTCGAAGTGACGGCTGACGCTCAATCCGAGGTCGGCAAAGACCTTCAGCACGTCGCGGTTCTCGGAGAGCGCGTCGGCGACGAAGGCCGTGATTCCGTCGGCACGAGCCATGGACACCAGGTGCTCCAACAGCAGTGTCCCCACACCCCGGTGATGCCAGCGGTCGGCGACGGCCAGCGCCACATCCGCGTCGAGGCCGTCGCCGTCGAGCTGTTCGTACTGGGCGAGGCCAACGACGTCGGAGCCGGTCTCGGCGAGCAGCGCGCGGGCACCGGGGCGAGGGCGTGAACAGAGCCTTTCGGCGGCCTTCCGGGCGGAGCCCCGGCTGATGGTGAAGAACCGCAGGCGCAGGTTCTCGGGCGACATCTCCTCGTACAGCCTGCGCACGGCCCCCTCGTCACCGGGTCGGACCGGGCGGATGCACACGGTGGTTCCGTCCGAGAGCAGAACATGGACGGGCTCGGGGAGTCGGTCGGTCACTGCCATGTCAGACCTCCAGGGCAGCCCACTCGAACAGGCCTCCCGTCCAGCATCGCTCCGGGCACAGCCCGACGCACAGGGCTTCCAGGTGCAGCACGGACAGGCCGTACGGCCCTCGCCCGGGCTCGCCCTGCCTCTCACAGTCGAGGGAACGGGTCGCAGCGGGCCCGCGATGCGAGCCGGTTCCCCCATCGACGCAGGACGCGGACCTTGGTGATCCGGTGCGGGCCAGGCACAGGCGGCCGGTCTCGGTCAGGGGTGCATCTTGGTGGGGCATGGGGGCCTTCTGATCGTTCGGTGGAGATGTCGCAATCCACACCGAACCCAGAAGGCCCCTCACTCGTTCAAGATCGCCAAGCCGTGATCGCTGTCACTGACCTCAGTGGACAGAACACCTATCCATCAGCCTGGTACGCATAGCCCTGGGGTCCTGGGAACCTTCCCCGCGTCCAGCGGCACGTGCGCCAGGGTCGGCTCTTCGCTTCGGGATTACTGGCTGTCGGCTGGTTCTCGCATCTCGATGAAGCGGCCGTGCCAGGTGTGGTACCAGACGTCGCCGGTCCGGTCGTTGACCGAGAGCATGCCGACGGTCGTCCCGTCGCGCAGGGTGTGCAGCGTGTAGTAGCCGGGGAAGTCCTCGGGCTCGGCGGCGCGCAGGCCCGGCCGGTGTTCTTCGAGCCAGCGGTTGGCGATACGCGACGCCTGCTCCGGGCCGATCGTCGCGGCCCTGCTGTCGGCGCGGCCCGGCATCATGCCGTAGGCGGTGTTCCACATCATGGCGGGGCCGAACTCCAGATGGACAGTGCCGCTGCCAGCGTCTATGAGCACCTCGGTGGCGCCGTTGCCTCGGGGATCGAGGAGTTCGGCGTAGTAGCCATTGGTGAACCGCATCACCTCACCGACGTGCAGGCCCCATCGGTCACCGAAGCGGTCTGCCGCGCGGCCGGCGTCCGCCAGGCTGTGCACCGGACCGTCACGGGACGCGATTTCCGTCATCGGCCCGTGGCGGAACTGCCCGCCGGAAGCGCCCGAGACCCACACGAGGGAGGCGATGAGGGCGGCAAGCGCGCTCACCAGCACGGCCAGGGGAACCCAGCGGCCCCGCAGCCAGGTCACCTCGGCCTCGGACGGTGAGCGGCCAGCCGCTGCCGCGCCTCGGTGTAGGCGTCGGCATCGATCTCGCCGGAGGCGAAGCGGCGGTCGAGGATCTCCTCCGGGCTCTCCCGCTGCGGCCACCTGTGGTCGGGGCCGTTCCCGTGGCCGGCCGACTGGTGCGTGAGCCGTACGACCGCCCACACGACGAGACCGATCAGGGCGACCCACAGAAGCGGCATGAACGCCATCCAGGCCCAGCCGCCGTCCCAGTACATCATTCTCCTCACCTCCGAAGGACTCGAACTGTGGACGTCCCGCTGGCGTCCCGTATGTCCACACTGATCCGGATCTGTTTACGGGCACAAGGGCCCTTCGGTCCCACCTGTGGCTCGCTCGGGCCCGTCAGCCATCGTGCTGGGCGGGGCTCAGCGCCGGGCCAGCGAAACCTCCCCGTCCGGTAGCCACCCCTCCCAATAGCCGTCCACGAGATCGAGCAGTTCCATTGGCTCAACCGGCGCGTCCCCCGACCGAGCCTCTCGGACGGTCCACCACCGCGCCTCGGGTCCCAGCATCTGCGCAGGCCGTCGAGGCCAGGCACCGACGAGGGGAAGAGCCATCACGACACACCCGCGCTTCTCCACGTCATCGATCGCGAACAGCCGACCGACGACCGGGGCAATCCGGACCGCGGGCAGGCCCAGCCGTCGCCGGAGGAACCGCGCAGCGGTGTGCCGGCACGTCGCACCGGCACGGATCGGCACCTTGGGCACGGTCCAGTACACCTGCGATGCCTCCCGGCGCCTTGCCAGGAGGATCCGCCGCGTCAGCGGGTCCAGGACGACCGAGTACACGTACTTGCCGGCAGGATGCGACGGGGAGCCCATACGTCCATCCTGCGAAGGTGCTATTCGAATGGCATCCTGTCCGGGTCATTCGAGTGGCGAGTCCCTCACTCACATCGGTGGTCTCGCGACGCCCCGGGGTTCAGTGGTGCCGGCGCTTCACAAGATCTGCCGTATGAGAGCAGCCCCCTCGCGAACCCGACGGCCCACCGTGCCGGCTCCGCATACAAGCGTCGGCCTCGGGGAGCCGATGGACGGCGAGTCATTGGCCAGCTGGGTCAACGCCATGTCCCGGCAATCCGGGATGGACACGACAGCACTCCTGCGGGAGCTGCGCCTGAGCCGGGAAGGATCGCTGAATCTTCTTCAGGTCCGGCTGCCCGAATCCGCCGTCCGTCACCTGCGCAGAGAGACGGGGCTGGATGAGGAGGCTCTTCATGCCATGACTCTCGCTCGCTTTTCCGGCACCGCGCTCCCTCATCTGCCCGTGGAGCCGTGGCAGGATGCGGCGGCGTTCAGCCAGTGGCACTCATCGGCATGGCTCTCGGATCGTCGTGCACGCTGGTGCCCGAAATGCCTGCGCGAGAACGACATGCGCTGGCCCCTGCGCTGGATGCTGCCGTGGTCCTTCGCCTGCCTCAAGCACAGCCTGTACCTGGCGACCGAATGCGCGCGGTGTCTCTCCCCCGTGTACTTCAACAAGCACTCCGCGCTCCGGCGATCGTGCTCGGCCTACATGCGTGAGCACACGTATGCGTACGACGCGACGTGTGGGTTCCCCATCACTCAGCAGAGAAATCTGCGTGTCAGCGATCCCTCCATCCTGATCCTGCAGCAGAGAATCAACGCGTGGCTTGACGGCCAGGCGACGACCAGCGACCGGCAGTTCGCGTCCCTCACAGCCGTCATGGTCCTCCTGGTGACCCTCATGATGATGAGGCACCACGGCGAAGACCCAGCGCTGCTGTGCGGACTGCGCTCGCGCCCGGGGCAGGGCACGGTTCATGAGTGGAGGCTGTGGGAGGACCCGTTGAGAGTCGCCGCAGCAGCCTCCGTTGCACACCAGATCCTCCGTTCCGCCACGTCCCCTGCCGATGTGGCAACGACGATCCAAGATCTCAGAACAGTCGACCACCGCGAATACCCCTGCCAGCTGGACGTTATGGACTGGGCCTACGGCCCGGCACTGCGCCCCAATCTCTATGTCGATGAACTCGTACGGCGCGGCGTGATCACGATCGGCGCCTTTCGTCGGGTCTGAATCAGCGGCGAATCGTCCACCGGCACCGTGGTCACCGCGCCCACGACCGCGGCGCCGTGCTGCCTTCTTCAGCGTTTGCAGGCGGTCGGCTCTATCGGCCTGTCACGCTGGCCGGTGTGACGTATGCCGTGACCGTTGAGACATGCATCCCGGATGGCGCTCCGGAGATGGACGAGCTGCACCGGGTGGGCGCCGCTGCCCTCCTGGAGCAAGGGTTCGACAACGTGGAGGCGATCGAGGGTCCGGACGGCGTCGAGGTTGACCTTCTCGACACTGTGGTGGCCGTCCATCCGGCTGGGGCCATCCTCAAGGTGTTCGTCGATGCCCCCACGCTTGAATTGGCGGAGGATGCCGTCGGCTCCCTCACCCGGGAGGTCCTCGAACGCTCGGAGTTGCTTGCCGAATGGACGGTGGCAAGCAGCGAGGTGAAACTGCACACGGACCTGGCAACGGAAAGCCTGGAGGCAGCCGAAGGACCCGAGGCACCACCCAGTGATCCCCAAGCGCGCCGGGCCCAGCACACGGTGAGAACCGGTGACACGCACGAGCCCGTGTCGGACACCACGGACCACGAAGCCGTCGTCCGGCACATGGCGACGCGTCTGCGCGCGTTCGTACCCGCGTCCTTCGGAGTCCTCGATCCCGAGGAGATGGAAGACGGAGACGAAGCGTTCAGCGTTTCGGCCGAGACTGCTGAGCTGGCTGCGGGAGCGCTCGTCTGCGCCTCAGAGATGCTCATCGACGAACTATTCGAGGACGTTCAGGCTCTCGCCGAAGGCGAGACCAACGTTGCTGACTGCCAGAAGCCCCTGTGGCACCTCGATCAGCTACCGCCTCGTTATGCGCTGCGGTACGACGTGCTCTTCGCCCGACGCTTCCTTGTGACCGTGATCGCCCTCACCACCCGCTTCACCGACGGCAGCTTCCAGCAACTGGGCTGCGTTGCAGAGGAGCTGGCCCTGAAGCTCCTGATGGAGCAGGCGCGAGGCACCCTTGAACTCTTCGGCCTGCTCGACGAAGAGTCCTCGGCCGCGCTCGACTCCTTCGCCCACGGCGTCTACGAGGACATGGACTTCGAGTGGCTCTACGACGACTCAAAGGATGGGATCGACGAAGACCCCGCAGCCGAGTCACTGGGTATCGCCCCCATGGCGCTCGGATCGTGGTTCACGCCCTTCAACGACGGGCGGTACGTCCACCCCTACGCCGTCGACGAGTCTGTGGACGCGCGGTCAGACGCATGACGGCCGGCAGAAGGTCGCGCGCTGTACGCCACGCCGGCACGCCGCAGCGGCGTGACGACCCCGTACGGCGGTCCGCATCGCGGCACGCAGGAACACGACCGTCGCCTTCGTGTCCGGCCCATTCCCCTTGTTGATCCCTTCTGCTGCTCGCCATGGGATCTGCGGCGGCAACGGTGCACGCCCTGCTGTCAGGCCGCCCAACCCGCCAGGGGCGAGAGGGCGGGGAACGGCCTCGGGGAACAACGGAACAGCCGTTAGCGCTAAGGAGCGATCTCGACCTTGGTGTCTAGCACAGTGATCCACTTCGTTGCTGGGGTTCGGTGAAAGATCGTCTGAGCGGTGTGGCCCGGTACGCAGCAGGACGGCGAGGGCCGCCGCGGCCAGGCCGAGCAGCAGGGTGCGTGGCCGTGCCGCCTCCTGTGGTGTCGCGGCCGAGGGCGAGGGCGGGGGTCACGACAGCGGCGGTCAGCACGATCACGGCGAGGACGCGCCGGGTGCGGCCGGGGCGTGGCCGCCCGGCTCGCGCAGACACGGCGGGTACGGATTTTCCGGGCATGGTGGTGCTCCGAGGGGTGAGAAACAGACGGGGCAGCCCACCGCCAGCAGCGACAGCAGACCGCCGGGCGACCCGAGCCGTCCGACGGTCTTCGCGGACGGATCGCCGTGGTTCTCCGGCGCCCCGGGACCGGCGGGACCGGTGCCGCGCGGCAGCTGAGGAAAGTGGCCAGAACGAGGCCGGCGAGCACGAGGTAGTTCCACTACTGGACGGGGACGGAACGGGAAAACAGGGGCGAGGGGACCACCGCGGTGGGCACGCCCACCAGCACTGTGGTCAGTGCGGCACCGGCCATGGCGGCGACCCACTGCGGGGACTGCCACGCGGCCAGCGTCGCTCCCGCCCGGCGCAAGGACCGGGAGGAGGTCATGAAAGGAACTCCGTTTCGCTGAGGGTGTGAAGGGACACGGCGACGCGCGGGCCGGTCTAGATCCTCAGGACGGAGAGGGCTGCTTGCCGCAGTGCCCGGTGTCCGACGATGAGGGGCCGGCCTCCTAGCGGAGGGCAACGGCTTCGCGGACATCGGTGCTGCCCTGCTCCGCAGCGGCCTTACCTACGAGAGGTCCTGCTGCAGGCCGTGCGCCGGCTGCGGCGGAGGCCGGTTCCGTGCGGACGGATTCCGCCGCGGACTGCCTGGCCGCACACAGGGACGAGACCACCAGGGCGACCGACACCAGAACGCAGCGCAGCACGGAACCTGCTCTGTGGTGCGAATAGGGCACTGTCATCGTGAGGGCTCCGTGAGGCGATACCGCATGCGGGAGCCGCGATAGGGCATACCGGCAGTGGTATGCACCCGTGGGTCGTGAAGACGTCACTCGCGCCGCGCTCGGGCCGTCACGGGGTGCCACCCGTGACGGGAGCGGCGGTGGTCCGAGGCAGCGCCCATGCCGAGCCGCACCCCGGCCGCGATTGTTTCGACCTCGCGACAAGGCCGTGGGATCGACGGCCGGGCCGCCGGGACCGCCCCGAACTGAACCGCGCCGCGCGTCGGCGCGACTCGAGCCCGGCCGGGCGGCTGGGTTGCGGAGGTCACGGCAGCGGTTCACCTCCGCGGCATGAGGGCCGCCGGACGCGGAAGACCGGCCGGCGGCGCCACCCGCAGCTTCCTCCCGGAGTAGCGCCGTGCCTGTCACATCCCCGTTCCACGACGGGGACGGAGAGCCAGCACCTGAAGCGCATCGCTCTTGGATACCCCCCGGGGCATAAACCGGATCCTGTTACGGTTGCGCTCAGCTATACCCCCCCGGGTATTTTCGAAGGCAAGTGAAGCAGGAGTTCCCCGCATGGTTCCCGAGATCGACCAGCAGCGGTTCGCCGAGGCGCACGCGGCAGGCGCCCTCGTCGTCGACGTCCGCAACAACGGCGAGTACCGCGCCGGCCACGTCCCCGGTGCCCGGTCGGCACCGCTTCCCAACCTCCCCCTGGCCCTCGCCGAACTGCCCAAGGACCGGCCGGTCCACGTGATCTGCCAGAGCGGCGGCCGCAGCGCACAGGCGACCTCCCTGCTCTGCGACCTGGGCTACGACGCGCACAGCGTCAGCGGCGGCACCGCCGCCTGGATCGACGCCGGCCGCCCCGCGGTCACCGGCGACGAGCCCGGCACCCCCACCGCCCCCACCACCCCCGAGGAGACGCGATGATCACCGTCCTGCCCGTCGAGACCCCCGGCCTGGGCGACCGCACCTACCTCGCCCACGACGGCTCCGTGGCCCTGGTGGTCGACCCCCAGCGCGACTACGACCGCGTCACCGCGCTGGCCGACGCCGCCGGAGTGCGGATCACCCACGTGTTCGAGACACACATCCACAACGACTACGTCACCGGCGGCCTGGCCCTGGCCCGCGAGGTGGGCGCGCAGTACCTGGTGAACGCCGACGACGAGGTCTCCTACGAGCGGACCCCGGTGCGCGACGGCCAGGTGATCGAGGTCGGCGAGACCCTGCGGGTGCGGGCGATCCACACCCCGGGCCACACCCACACCCACCTGTCCTACGCCCTGGAGGCTGGCGGGCAGCAGGTCGCGGTGTTCACCGGCGGCTCCCTGCTGTACGGCACCACCGGACGGCCGGACCTGCTGGGACCGGACCACACCGACACCCTGGTGCGGGCCCAGTGGCGCTCGGCGCACCGGCTGGCGGAGGAACTGCCGGACGAGACCGCCGTCTACCCCACCCACGGGTTCGGCTCGTTCTGCTCCGCGACCCAGGCCACCGGCCTTTCCAGCACCATCGGCCAGGAGAAGCGGACCAACACCGCACTGACCGCCGGCGAGGAGGCCTACGTCGAACAGCTCCTGGCGGGCCTGGACGCCTACCCGGCCTACTACGCCCACATGGGCCCGGCCAACTCCGGCGGGCCCGGCAAGCCGGACCTGTCCGCGCCGTCCCTGGCGGACCCGGCCGAGCTGCGGCGCAGGATCGAGGCCGGCGAGTGGGTGGTGGACCTGCGCGACCGCACCGCCTTCGCCGCCGGGCACCTGGCCGGCAGCCTCAACTTCGGCCTGGACGGCCAGTTCGTCACCTACCTGGGCTGGCTGATCCCGTGGGGCACCCCGCTCACCCTGCTCGGCGAGACCGCCGCGGACGTGGCCGAGGCCCAGCGCGAGCTGGTCCGCATCGGCATCGACCGCCCGGCCGCCATGGCCACCGGCGGCCCCGAGGACTGGGCCGGCGGCGAGCCCCTGGCCGCCTACGAGCGCGCCACGTTCGGCGACCTCAAGGCCGCCCTGGCCGGCGACGACGACCTCGTCGTCCTGGACGTGCGCCGCAACCAGGAGCGCGACGAGGCGCACATCCCCGGCACGGTGCACATCCCCGTCCACGAGGTGCCGGGCCGCCTCGAGGAGATCCCCGCGGGCCGTGTCTGGGTGCACTGCGCCGGCGGTTACCGCGCCGGAGTCGTCGCCGCCCTGCTCCACGCCCGCGGCCGTGACGTCGTCGCCGTTGACGACAGCTTCGACAACGCCCTCGACCTGGGCCTGTGCGCCCTCCCCTCCGGAATCCCGGCAACCTCCGACAACCGACAGGAGATCAACGCGTGACCACCCCCACCACCCCCCGCAGCCTGACCATCGACGAACTGCGCACCCGGCTCGACTCCGCTAACCCGCCGCGCCTGCTCGACGTCCGTTCCCCCGCCGAGTTCGAGGGAGCGCACATCCCCGGCTCCTACAACGTCCCGTTGGAGACCCTGCGCGAGCACCGCGAGGAGGTGACGAGGCACCTGGACACCGACGTGGTGCTGGTGTGCCGATCCGGCCAGCGCGCTGGCCAGGCCGAACGCGCCCTCGCCGAGGCCGGGCTCCCGGGCCTGGCGGTCCTGTCGGGCGGCATGACGGCCTGGGAGAAGTCCGGCGCCCCGACCAACTACGGACAGGAGCGCTGGGACATGGAGCGCCAGGTCCGCCTGGTCGCCGGTTCCCTGGTGCTGGTCGGCGCCCTCGGCAGCTTCGCCGTACCCGGCCTGCAGGCGCTGTCCGCGTTCGTCGGCGGCGGACTGGCCTTCGCCGCGATCAGCAACACCTGCGCCATGGGCGTGATGCTGTCGAAGATGCCGTGGAACCGCACACCGTCCTTCGACCCGCGCAAGGCTGTCGCCGAGCTCGCCGACGGCAGGTGACCACCATGACGCTGACGCTCGTCCTGGTCCTCGCGCTGCTGGTCGGCGTTTCCCTCGGACTGCTCGGGGGAGGCGGGTCGATCCTGACCGTGCCGCTGCTGGTCTACGTCGCGGGCATGGACGCCAAGGAGGCCATCGCCACCTCTCTGTTCGTCGTCGGCGTCACCTCCGCCGTGGGCATGATCAACCATGCCCGCGGCGGGCGGGTCCGTTGGCGCACCGGCGTCCTGTTCGGAGCGGCCGGCATGGCCGGCGCCTACACCGGCGGGCTCGTCGGTGGCCACATCCCCGACGTCGTCCTGCTGATCGCGTTCGCGGTCATGATGATCGCCACCGCCGCCGCCATGCTCCGCGGCCGCCGGGGTGTCAGCCCCGACCGGGCCCACCGGCAACTCCCGGTGGGACGGGTCCTGCTGGACGGCGCGGCCGTCGGCCTGGCCACCGGTCTGGTCGGCGCGGGGGGCGGCTTCCTCGTCGTTCCCGCCCTGGCCCTGCTGGGCGGCCTGCCCATGCCGGTGGCCGTGGGCACCTCCCTGCTGGTCATCGCGATGAAGTCCGCGGCCGGCTTCGCCGGCTACCTCTCTAGCGTCCAGATCGACTGGACCCTGACCCTGGCCGTCACCGGGTTCGCGGTCGTCGGCAGCCTGGTCGGGGCCCGGCTGGCCGGGCGCGTCCCCGCGCACGTCCTCTCGCGGCTCTTCGCCTGGTTCGTGCTGGCCATGGGCACTTTCGTCCTGATCCAGCAGGCCCCCGCCCACATCGCCGTCCCGATCCTCGCCGCCATCGCCTCGCTGGGCGCCGGAGCGGGCCTCTGCTACGGCTTCGTCGCCCGCTGCCCACTGCGCCGCGCCGCGCACCGGACCTAGCACTCCCCGCTCCTGGCCCCCTGCTCCGACGCACCGTCCTCTCGGCGCGCCGGGGCAGCGGCATGCCCGGGCAGCGGCGTGTCGGCGGAATGCCCCGCCCCATTCCGGCGTTATGTACCCCAGGGGGTATCGAGCCACCCGACTCCGGTGAAACGGAAGGAACCGCCCCATGAGCACCGTCGCCCTCACCGCCGCAGACTTCGAGAACACCGTCACCGGCAACGACATCGTCCTCGTCGACTTCTGGGCCTCCTGGTGCGGACCGTGCCGGATGTTCGCCCCCGTCTACGAGAACGCCTCCGAGGCCCACTCCGGCATCGTCTTCGGCAAGGTCGACACCGAGGCCGAGCAGGCCCTGGCCGCCGCGGCGGACATCACCTCGATCCCCACCCTGATGGCCTTCCGTGAAGGCGTCCTGGTCTTCTCCCAGCCCGGCGCCCTGCCGCCCCGGGCCCTGGACCAGCTGATCACCGCCGTCCGCGGGCTCGACATGGACGAGGTGCGCGCCTCCCTCACCGCCCAGAGTCCCAGCCAGTGACCACGGCCGGCCCTTCGAGAGGAACACCCCATGGTCCAGCTCCCCGCCGACCAGGTGCGGTCGGCCGCCAACCGGCTTAAGCGCGCCCACGGCCAGCTCGCCGGCGTCGTGCGCATGCTGGAAGAAGGACGTGACTGCGAGGAGGTCGTCACCCAGCTCGCAGCGGTCAACCGCGCGCTGGACAGGGCCGGGTTCGCCATCGTGGCCAGCGGCCTCAAGGAGTGCCTGAGCCAGGAGGGCGGAGCCGACAGCCTCGACATCCAGAAGATGGAGAAGCTCTTCCTCTCCCTCTCCTGACGCTCCGGCCCGGGGCCGGTCAGGTGACGGACAGGGCGTTCAGGGCGGCGTCCAGGCGGGTGGTGGCTTCGTCGGCGACGGGCTTGAGGGCGTCGAGGCCGGTGAGGGTGACCATGGTGCCCGGGTCGAGAGCCTGGACGAGCGTGTGGTCGCCGTCGCGGCGTACGACGACGTTGCACGGCAGGAGCAGGCCGATGGAACGGTCGGCCTCCAGGGCCCGGTGGGCGAGGGGCGGGTTGCAGGCACCCAGGATCAGGTAGTCCTCCATGTCGTGGTCGAGCTTGGCCTTCAGCGTGGCCGTCACGTCGATCTCGGTGAGGACGCCGAATCCCTGGTCGGCCAGGGCCCGGCGGACGGCGGTGACGGCGGCGGCGAAGTCGGTAGTGGCCAGGCGGACGGCGCGGTCGTAGGACACGGTGCACTGCTCCTTCCCGGTCGTTCAACACCAGATGGCAACAGGGTCTCCGCGCTCAATCTCAGCTTTCGCCCTGCAGATCCGTTCGTCCAGCCAGTCGAGGTCATTCTCGTGGAAGATCCGCGCACGGCGAGCAACCGACTGAGCCCTGGTACCCGTACCCCATGCGAGAGCGGCTATCAGGAGGTCTCGTCTCCCCTCCGACGTGTCAGCATGCTCGGCCATCTCGAACACCGTCCGCCGGTCTACGGTCGGCCAGCGCCCCACCAGGGTTGATCGGAATGGCCTGCCCCAGAACGTACGAGTCACGAACGGGGGGTGGTTCGCGGAACAACTCATCAGACTTGGCCACGTTGGCTCCTCAGTTGCCTGTCTCAGGACATCGGAAACCCTCGAACCTGCGGGTTCGGGGGTTTCGTCGTGTTGGTGGGGTGCTGGGGCTCGCGGGTGTGGTCGAGGATCAGCTCGCGCAGGAGTTGGCCGGTGGTGGCGTTGACGATGCGGACGTGGAGATCGTCGACGCGCCGGATGGCACTGGCTCGGACGTAGGTTCGTCCGACCTCGATGCGGTGGTGGCGGACGCGGGTATGAGTGTCGGTATCACGTCGGACTCCTCGTCCGGGGCCGTTTGCGTGAGGGCACGGGTCGCCCCGGCTCCGACGTTTCGCCGGAGTGCAGGGCACCACAGGCTCCGCGCCAGATCCTTTGGGCCTCTTCGGGCCCGGCACGGCGTTCGCGCAGGTGGCGCGTGCAGGCGGTGTGTGGCGAGATCAGGTGTCTGACAGCCCGGCTTCTATGACAGTTCCGGGCGGGGTGAGGGGAGGACGCGGGAGGCTGGGCACTGTCATGAGCGCTCGTCCTGGAGGCCGATCTCCGCCCAGATCGACTTCCCTCCAGCCCGGTGACGTGTACCCCAACGCTCGGCGAATTGAGCGACGAGCAGCAGGCCGCGCCCGCCTTCGTCGAACATGCGCGCTCGCCGCATGTGCGGGGCGGTGCTGCTGCCATCGGAGACCTCGCAGATGAGCACGGCGGCGCGGATCAGGCGTAGCTGAACGGGAGGGGTGCCGTACCGGATCGCGTTGGTGACCAGTTCACTCACCACCAACTCGGCGGTGAAGACCACCCCGTTCAGTCCCCAGTCCGCGAGGCGACGGGAGACCTTGTCACGGGCGTCGGCCACGGCGGCCGGGTCGGACGGCAGATCCCAGGTAGCCACCTGGCCCGCGTCGAGGGCCCGGGTGCGGGCGATGAGCAGCGCGACATCGTCCGACGGC
Source organism: Streptomyces sp. NPDC015127 (assembly GCF_043080095.1). NCBI lineage: Bacteria > Bacillati > Actinomycetota > Actinomycetes > Kitasatosporales > Streptomycetaceae > Streptomyces > Streptomyces sp. NPDC015127. Next base: position 148,997 of record NZ_JBIBVE010000005.1, read on the forward strand.
TGTGCGGGGAGCAGACTCCGGACCAAGTCGTCGCAGGTGGCCTCCAGCGAGCGAGCGGGCCGCCCCAGGCGTCGGCGCAGCAGCGCCATGCCTCTGCCAAGGTCGTGTTCCGGGACCTCGACGAGGCCGTCCGTGTACAGCACGAGGCGGCTGCCTCGGGGCACTTCCCATTCGATCGCCTCGAAAGGCAGCCCGCCCACTCCCAGCGGCGGCCCGGCGGGAAGATCGATGAACTCCGCCTTGCCGTCCGGCGTGACCACGGCGGGCGGGGGGTGGCCCGCGCCGGCCGCGGTGCACCGGCGCGAGACCGGGTCGTAGACCAGATACAGACATGTGGCGATGAGATCGGTGACGATCTCGAGCTGGGGATCCGATGCCGTGTCCTCCTCCGCCCTGAGGTGGGTTACCAGGTCGTCGAGGTGGACGAGGAGTTCCTCGGGGGGCAGGTCGACATCCGCCAGCGTGCGTACCGCGGTCCGCAGCCGCCCCATGGTCGCGGAGGCGCGCAGACCGTGGCCCACCACGTCTCCGACGACCAGGGCGACCCGTGCGCCCGACAGCGGGATCACATCGAACCAGTCGCCGCCCAGTCCTGCCCGGGAACGGGCCGGGATGTAGCGGTAGGCCACCTCCGCGGCCTCCTGGGCGGCGAGCCGCTGCGGCAGCAGGCTTCGTTGCAGGGCCAGGGCAGTGGTCCGCTCGCGTGTGAAGCGCCGGGCGTTGTCCACGGCCACGGCAGCGCGTGCGGCGATCTCCTCGGCGAGGAGCAGATCGTCCTCGTCGAAGGCGTCCCGGCGGCGGTGGCGGACGAGTACGGCCACGCCGAGCGTGATGCCGCGGGCGCGCAGCGGGATGACCATGATCGAGTGCATCCCGAAGTCGCGGACCTTCCTCGCGCGCTCGGGGTCGGCGACCTGCCAGCTCTCGACGGCTTCGTCCAGGGTGCGGTGCAGCGAGGCCCGCCCCGTGGCCAGGCAACGGGCGGGGGGTGAGGACTCCGGGTAATAGTCCACCTCGCCCGGCTGGATCACCGCCTCGGGGATGCCGGGGAGGACGGACCCTTGCGCAGCGCGGCGCAGCGCGACGGAGCCCGTGGCAGATGGCCTGGGCTCGACGCCGCGGAACAGCGAGTCCAACAGGTCGACACTGATGAAGTCTGCGAGCCGGCCCACCGCCACATCGGCCATCTCCTGGGCGGTGCGCGTCACGTCGAGGGTGCTACCCACCTGGGTGCTGACGTCGTTCAGCAGGACGAGCCGCTCCCGGGCCCGGTGCTGTTCGGTGACGTCGAGCGCGATGAGCTGCACGTGTCGCACCTGTCCTGCCGGGTTCCTCAGGGGGGACGCGGTGACGGCCCAGAACCTTTCGCGGGCTCCGTGCCGTGGCCGGCCGTGCACCTGGAACTCCTCCGGCTCTCCCGTCTCGAACACCCGGCGCATACCCTCTTCCACCGTGCTGCAGATGTGGGGAGGCAGGATGTCCGTGACACGCCGACCGCGCATCTGCTCCTCGGTGAGTCCCAGTTCGAGGGCCGCGCCGGCGCTCCCTCGCAGTGCTCGCAAGTCGGTGTCGTAGATCATCAAAGGCAGATGGCACTGCGCGAAGGCTTCCTCCGTCGTCGCCTCGCCCTTGCATGAGCGTGGCTCCTGATACGGACGTGACTGCTGTGTCGGTGTGGCCATGATGAGCCACTGTGCGTTGCCTTCGCGGTCGAGTGACGCATACGCCTGCAGCTCGGCTTCCATGTGGTGGCCGTCCCGGCGCCGCAGCAGAGTCGTCCTGCTGCGCCCCTCAAGAACTGCGGAAAAGACACCCATGGCGTCGGCGTCCGAGCCGAGGAGACGCGCCGCGGGACGCCCTACAACGTCCTCGTACCGGTACCCGAGCAGCCGCTGGGCACTGGCACTCCACCCGGTCACGTTCCCCCGCGCGTCGACGACTGCCGTGGCCGAGGTGACCTGATCCGGAAAGTGATCGTGGCCGTTTCCGAGGGAGCCGGCATTCTCCATGTCCATTCATCGCCCATCCTGCCCCGGGACTCTCGGGTCCTGGGGAGACTCAGCAAAGACCGCAGGGGCGCGACGTCGTATCCGTCGCGTCGGCTCCTTTCTCACTTGTATCGCTCCTCGCGCGCGCACGCAGGTCGACGGGCGGCACGGAAGGGGACGTCGACCGAGACTGCCGCATACCCGTCGGACGAGGGCACCTGGCTCCGGGGGCCACGCATCGAAATGTGAAGCACCAGCCCAACGCGCCGTCTGAGCATCACAACAGTGGTCATCGGGGCGCACCAGAACGACACTGCCCCGTCGACCACTGCTCCCGCGTCCCGCGCACGACGGCGCGGTGACACTGGCGGCTGCGCTCGGCGCGTCGCTCGGCGGCGGCAGCGTCTTGGCCGTCCCCGCCCTGATCTACCTGCTCGGCTTCACCCCCGCAGCGGCCACCACCGCCAGCCTCGTCATCGTGACCTCCCTGACCGCCCTGTACGCCACGCCCGCGCCGGGAACGTGTGGTGGAGGACCGGAGCGGCGTTCGCCGCCGCCGGACGCCTGCCCCAGGCCGTCCTTACCCTCGCCTTCGCAGGTGTCGCCGCCGTCGCCGCGCTCAGGATGCTCTGGCCCGCCGCCCCGGCCGGCGCCCGAAGCGGCGCGGTGCGGCCGGGCAGGGCGGCCGGGCCGGGGCTGGACTGGGCGCGCTGACCGGACTCCTGGGGCGTGGGCCGGCTTCCTCACCGTGCCCGCCCTGGTCACCGTCCTGGTCTTCGAGACGCGGGCCGCCGTCGGCACCAGCCTGCTGGTCATCACGGTCAACTCCCTGGCCTCGCTCGCCACCCGCTCGGGCGCCGCAGTCTCCCTCGACTGGGCGGTGGTCGGTCCCTTCATCGCCGCCGTCCTGGGCGCCTGGGACGGCAAGCGCCTCGCCGCGAAGGTCTCCGGACCCCGCCTGCAGCGCGTCTTCGCCGTGGCGTGAGGCTGTGTTCACGCCGGAGGCGCCGCTCAGGCCAGCGACAGGAACAGCTTCTCCAGCCGGGCGCGCATCCGGCCCCGGTCGCCGTCCACTTGTCCCTCCTCGGCCATGCAGTGCTGCAACCCCGTCGCGATGATCGCGAAACCGGCCCGGTCCAGCGCCCGGGAGACCGCCGCGAGCTGCGTGATCACGTCCTCGCAGTCCCGCCTCTCCTCAATCATCCGGATGATCCCCGCGATCTGGCCCTGCGCCCGGCGCAGCCGGTTGAGCACGGTCCTCAGCTCGTCGGCCGCCATGTCCAGTTCCACACATCCTCCTTCATTAATACCCCTGGGGGTATTTTAATCCGTTCGGTACTCCCCCGGACGAAAAGACGAAAAGCAACCTCACGCACATGAGCACCCCCGTCGTCATCGATCCCGCCCAGGCCGCCGAGCGCTTGAAAACCTACGCCGCGAGCGCGCCATGACCGCCGCCGGTCTCATGGAACGGACCGGTCACGCTGATGTCACCGTCCTCAGCGGCGGGCCGATCGACTACGTGGGCACCCGCGGACAGCGGCCCACCCGAGATACGGAGGACATCCGCTCGTGAAAGCCACGCCCATCGCGACCGGGCGGCCCGTCCGGCTGGGCCTGCGGGAGAACTGGCTGCAGTTCACCCTGCCGGTCATCGTCAGCATCTGCTTCGGCGGCCTGGTCGGCCTGGAACGCACCACCGTCCCGCTCATCGGCTCCGAGACCTTCGGCCTGACCAGCGACCTGGCCGTCTTCTCCTTCATCATCGCCTTCGGCCTCACCAAGGCACTCACCAACCTCGCCGCAGGTGCCCTTACGACCCGCTTCCGCCGCAAGCAACTGCTGGTGGCCGCTGGCTGCTCGGTATCCCCGTCCCTTTCGCCCTCGCTTGGGCGCCCTCATGGGGAACCGACGAAATGCGCTGGCCGGGGGCGATGCACCTGACATGCCAGACCGCTTCCCGCGAACAACAAGCATTTCCCATCTGCGAGGTCAGATGCGGTGAGCACTTCCAGTCACAGATGCCGCCTCATGGCATCGATGCACAGGGCACGGGCCTCATCTGACCGAACGCGGGGGTAGGCGGCCCCCAAGTTCATCCCGCCGTCCGACGTGATCGGCGACTGCTGCCACGCCTCGCTCATCTGGACACCGGCTTCTGCGCGTGCTGTCGCGACTAGGGTGGCGTACGGTCCAGCCACCGAGGACGCCTCAATCTGCAGCCACGCCTGATGGAACGCCATGCGGGCCAAAATGGAGCTGACTTCATCGGTCAGCTCGCGTCTGGCCTCAGCAGAGTTCATGCGCCGCCGTATGCGGTACGGCATCTCCAAGTACTCCTCGACTGCCGTCAAGGCCTCCGCGAACGTCTTGGAGCGGCGCTCTCTTCGTACCGCGCGCTGGTTCAGGCTGTAGGTGACATACACGCCGAGCAGCGCCACGAAAGGCACGGTCAGGGCAGTGGTCTGCGCCCACGTCCAACCACCCGTCTGCGCTGCGGTCGAGACGATCTCCACGCGCCACTCCCCGGCAAGCCGTGCGGAGCATCCTCCACCAGCCACCGGCCACCTTGGTCGCCTCCGGTGAGGCGCCAGTAGTGCTCAAGGAACAGGTGCGTGCGGACTATCTCGATCAGCTCGAGGAGACCCTTTTCACTCGTCCACCGGTGCTCCACCGGATCGTACGGGTGCCAGAGGCAAAGGGCATCGTCCTCGACGTAACGGTGCTTCGACGCGGCACCAGGTTTGGCGTGCACGCGCGGGAAGTCCTCAGGCCGCTGGCCGTACGTGGCGTAAGGCGGCCGCTCGAAGAAGCGAATGGTCACCGTGCTCGGCGCCGCCTCGCCGATGACGTCGAGCCCGGTCAGCCGGTAGGTGAGGTAGCTCCTCTTGTAGGAGTGCTGAAGCGCTTCGCCGAATCGCAGCCGCGCATCCCTCTCGAACGGCGCCCACCAAGCCGGCTGAACCCCGTACCAAGGCCCCACGATCATGCCGCCCACGCGCGAGTCGGCGTGACCCGGGGAGTGATCAGACCAAGGCCAGTGGCCGCCACGCCGGTCGTCATGACAGTGCGGGGAAGACGTGCCGCTTCCTCTTCGGTGGCGTCGGCATCAGGGACGATCTCCGGCAGTACCTGGTGCAGTACGTGCTGAGCGCTGCGCGGGCGGCCTTCGGCCTCATGGTTGATGGCCAGGTCGATGTAGTCCCGGGCCGTGCACAGACGCTTGCACACCTCCTTGACCGGCAGGCCGAGCGGAATGTCTCCCGCCACGCCGGCAGGATCCGGCGTGGGGCCTGCTGCAAGCTCTTTCGCGGCATAGGTGAAGAAGGTCTGCAGGGCATCGATCAGAGGCATCGGGGTCTCGATGCAGTCCAGCGCCAAGGCCTTGATGTTCCATGAGCAGAGCGGCTTGCTGTGTGTGCAGTTCCAGTGCTTGAGGAGTCGTACGGTCCTGGCGAACACCTGGTCGGTGTCCGCGATGGCCTTGAGGACCATCTGCGTGTGTGTAATGGGATCGGCTCGGTCCCACTTGGCGGCGATCTCCATGTTGGGGATGTACAGCCCTTTCCCTGAGGGGTGAGGGATGGCTGTCATGACGTCGGCGGTGAAGTCCAACTGCCCCTGGGTGACCGGGTCACCGAAGCGGACGAGCACGGCGCGCCGCTGCCCCGCCACTTTGACGGTGAGCTTGGGAAACTCGTCCTCCAGGCCCTCACGAATCGCGTCTCGCGCGCGCTCCATGAGAGGCAGCGCATCTCGCTTGCCGGGTCCGTAATCTTCCGCGTCGGCACTGCTGAGAACCGCCCCGAGGTCGACGTCGGTCAGCGGAGTGTTGGCGTCGCCGTGGGCAACGCTTCCGTTGAAGTAGATGGTCGAGTCGGGGAAGGCCCCTCGCATGGCGGAGGCCAGCAGGGCCCGTCGTCGTTTGGCCTCGGCAAGCTCGTCGTCTGTCACCTGGATCTTGCGGCGCCCCTCTTCCAGAAGCGTCGCGAGTGACTTCCCGTTCATCAGGGCTTCCCTTCTGTCACTGCTTGCCCTCGTGATGCCCGCCGCAGATGTTTGGGAAACCAACTCTTCTTATTCCAGTTTCACAAACGTAGTTTGCGAGGGTGGAACCCTCCTGGTCAGTGAGCGAGGATTTGAACTGATGGACGATTTCTACGAGCGGTTCGGCGACAGAGTGCGGCGAGCCCGTACAGCCCTGGGGCTGAATCAGCAAGCTCTCGGAAACGCTGTCGGGCTGAACCGCACATCAATCAGCAACATTGAGCAGGGGCGCCAGCGAGTGGCGCTGCACATGCTCTTCGTGTTCGCGGACGCCCTGAAGGTGGAGCCAGAGATGTTGCTCCCAGCCTCAGCGGGGCAGACCGACGTTCTCGATGAGTTGCCCGAAGACGCCCGAACGTGGGCACAGAATGTGCTCGCCAACGTCGAGGAGGCCGACCGTGGCTAGGCGCCCTGAGGCACTGGCCTCACAACTGCTCGCCGAAAGCGGGGTCTCCGCTCCCCCGGTGGACGTGGAGCGGCTCGCCGCAATCCACGGCGCCCTTGTCTCAAGGAGCCCGTTCAAGGACGGGGAGGTCTCCGGCATGCTCCTGCGCCGAGAGGGGCAGCCTCCGGTGATTGGCGTCAACGACACTCATCCCGAGCGCCGTCAGCGCTTCACCATCGCTCACGAGCTCGGCCACTTGCTGCTGCATCCAGGACGCGAGGTCGTCCTGGACCGTCCCGTTCGGATCAACCTGAGGGACAGGGCGTCCAGCATGGCAACCGATCAGGAAGAGATCGAAGCCAACGCATTCGCAGCGAGCCTCCTGATGCCGACCGAGATGCTCCGGAGCGAGCTACTGAACCTCGGTCCGGCGATCCGCCAAGACCCGGACCGATGCACCGTCCAACTCGCCGACGTGTTCCGAGTCAGCACGGCGGCAATGGGGTTCCGACTGATCAACCTCGGACTGGTGAGCTGACACGCCGCCACCTCAACTACACCAGCGACACCTCCCCGTCCGGCAGCCAGCCCTCCCAGTAGCCGTCAACGAGGTCGAGCAACTGCGGCGGCTCCACGGGGGTCGCCGCAGACCGAAGGCCCGAGACCGTCCACCATCGGGCATCGGCTCCGAGCATCTGGCCCGGCCGTCGCTGCCAGCGGCCGGCCGCTGGCAGTGCGAGCACGACGTACCCAGGCTTCTCGGCATCATCGATCGCGAACATCCTGCCGATGACCGGAGCGATCCGCACCGCCGGCAGCCCCAACCGGCGACGCAGAAACCGCACCGCGGTACGCCGGCACGTCATCCCAGACCTCATGGGCACCTTCGGCACGGACCAATAGACCCCTGTGCCCCCGTAGCGTCTCACCAGGAGCAGACGGTGAGCCAGCGGATCCAAGATGACCAGCAGTGCATACGCGGAGCCGGTACGCGGAGGGGTGGCCATGCAGCCACCCTGCAGCCATGCTATTCGAAGCGCACCTCGTGGAGGTCATTTGGGTGGCGACGCGCGGGACACACGAGGGTTGCCCTGCTCACTCACATTGGTGGTCCGCCCCAAGACCGGCGGTTGAGCGACGCCGATGTCGCCCAGGATGTGGCACATGGGACCAAGCGCCTCGCAAACCCGCCCCCCAACCGTGCCGGCTCCGCAGACGAACGGCGCCATCAACCAACCGCTCGGCGACGAGTCACTGTCCAGCTGGATCGACGCCATGGCCCGGCACCGCGGGATCGAGACCTCGGCTCTTGTCCGCGGCCTGCGCCTCAACCAACACGGCACACTGCCCCTGCTGCAGACACGGCTCGCAGAACCCGCAGCCCGTCGGCTCCACCGACTGACAGGGATCGACGAAGCCGTTCTCCACTCCATGACCCTCGCGCGCTATGCCGGTACCGCTCTGCCTCATCTCCCATCCGCCCCCTGGGCGGATGCTGCAGCCCATCAGCAGTGGAGCTCGTCGGCATGGCTCTCCGACCACGAAGCACGCTGGTGCCCGAAGTGCCTGCGATCGAATGACATGCGCTGGCCCTTGCGCTGGCTACTGCCATGGACGTTCGCATGTGTCGACCACCGGGTATACCTGGCCACGGAGTGCGTTCGATGCCTCTCGCCTGTGCACTTCGGCCAACACTCCACGCTCCGCAGGCACTGTTCGGCGAAAGTGAACGGGCAGGATCCGTACGCGTACGGAGAAGTCTGCGAGTTCCCCATCACGCGGCACCGGCCGTTGCCCGTCACCGATGATTCCGTCCTGGACCTCCAGCAGAGGATCAACGTATGGCTCGATGGCTGCCCCACGTCTGACGACAGGAAACTGGCCTCTCTCACGGCAGTCATGGTCATGCTCGTAACCCCGGCCATGATGCGTCGTCGTGGCGAGGACCCGGCCCTCCTCGTCGCCCTTCGTTCGCGCCGGGAGCGGGGCATGCTTCAGGAACATGACCTCTGGAAGGACCCGCTGAGGGTCGCCGCCGCCGCATCGGTCGCGGCCCGGCTGCTACGCCACGACGCGTCACCGCAGGACGTCGCCAGCACCATCGAGGACCTGAGGACCGTCGACCACCGCGAAGCTCCATGGCGGCTGGACGTCATGGACTGGGCCTACGGACCGGCCCTGCGTCCGAACCTCTACGTCGACGAGCTGATGCGACGAGGAGTGATCACGGTAGGAGCGTACCGACGTCACTGATTGCCAGGGCTCGGAGGAATGGCCGGCCAGCCCGGCTTTGCGGACACGACTTCAAAGGCCCGGCCCGCCCTGGGGCAGACCGGGCGTCACATGCCAAGCAGAGCCCGCTTGCTGCAGAGCAATCGCGCCGACCACGGGCCTGGGACGGTCAGTCGCCGGAGCCGGCCTTCCAGACCGAGACGACCGACGGCCGCGGAATGCTGCCCGGTCCGTCGGGCCACTGGGATCCGGGCTTCTCGGCGGTCGCGCCGTCGAGCTCGCCCGGGTGCTGGGCGGCGATGAGGATGCGGTCCTCGGTGATGATCGGGCCGCACGTCTCGGCACCCTTGGGAACGGTCAGGAACTGCTTCACGTGGCCGCGGTGCGGGCCCTTGACCGGGACGACGAACAGGCCGTCGTTCGCTCCGAGGGCAGCGCCGTCGGTGGCGAGCCAGAGGTTGCCGTGCTCGTCGAAGGCGATGTTGTCGGGGCAGGAGATCTGGCTGACCTGGTTCTTGTCGAAGCCGGCGAAGTAGGTGGAGGGGTCCTTGGGGTCGCCGCATACCAGCATCAGGCGCCATCCGAAGGACTTGGCGGCGGCATCGCCGCGGTGTTCGTCGAGTTCGAGGATGTGGCCGTGCTTGTTGCCGGTACGGGGGTTGGCCTCGTCGGGACTGGCCTTGCCGGCCGCTCCGCGGTCCTTGTTGTTCGTGAGGGCGACGTAGAGGCGGCCGGTATGCGGGTGGGGCTCGACGTCTTCGGGGCGGTCCATCTTGGTGGCGCCGGCCTTGTCGGCGGCCAGGCGGGTGAAGACGTAGACCTCGTCGGCGGTCATGCCGTCGATGTGGGAGGTGTTGCCGGTGGCGAGCGGGATCCAGGTGCCGGTGCCGCCGAAGTCGCCGTCCTCGGGGAGGGTGCCGGTGCCGTCGATTTCGGAGGCGGGGCTGTCGCCGGTGAACTTGGCGACGTAGAGGGTTCCTTCGTCGAGCAAGCGGAGGTTGTGCTCCCGAGCGGCTCGGCTGTTGCCCTTCATGAACCGGTTCGTGGAGACGAACTTGTAGAGGTAGTCGAAGCGCTCGTCGTCGCCCATGTAGAGGGCGACGTGTCCGTCGCGCGTCAGGCGGGGCTCTGCTGCCTCGTGCTTGAACCGGCCGAGGGCCGTGCGCTTGCGCGGGGTGGAGGTGGGGTCGTACGGGTCGATCTCGACAATCCAGCCGTGCCGGTTGGCCTCATTGGGCTGCTTGGCGAGGTCGAAGCGGTCGTCGAAGCGTTCCCACTTGCGCTGGCTGGCGCCGGTCGGCAGGCCGTAGCGGGCCAGGCGCTGCTTGGTGATCGGGTCGGTTACGGTGCCGGCGTTGGCGAAGTACTGGTTGAAGTTCTCCTCGCCGGACAGGACGGTGCCCCAGGGGGTGATGCCGCCGCCGCAGTTGTTGAGCGTGCCCAGGACGGTGCGTCCGGTCGGGTCGGCGCTGGTCTTGAGCAGGTCGCTGCCGGCCGCGGGGCCGGTGAACTCGAAGGGGGTGGTGGCGGTGATGCGGCGGTTGAGGGCGTCGCCGGTGACCGGCCACAGCCGGCCGGAGCGGCGGTCGGGGCGGACCGTGAGCACGGTGAGGCCGTGGGCGGCCCAGGCGATCTCGACCTGCTCGCGCGTCGGGTTCGCGGGGTCGTAGCCGAAGAACATGATCTCTTCGTTGGTGTACTCGTGGTTGACCACGAGCACCTGGTCCCCGCGCCGGGGGAGGTCGAGCAGCGCCATGTAGTCGCAGTTGTAACCGAACTGGCGGGACTGAGCCTGCACGCTCTGGCGGCGGGCGTCGAAGCGCGGGGCTCCGTGCAGGACCGGGTCGCCCCAGCGGATGACGACCTGCTGCGCATAGCCGGCGGGAACGGTGACGGCGTCCGCGGTGTTCGGCGGTATCGCCTCGAAACGCAGCCCGCGCGGGAGGTGGTCGTTGTTCATGTGCGTTCCGACGGAGTTGTCGGCGGTGGCGGCGGCCGGAGCAAGCGTTGCTGTGCCGGCCACTGCGGCCAGGGCGAGGACGGTGCCGCCCTTGAGCACACCCCTCCGGGAAAGCTGCTGGACGATGTCGCCGAAGTAGGCGTTGAGCGACCGGTTGGGAGCGTCGTGGGAGCATGCGTCGCCGCACCGGTAGCGGCACGTGAGCGCGGACCGCGCCGTATTGTGACTGGGCAGCACAGGCAGGTCTGAGCGGTCCGTGCGGCCGCCAGGCTGATCGAGCACAGTTCCTCCACGCTGTAGGGACGAAGACCAGCCACACATAGGCGACTGTCGATCTATGACGCTATGCGCACTCCGCCCGCCTGCAGGCGGCTGGAGGGTGAACTACGACAGAACTCTGCCGCCGAGTCCGAGCGGCGCGTGCCTGACGTCACCCCCGAAGAGATAGAGAGACTTGGGGCTTTCGGCCCGTCTCACCCTCAGGGCGATGCCTGCATGCGCCCCGGTTGATGGCGATCTACCGGGCACCATGGAACATGATCTATCTATATAGATAACCGGCTATCGTTCATTCTTGAGGGGCCCCGCGTACACCTCTCGTTCATATAGGCCAGCTTCGATCCAAGTGTCCGAACGGAGCGCGCTGCGCACCTGATCCAGACAGCCGGGGGACGTCCCGGCAGACACGAGGGTCGAGAGTCGTGAACATTTCCACTTCGTTGCGCCGGGCCAAGGCTCCTTTGGCTCTGACGGCTGCTGTGATGCTGGCCGCGAGTGCGTGCGGCGGTGCCGATGCGGGCTCCGGTGGTGAAGGCGGCGACAAGCTGTCCGGGACCGTGAAGGCTGACGGTTCGAGCACGGTGGCTCCGCTCTCCACGGTGGCGGCCCAGCTCTTTCAGGGGGCGAACCCGGGCGTGAAGGTGACGGTCGGCACGTCCGGCACCGGCGGTGGTTTCGAGAAGTTCTGCGCCGGTGAGACCGACATCTCCAACGCCTCCCGTCCGATCAAGGACGAGGAGAAGGCCGCCTGCGACAAGGGGGGCGTGAAGTTCGAGGAGTTCACGGTCGCCAACGACGGTCTGTCCGTCGTGGTGAGCAAGGACAACGACTTCGTCGAGTGCCTCACCGTGGAGCAGTTGAAGAAGATCTGGGAGCCCGGCTCCAAGGTGACCAACTGGAACCAGGTCGACCCGAAGTTCCCGAACCAGAAGATGGAGCTGTTCGGCGCGGGCACCGACTCGGGCACCTTCGACTACTTCACCGACGCGATCAACGGTGAGGAAGGCGCTTCGCGCACCGACTACAACCCGAGCGAGGACGACAACGTCACCGTGACCGGCGTGTCCGGCTCCAAGGGCGGCCTCGGCTACTTCGGTCTCTCCTACTTCGAGGAGAACAAGGACAAGCTGAAGGCCGTCCAGATCGACGGCGGCGACGGCTGTGTGGCGCCCAGCGTCCAGACGGTCCAGGACGGCACGTACAAGCCGCTCGGCCGTCCGCTGTTCATCTACCCGAAGGCGTCCTCCCTGGACAAGCCGGAGGTCGAGGCGTTCGTCGAGTACTACGTCGAGAACAGCGCCGAGATCGCCAAGAAGGCGCAGTTCGTTCCGCTGAACGCCGAGCAGCAGGCCGAGCTGAAGAAGGACCTCGAGACCCTCAAGGCGCAGCACAAGTCATGAGTTCCACCCTCTCCGGACGGCAGGCCGCTTCAGGGAGCCCCGGCTTCCTGAAGCGGTCTCAGCCGCGCTATGGCGAGAAGGCCATCAAGGTCCTCCTGGTGGCCGCCTCGCTGGTCTCGGTGCTGACCACGATCGGCATCGTCGTCGCCCTGATCCCCCCGGCCGGCGAGTTCTTCGGCAAGGTCGGGTTCGGTGAGTTCATCACCGCCACCAACTGGGCACCGCTGTTCAAGCCGCCGTCCTTCGGCGTCCTGCCGCTCGTCGGCGGCACCCTGATGGTCACCCTGATAGCCCTGCTGGTGGCCGTCCCGCTGGGTCTCGGCGCAGCCGTCTACCTGAGCGAGTACGCCAACCGGCGCGTGCGCAAAGTCTTCAAGCCGCTGCTCGAGGTGCTCGCGGGCATCCCCACCGTCGTCTACGGCTTCTTCGCGCTCAAGGCCATCACCCCGCTGCTTCAGGGAATCTGGCCCGCGGGCGACGGTCCGCAGATCTTCAACGCGCTCGCCGCGGGCTTCGTCATGGGAATCATGATCATCCCGACGATCGCCTCGCTGGCCGAGGACTCCATGAGCGCGGTGCCGCGCGCGCTGCGCGACGGGGCGTTCGCCCTCGGCTCCTCGCGCATGCAGGTCTCGACACGCGTCGTGTTCCCCGCTGCCCTTTCCGGCATCGTCGCCGCCGTCGTGCTGGGCATCTCCCGCGCCCTGGGCGAGACGATGATCGTCGCCATCGCGGCCGGCGGACAGCCGAACCTGTCCTTCAACCCCCTTGAAGGCATGCAGACGATGACCGCGTTCATCGCCGCGGCCGGCATCGGCGACCTCCCCACCGGCTCGACCGGATACCAGACGATCTTCGCCGTGGGCGCGCTGCTGTTCGTGATGACCCTGGTGATGAACCTGCTCAGCATCCGTCTGGTGCGCAAGTACCGCGAGGTGTACGAATGAGTTCCAAAGTCATCGACCGCGATGCCCCCGTACAGAGCATCCCGGACCTGCCTCGCCTCAAGGGGAAGGGCACCCCGCTGCGGGAGCGGTTCTTCCACCTGAGCCTGTGGGCCTCGCTCGCCGTCGCCGTCGTCTTCCTCGTCTCCCTGCTCGCCTACGTGCTCGCCGAGGGCTGGTCGCGGCTGGACCCGCGGCTGTGGATGAACTTCCCCGACTACATCGACCCGACGCAGGGCGGCGCGCAGTCGGCGATCATGGGCACGGTCTGGGTCATCGGCTTCACCGCGCTCTACTGCCTGCCGACCGGCATCCTCACGGCCATCTACCTGGAGGAGTACGCCGACCCCGACCGGTGGTGGAACCGGGCGATCGAGATCAACATCCAGAACCTCGCCGCCGTTCCGTCCATCGTCTACGGCATCCTCGGCCTCGGCATCATCTCCCGCGGCCTGGGCTTCGGGCAGACCGTTCTGACGGCGTCGCTGACGCTGTCGCTGCTGGTGCTGCCCGTGGTGATCATCTCCTCCCGTGAGGCGATCCGCGCCGTGCCGCAGTCGATCCGTCAGGCGTCCCTCGCGCTGGGCGCCACCCAGTGGCAGACCATCTGGCGCCAGGTGCTGCCGGCCGCCGTGCCCGGCATGGCCACCGGCTCGATCCTGGCTCTCTCCCGCGCCATCGGTGAGGCGGCACCACTGCTGCTGCTCGGCGGTCTGACGTTCATCACGTTCAACCCCACCGGCGTGCAGAGCCAGTTCACCGTCCTGCCCATCCAGATCTTCAACTGGATCAGTCAGTCCCGAGCCGAGTTCGTCTCCCTCGCCTCCGCCGCGATCGTCATTCTCCTGGCCATCCTGCTCGCGATGAACTCCCTGGCGATCTGGCTGCGCAACCGCTACTCCCGCACCTGGTGACCGCCATGACCTCCGCGACCGAACACCTCGAACCGTCCGCCGACTCTCCGAATCCGCAGGAGACCGCCATGACCCCTCCCTCCGACGCCGCCGGCGGAACCAGGACCCCGCAAGTCGCCTTCCGTAGCGCCCCGTCCCTGGTCAGCCCTGTCTTCGAAGTCGGCGGCCTGTCCGTCTTCTACGGCGACCACGAGGCCGTCCGCGACGTCAACATGACCATCGGGCACCGCCAGATCACCGCGATGATCGGCCCCTCGGGATGTGGCAAGTCGACCGTTCTGCGCTGCTTCAACCGCATGAACGACCTGGTCCCGACGGCCCGTGTGGAGGGCAAGGTCCACTACCACAACGAGGACCTGTACGGGCGCGACGTCGATCCCATCGAGGTCCGCCGCAGGATCGGCATGGTCTTCCAGAAGCCCAACCCCTTCCCGAAGTCGATCTACGACAACATCGCCTACGGGCCCCGCGTCGGCGGCTTCAAGGGCAACCTCGACGACCTCGTCGAGGAGACGCTGACCCACGCCGCGCTGTGGGACGAGGTCAAGGACAAGCTGAAGACCTCCGCCCTGGCCCTGTCCGGTGGCCAGCAGCAGCGGCTGTGCATCGCCCGCACCATCGCGGTCAAGCCCGAGGTCATCCTGATGGACGAGCCCTGCTCGGCCCTGGACCCGATCGCCACCGCGAAGATCGAGGACCTCATGGAGCACCTCGCCCAGGAGTTCACGATCATCGTCGTCACCCACAACATGCAGCAGGCCGCTCGCGTGTCCGACCGAACCGCCTTCTTCACCGCGGACGTCGACGACCAAGGCGTGCGGCACGGCCGTCTCGTCGAGTACGACGAGACCGAGCGCATCTTCGGCAACCCCTCCGACCAGCGCACCGAGGACTACATCTCGGGCCGCTTCGGCTGACATGCCTCCGTCCACGTCCGTCCCTTTGCGCGCACCACGTGAAGGAGTCACCCGGGTGAACCCCGACGCACAGCGATCACCGCGCACCACCCCCGTCTCGGATGTGGACAGCGCAGAAGAGAGCAAGCAGCCGGCGCTCCTGCTGGCCGAACCCGACGAGAAGCTGGCAGCCAGGGCCATGGCACGCTTCGCGGCTGCCGGCGTCACCGTGATCACCTGTCACGACGGAGCCGAGGCCCTGCTGCACGTCGGGGCCCAGCACCCCTCCGCCGTTCTGCTCGGCGCGCCGCTGCCCGTGGTCGGAGCCGCCGAGGTCACCCGGCTCATCGGACGCCTCAGCCCCGTGCCCGTCATCGTCGGCACCGGTCCGGACGGGGCGGAGGAAGCCACCGCAGCTCTCGCCGCAGGCGCGGTGGCCTCCGTGGCCCGGCCCTACCGCGTCGAGGAGGTGCTCCCGCTCCTCAACAGCCTGACCCGGGGCGACGATTCACAGGACACCCTGGTCGTCGGTGACATCGAGCTTGATCCCGCAGGGTTTCACGTCTACGTCCAAGGACGCTCGCTCCAGTTGCCGGTGCGTGAATTCATGCTCCTGCGCTACCTCATGGAGAACGCCAACCGTCTGGTGTCCAGGAGCGAGCTCACCCGCGCCCTGTGGGGAACCGAGTCGCTCGACAGCAACACGCTCACGGTGCACGTGCGCCGCGTGCGCAATCGCCTGAGGGAAGGCCCGGGCAGCTGCTGCACCATCGACGCGATCCGCGGGATGGGGTACCGCCTGGAGTGCGGCTCCTCGTGCCCCGCGGTGGCACACGCGGAGCCGTCGAGCCCGACGCCCACGGCGTAAGACAGGGGCGGGGCGTGGCTGAGGGGCCGGAGGAGGACTCGTACATCGACCTGCCGGCGTGGGCCACGCGATATCCGCGGTGGGGCGCCGTCCATGGGCGGCACCACATACCCACGGTCGGCACGCTCTTCCACCGCAAGCGCTGGTACTCGGCGAAAGTCCGCGTCCGATTCCAGTCCGCCGGTCAGACGTGCTGGCAGACGTTCACCACCGACTCACGGACTCTGATGGAGATCATCACCGCCCGGACCCTGGCAGAGGCGCGCACGCTGATCTCCCTCTGCCTCACCGACGCGGACTCGTAACGGGTGCGCGTCCCTCAGACGCCGGCCGGCGGGCTGCATGGCGGTGCCCCGCCGGCCGGTCCATTCCCCTGCGGTCCGGGACGCCTGCTCACGGCGTCGTGCGACCCTCAGCCCCCGCCGCGAGCCGGCGCACGGCCTCGTCGATCACAGTTCCGAGGTACCGCGAGGCTTACGTCGCAGACAGCGACTCAGTCGGTCGATTCTTCAGTCGGCACCAGTTCAGCCACCAGTCGCTGCACACGCGCCTCGAGCGTGTCCCGCACGGAGCGCGCGCTTTCGATGTCCAGGCCGCTCAGGTCCGGGAGGTCCCAGTCCAGGTAGCGGCGGCCCGCCCGCACCGGGCAGGCGTCGCCGCAGCCGAGGGTCACCACGACATCCGCGGCGTCAACGGCTTCCGACGTCAGCGGCTTGGGGAACTCCTCGCCGATGTCGAGGCCCTGCTCCGCGAGCAGCCGGAGCACGACGGGTGAGATGTCGGTGACCGGCCCGGACCCTGCCGTCATGGCGACGACCGCTCCGTGGGCGTGGCGGCGCAGCAGCGCACCGGCCAGCTGGGACCGTCCCGCGTTCTCGGTGCAGACGAACAGGACGGCGGGGACGGACTTGGCGGTGATGCCCCGGGCACGCGCCAGAGCGCGCAGTCGGTGGTCCGCGAACCGTTCGATGAGGACGGGCAGGTGCCGGTTCGTACGGGAGCCGCTGTTCAGCAGGGCGGCGCACTCGTTCACGTACTGCGCGACGGTGGCCTGGGAGAAGGCTCGGCTGTGGCGAGCCGCGAGCCGGGCGGCGATGCGTGCGAGCACAGCGCCGGTGTCGCGCAGCGGCGGTGTGGCAGGACCAAGCGATGGATGCTCGTTCATGGCGTACCTTCCCGCAGGCCGAACCCATCATAGGTGTCCATCTATGTTTCGGGATACACGCGCGAGCGAAAGTGAACGGTCGGTGAATTCGGGGTGGTGGGGCCGCTCGGAGCCGGGGGCGGCATCGCTCCGCGCTTAAGGTGAATAGATGGCTATCACTGCATACGAGGCGACGGAGACGGTCCCGGAGGAGGAAGCGGGCACCTGCGGCTCACACCTGTCCTGCCTGCTGATCGACCGCGAAGAAGCCGAGCGCATGGCCGCCACACTCAAGGCCATAGCCGACCCCACCCGGCTGCAAATCCTGCGGCTGATTGAGCGCGCCCCCGCCGGCGAAGCGTGCGTGTGCGACCTGACCGACTGCCTCGGGCTGCGCCAGCCCACGGTCAGCCACCACCTGAAGATCATGACCGATGCGGGCCTGCTCAGCCGTGAGCGGCGAGGGACCTGGGCCTGGTTCTCGGTGAATCACGAGGGTCTCCGGCGGATCCGGGACATCCTCGAGCCCGTGACTGTCTGACCCGGCCGACGCCGTATGCCGAGACGCCATGCGTTCTCGGCGGACCTGCCTCCGCGTGGCCCGGCGCCACTGCCTGGCAGATGAAACCGGCTCCCCGCGCGCTGCCGGTGAACCGCAGCGGCATGGGAGCCGATGATCGCTCGTGGAGGGTCGTTGCCCCGCGGCGCTGTTCAGTTGGTGAGGAATTCCTCGAGCTCGCGCTCCAGGGCCGCCTTGGGCTTGGCGCCGACGATGGTCTGGACGACCTTGCCGCCGACGTAGACGTTCATCGTGGGAATGGACATCACGCCGTAGTTCGCCGCGGTGGCCGGGTTCTCGTCGATGTTCAGTTTGACGATCTCGATCTTCTCGCCGTGTTCGGCAGCGATGGCTTCCAGCGAGGGAGCCAGCTGGCGGCAGGGCCCGCACCATGCTGCCCAGAAGTCGACGAGAACGGGCTTGTCGCTGGTGAGGACGTCCGACTCGAACGAGTCGTCGGTCACGTTCTTGAGGGCCATCGCGGCCTCCTTCCGAGATGCTCAGGCGCTGACGGCGACCGGGGTCTTCTCCGGTTCCGCGTTCTCCTCGTGCGCGAGGGCGGCGAGGTAACGCTCCGCGTCCAGGGCGGCGGCGCAGCCGGACCCGGCGGCGGTGATGGCCTGGCGGTAGGTGTGGTCGACGACATCGCCCGCGCCGAAGACGCCGGGGATGTTCGTGCGGGTCGAGGGGGACTGAACCTTCAGGTAGCCCTCGTCGTCCAGGTCGAGCTGGCCCCGGAAGATCTCGGTGCGCGGGTCGTGGCCGATGGCGATGAACAGGCCGGTGGCGTCGATGTCCCGGGTCTTACCGGTGAGCGTGTCGCGCAGGACGAGGCCGGAGAGCATGCCGCCCTCCTCCTTGATCTCCGCGATCTCGCTGTCGAACGCGAAGGAGATCTTTTCGTCGGCGAACGCCCGGTTCTGCATGACCTGCGAGGCCCGCAGGGTGGAGCGCCGGTGCACGACGGTCACGGAGCGGGCGAAGCGGGTGAGGAAGGTGGCTTCCTCCATCGCGGTGTCGCCGCCGCCGACCACGACGATGTCGCGGTCGCGGAAGAAGAATCCGTCGCACGTGGCGCACCAGGACACGCCCCGCCCGGACAGCTCCTCCTCGTTCGGCAGCCCGAGCTTGCGGTAGCCGGAACCGGTGGCCACGATCACGGCCCTGGCCCGGTGGACGGTGCCGGCCGAGTCGGTGACCTCCTTGATGTCACCGGTGAGGTCGACGGAGACGATGTCGTCCTCCACGATCTCGGCGCCGAACCGCTCGGCCTGCGCCCGCATGTTCTCCATGAGAACCGGGCCGTCGATGCCCTCGGGGAAGCCGGGGAAGTTCTCGACCTCAGTGGTGGTCGTGAGCGAGCCGCCTACGAAGATCGCGCCACCGAAGACCAGGGGTTCGAGCTGGGCGCGAGCCGCGTAGAGCGCGGCGGTGTAGCCGGCAGGTCCGGAGCCTATGACGATGACGTTCCGGATCTCGCTCATGCGGTCTTCTCCGGGGCGATCTCCTCGATCAGGCCCTCGACGAGCTTCTTGATCTCGTCGCGGATCGGGCGGACGGCCTCCACGCCCTGGCCGGCCGGGTCCTCCAGCTGCCAGTCCAGGTAGCGCTTGCCGGGGAAGACGGGGCAGGTGTCGCCGCAGCCCATCGTGATGCAGACGTCCGACTCCTTGACCGCGTCGACGGTGAGGATCTTCGGCGTCTCGGCGGAGATGTCGATGCCGACCTCGCGCATGGCCTCGACCGCGGCCGGGTTGACCTGGTCAGCCGGGGCGGAGCCGGCGGAGCGGACCTCGACACGGTCCCCGGCCAGGTGGGTCAGCCACGCGGCGGCCATCTGGGAGCGGCCGGCGTTGTGGACACAGACGAACAGGACGGAGGGCTTCTCGGACATCAGAGGGTCTCTCTTGTCTCACGACGACATCAGGCACGAATGACTTCAGTACCCGGTGGTGTCATCCACCACTGATGTGAGAGTATCAGTACATGATGACGTCAGTCGACACTGAGCTGATCCGAGTCCTGGGTGATCCCCTGCGGCTCCGGATCGTGACCCTGCTCGCCCGGGAGATGCTCTGCACCACCCACCTCGTGGAGGAGACGGGTGCCAAGCAGACCAATCTCTCCAACCATCTGAGAGTTCTGCGCGAGGCCGGGGTCGTGGAGACCGAGCCGTGCGGCCGCTTCACCTACTACAAGCTGCGCCCCGACGTCATCGCTTCCGTTGCCGGCCAGTTCGCCGACCTGGCCGAGTCCGCCCGTACCGCCGCAGAGAACAAGAGGGCCTGTCCGTGACCCGCACCGAAGCACCCGCGACGACCGAGGAGACCTCGGTCGTCGCGAAGCTTTCGACGCTCGACCGCTTCCTCGCCGTCTGGATCCTGCTCGCCATGGGCCTCGGCCTGGGCCTGGGCCGCCTGATCCCCGGTCTCAACGACGCCCTGGCCAAGGTCGAGATCGGCGGCATCTCGCTCCCGATCGCCGTCGGCCTGCTGATCATGATGTACCCGGTGCTGGCGAAGGTCCGCTACGACAAGCTCGACGCGGTCACCGGCGACAAGAAGCTCATGGTGTCGTCGCTGGTCATCAACTGGGTCCTCGGCCCGGCGGTGATGTTCGCGCTGGCGTGGATCTTCCTGCCGGACCTGCCCGAATACCGCACCGGCCTGATCATCGTCGGTCTCGCCCGCTGCATCGCCATGGTCATCATTTGGAACGACCTCGCGTGCGGCGACCGCGAAGCCGCCGCCGTCCTCGTCGCCCTCAACTCCGTCTTCCAGGTCATCGCCTTTGGTGTCCTCGGGTGGTTCTACCTCGACCTGCTGCCCGGCTGGCTGGGCCTCGGCGACGGCGAGAGCCTCGACATCTCGATGTGGAAGATCGCGCTGAACGTCGTCATCTTCCTGGGCGTGCCGCTGCTGGCCGGCTTCCTGACCCGCCGCATCGGCGAGAAGAAGCTCGGCCGCGAGTCCTACGAGAGCACCTTCCTGCCGAAGATCGGCCCGTGGGCGCTGTACGGCCTGCTCTTCACGATCGTCATCCTCTTCGCTCTGCAGGGGAAGACGATCACCTCGCAGCCGCTCGACGTCGCCCGCATCGCGCTGCCGCTGCTGGTGTACTTCGCGGTCATGTGGTTCGGCACCTTCCTGCTGGGCAAGATGATCGGCCTGAACTACGAGCGCACGACGACACTGGCGTTCACCGCGGCGGGCAACAACTTCGAGCTCGCCATCGCCGTCGCCATCGCCACCTTCGGCGTGACCTCCGGCCAGGCCCTGTCGGGCGTGGTCGGCCCCCTCATCGAGGTCCCCGTCCTCGTGGCGCTGGTCTACGTGTCCCTGGCCTGGCGCAAGAGGTTCACGGCCGCCCGGCTGGGTTCATGACGCAACGCGTCGACGTGGTGGTGGTCGGCGGCGGCCAAGCAGGGCTCGCCGCCGGCTACCACCTGCGCCGCCAGGGCCAGGACTTCGTCGTTCTCGACGCCCAGTCCACGCCCGGCGGCGCCTGGCAGCACACGTGGGACTCGCTGCGCCTGTTCTCCCCGGCCGCGTACTCCTCGCTGCCCGGCCGCCTCATGCACCCGCAGGAGGGCGAGACCTACCCCGACGCGCAGCACGTCGTCGAATACCTCGCCGACTACGAGAAACGCTACGAACTGCCCGTCCAGCACGGTGTCGAGGTGCGGAGCGTCCATCGCGACGGACCGGGTCTGCGGGTCATGACCGACTGCGGCGAGTGGCAGGCCCGCGCAGTCGTCAGCGCCACCGGCAGCTGGTCGCGACCCTTCCTGCCCGCGCTGCCCGGCGGCGACCGGTTCTCCGGCGCACAACTCCACACCGCGGCGTACCGCCGGCCGCAGGACTTCTCCGGTCAGCGGGTGGTCGTGGTCGGCGGGGGCAACTCAGGCGCGCAGATCGCCGCGGACCTCGCGTACGAGGCGGAACTGACCTGGGTGACGCAACGCCCGCCCCGGTACCTCGCCGACGACATCGACGGCCGTGTCCTCTTCGACGTCGCCACCGCACGCCGCCGCGCCCTCGACGAAGGCCGCACCGACGTCGGCGGTGTCGCCTCGCTCGGCGACATCGTCGCCGTACCGCCCGTACGCGGAGCCCGCGACGCCGGTCTGCTCAGGGCCGCGCCCATGTTCGTGCGCCTCACCCAGCGAGGGGTCGAATGGGCGGACGGGACCCGTGCGGAGGCGGACGCGATCATCTGGTGCACCGGCTTCCGCCCCGCGCTCTCGCATCTCGCCCCGCTGGGGCTGAGGGGGACGCGCGGCCGCATCGCCACCGACGGCACCCGCGCCGTGGCCGAGCCCCGCCTGCACCTGCTCGGCTACGGCGACTGGACCGGGCCGGCCTCCGCCACCCTGATCGGCGTCGGCCGCCCCGCCCGCGAAGCAGCACGCGAGATAGCGGCGCTACTCAGCTCGGGGGCGTAACTCCGCAGCCTGGCGATGGCTCTCGGGGGCTCACGAGAGAGTGCTCACCACGTGTCGAACCCTGGCGGCCACCCTGTCCGGCAGCGGGGCGTAGTGGATCCGGGAAAGATCCTTCTGTCCTTCCTCGCTTGCCGTGTAGGTGAGGAAGGACTTGAGCGCGGGCAGGACGTCCGGGCGGTTACCGGTGGCGCAGACGATCTCGTACGTGACGAGCACGATCGGATACGCCCCGGGGGCCTTGGTCCGGTAGTCGAACTCCAGCGTCATGTCCTTGCCGCTGCCGGCGACCTGGGCCGCGGCGATGCCTGCCGACGCGGACTGCGCGGAGACGACCACTGGCTCCGGTGCGCCGGTGTCCAACCTGACGGTCGGGATGTTCTCCGCCTTGGCGAAGGACAGTTCGAAATAGCCGATCGCACCGTCCGTACCGCGCACAGCCGAGACGATCCCGTCGGATCCGGCGGCGGAGTGGCCGCCCTTGGCCTGCCACGCCTTCTCCTTCGGGTACGGCCACTCGGCCGGCGCCGCCTCGGCGAGATAGGCATTGAAGTTCTGCGTGGTGCCCGAGCCGTCGGAGCGGTGCACGGCGGTGATTTCGGTCGCCGGCAGCTGGACGCCGGGATTCAGGCGCTGGATTTCCTCGTCGTTCCACGTGGTGATCTGCGAGTCGAAGATCTTCGCGAGGGTCGGAGCGTCGAGGACCAGGTCCTCCACGCCGTCGAGGTTGTAGCCGATGGCGATCGGGCCGCCGACCATGGGCAGGTCGATGGCCCTCCCACCGGGACACACCTCACGAGTGATCTCGAACTCTTCCTCCGTGAGCGGGGTGTCCGTTCCGCCGATCACCGTCGCTCCCCGCAGGAACTGCGCGACGCCGCCGCCGGACCCGATGGGCACATAGCGGATCTGCACGCCGGGGCAGGCCAGTTGGTACTGCCCGATCCAGTACTTCATCGCGTTCTGCTGCGCGGTCGAACCGGAGGCCGCCAGCTTGCCTTCCTTGGCGCAGGCGATGCCGCTCGACGTGGCGGTGGGCGGCGCGTCGTCCGCTTCGCCACCGATACCGCAGGCCGACACGAGCATGACGCCCGCCGCGGCGGTGGCGCACACGGAAAGCAGACGTCTGCGGTTCGCCCTTTGATGCTGCACCAGTTGGTCCTCTCCGAAAGGCAGGTACATAGATGCTTGCCTATGTACCTGGCTCTGGGGTGACGAACCGACGAACATCTGTTGTCGCCATGTCGCTTGCTGGGCGACCAGCAGCTGACGCGGCACACTGCTGTCATGAGTGCCGAGCCACCGCTCGACGTTCTGGTCGTAGGTGCCGGCCCGACCGGTCTGGCCCTCGCGGCTCAACTGCAGGCGCATGGGGCCAGGTTCCGCATCGTCGACCTGCATCTGGGCCGGGCCAGCGAGTCACGCGCGCTCGCGATCCAACCGCGCACGCTGGAGGCTCTCGCCCCGTTCGGGATCTCGGAGGAGCTGATCCGCCGCGGGAACCCGGCGGTGCAGCTGAGGATGCATCTGCCAGGTCGTAGCGACAACCGTGCAGGCGACCCTATCGGCGGCCGGTGCTGGCGATCTTCACAGGGTTGGTGGACGCCTTGCAGCCGCATCCACCCTCGCCTGCGGTCTTCGGCCCGCAGGAGCAGGAGCGGCGGCGCTGTCCGAGCCACCAGGTCCCGCCGGCGAGCACGGCCAGGACGACGGCGAGGGCAGGCAGCCAGCCCACCACCGCCCCGGCACCGGCGCCCAGAACGCCCGCGGTGATCAGGACGGGCAGTGCGCAGCACGCCACGCAGGCCAGTGCGGCCAGGCCCGCGAGCGCCTTCGGGGTCTTTTGCGGGCGCGGGTCAGCAGCAGGGTCCGGCATGGCGGTTCTCCTCGGCGAGATCGGTGAAGGGGATGGGACAGCAGGCACTGGAGGCACAGACGGTCAGGTCGTCGCAGCCCGCCTCGACAGCCGCGGCAAGCGCGGTGCGGATAGTGGTCAGGTCCGCGATCTTCGCGTCGACCTCGGCGAGCTTGGTGGCCGCGCGCTCCTGCAGCCCGGCCACCGGGCGGCCGTGGCGGTGGCGGCCGGCCTCCAGCAGCTCGGCGACCTCATCCAACGTGAAGCCCAGCCGCTGGGCGGCTTTGATCACGCGCAGCGTGGTCACCGCCTCACCCCCGTACAGGCGGTGACCGCCCAAGCTGCGTTCCGGCTCGGGGAGCAGGCCGCGCCGTTCGTAGTAGCGCAGCGTCTGGATGTTCACCCCGGCCGCCTCGGCGACCTGACCACTACGCAGGCCCGCCATCACCGTGGCTCCCCGGCGAAACCGGTGCGCGCGGCGATGGCCTCCAGAACCGTCTCGTGTGCCGCGTCCACCGAGATGTCCAAGTGGATCCGTTCCTGGCCGGGGGTGATGGTGAAGGTGAAGAACGAGCAGCAGCCGCCCTCGCGCTCCACCAGGTCACGAACCCGGTCCTCGACGCTCGGTCCGTCGGCCAGGTCGAGGCGCAGACGCAGCGGCTGGGGACGGGACAGTGCGGTCAGCCGCTCGGCGAACAGCGCATCCCACTCGGCGACCCGCAGGGGCCGCTCCTCGGTGGGCAGCGTGCAGGACTGCGGCACCCAATCCAGATCGCTCATCGTGCTCACTCCCGTCGTCAGGTCCCCGCTGGTGGGGACATCTCCGACGGTAAACCTGTACCTAGGTACCGGATGCAAGTCGTCCCCCGGGGGTCCCGGCCCTGCTCAGCACACTGCCGGGCCCGGCGGTGCGGCATTGGCCGGGGCCGGGGCCGGGGCGGTGACGATGCTGCAGATTTCGCCCTCGGCGCAGGTGTCTGGGTCGATTGCGGCCGCCCGCTGGGCCAGAGCCCGTAGTGCCGTACGGGTCGCGCGGAGCTCCGCCAGACGCCGGTCGATCGCTCAAGCCCCGACGGTCAGGCGGCGTACCGGCCGAGGATGTGACCCATGGCTGCGAGGACTGACGGCTCCACCCGGTAGTAGACCCAGGTGCCGCGCCGCTCGGAGGTGAGCAGGCCCGCTTCCTTGAGCTTCTTCAGGTGGTGGCTGACAGTGGGCTGCGAGACGCCGACGTCGGAGATGTCGCAGACGCACGCCTCACCGCCCTGGTGCGAGGCGACGGCCGAGAACAGCCGCAGCCGGACCGGGTCGCCCAGCGCCTTGAACATGGCTGCTGTGCGCACCGCCTCGTCCGCAGTGAAGGGCCGCTCGGTCAGCGGCGGGCAGCAGGGCTCGACCTCCGACTCCAGCAGCGGCAACACCTGCGCATTCGACATGTGCCTATGTTGACACATGTCGAATCAATGGGCGAGGGGTGCCTCGACAACCGGGACACCGTCATCGGCTCAGAGTCCGGCCGCGGCCGGGGCCTTCCGGACGAAGGCAGCCAGCGGAGGAATCACGTACTCCGCGTCCCCGGTCACCCCCCGCAGGGTGTTGGAGGCGAATGATCGCTGGAACTCCAGCCCGAGGTAGACCACCCCGGGATGCGTGAGGGAGATCCCGCCGCTGTGGAGGGGCGAACCATCCGGACCGAGGGCGCCGAGCGGCTGCAGGTACCCGAGATTCGGCCGGTAGCCCGTGGCGAGCAACACCACGTCGACGGGCTCCCTGGTGCCGTCGTCCCACACGACAGCATCACCGTCCAGCGCGGTGAACATCGGCCGTCGTTCCAACGAGCCCGTCTCGATGGCGGCCCGGTACCGGCCGTCATCGAGGACGAGCGTGCCGCCGACGAAGTGCACGAGCCACTCAGGAGGCAGGTGGTCGAAGCCCGCACCGGTCAGCCAGTGGTGGATGTCCTTGCCGTCCCGCAGCTGCGGCAGGAACCGGATGGGGGCCCGGCTCGCAAGCGTCACCTCGGCCGTCAGCGCGAGTTCGTAGCCGACCTGGACGGCTGAGTTGCCGCCGCCACGACGACGACACGCTTGCCTGCGTACGCCTTGGGCTCGCGATAGTCGGCGACATGCAGGAGCTCGCCGGTGAACCCCTCCTGCCCGGGGAAGGCGGGCCGCACCGGATTGCCGGAGGCTCCCGTGGCCGCGACGATTCCTACCGAGGTGAGGGTGCGGCCGTCCGCGGTGCGCACGACGAAGGCGCCGTCCGCCTTCTCGACAGCTTCGACCCGTGTGTTGGTACGGATCTCGACGCCCAGCCGCTCCGCGTAGCGGGTCAGATAGTCGACGACCTCGTCCCTGCGCGGGTAGCGGTCGCAGTCGCCGGCGAAGGGTGCATCCGGGAAGGCGCTGAACCGTGCGGGGGAGAACAGGGTGAGGCTGTCGTAGTAGTGCGGCCACGCCCCGGCCAGCTGGTCCGATGCCTCGAGGATCACCGGCTCGATCCCCTGCTCACGCAGGGCTCCTGCCGCGGTGAGCCCCGACTGTCGGCGCCGATCACCGCGACCTCTACGTGCTCCATCGCCATCCCTCCAGATTTGATGAATGTCTATGTTGACGCACATCGAAACAGGTGCCATGCTGATCACACAAGACATCGACAGATCTCAAACCAAGGAGTTCGGATGGCCTCCCTGCTGACTCAGGTGCGTGCCGCTCTGGCCGGCGTCGCGTCCCGGCGTCCCTCCATGGCGGAGTTCTGTGACAGCTGCTCCCAGGTGTGCGACCAGGCCTGCCGCACGGCGGCTCACCGCTCCCGCCTTGAGCAGTCGATGCTCACCGCCGGCTTCCGCGCCTGACTCACCCACGCCAAGAAAGAGGCCCAGACCCATGAACGCGCAGTCCTCCCCGCTTCCCGTCGTCGTCATCGGCTCCGGGCCGATCGGCCTGGCCGCTGCTGCCCACCTCGTCGACCGCGGCATCGAGCCGCTGGTCCTGGAGGCCGGAACGGCCGCGGGCAGCGCGGTGCGCGAGTGGAGCCACGTCCGGCTGTTCTCGACCTGGGCCGAGCTCGTCGACCCGGCGGCCGAGAAGCTCCTCGCTCCCACCGGCTGGACGGCGCCCGACGGGGCCACGTACCCCACGGGGGGTGACTGGGCCGAGCGTTACCTTCAGCCGCTGGCCGACGTCCTCGGCGACAAGGTCCGCTACGGAGCCGAGGTCACGGGTGTTTCCCGTCTCGGCCGTGACCGCATCGTCGACGCGGACCGTGAGCAGCAGCCCTTCGTCGTGCAGGTGCGCAGCGCCGACGGCACCGAGGAGCGCCTCCCCGCCCGCGCGGTCATCGACGCCTCCGGCACCTGGTCCACGCCGAGCCCGCTCGGCGGCAACGGACTTCCCGCACTCGGCGAGCGCACGGCGGCCGACCGGATCTCCTACCGGGTCCCCGACCTCAAGGACCCCGCCGTCCGCGCCCGTTACGCGGGCAAGCGCACCGCCGTCATCGGCTCCGGCGCCTCCGCC
This sequence comes from Streptomyces sp. NPDC015127, assembly GCF_043080095.1. Classification (NCBI taxonomy): domain Bacteria; kingdom Bacillati; phylum Actinomycetota; class Actinomycetes; order Kitasatosporales; family Streptomycetaceae; genus Streptomyces; species Streptomyces sp. NPDC015127. Next base: position 176,427 of record NZ_JBIBVE010000005.1, read on the forward strand.
TTCACAGCTCTCGCGTACCTCGCGGACCTGGCCAAGGACGAGCCCGGCACCCACGGGGTCTGGATCCTGCGCCGCGGCATCAGCGGCTCCACCTTCGGCGGCGGCGAAGCCGACCAGCTCCCCGCCCGCGGCGCGCTGGGCCTGGCGGCCAAGGCGGCCGTGGACAACGGGTACGCCGACGCGGTCACCGGCTTCCGCACGGCAGCAGTGGAAAAGGACGGCGAACAGCTGGTCCTGGTTGCCGAGGACGGCCGACGCCTCGACGCGGTCGACGAGGTCATCGTCCTCACCGGCTTCCGCCCCGACCTGTCCTTCCTGGACGAGCTGCGTCTCGGCCTCGACGAGCGGCTCCAGGCTCCCGTCGAGCTGGCCCCGCTGATCGACCCCAACCAGCACTCCTGCGGCACGGTGTACCCGCACGGAGTGAACGAGCTCTCCCACCCCGAGCAGGGCGTCTACCTCGTCGGCATGAAGTCCTACGGCCGCGCGCCGACCTTCCTCGCGAGGACCGGCTACGAGCAGGTCCGTTCCATCGCCGCGTCTCTGGCCGGGGACCAGGAGGCCGCCGAGCGCGTCGAGCTGACGCTCCCCGAGACCGGCGTGTGCGGAGGGGCTGGGCTGTTCGACGAGCCCGAGACCGCGCAGGCCGGAGGCGGCTGCTGCGCGGCCCCGGCAACCCTCCAGATCGGCGTCGGCGCCCCGGCCACCTCCGGCGGCTGCTGACGCTCACCCACCCACCCCAGCAGGAGGACCGCCATGTCCCGCATACAGCTCGCCCTGCGCGTCCCCGACCTGGCTGCATCCGTCGCCTTCTACACAAAGCTCTTCGGCACCGAGCCTGCCAAGCTCCGTGACGGCTATGCCAACTTCGCCATCACCGAGCCCCCGCTCAAGCTCGTCCTCATCGAAGGCCAGGGCGAAGACACCCGGATGGACCACCTCGGCGTAGAAGTCGAAAGCACCGAGGCCGTCCACGCGGCCGCCACCCGCCTGAGCGAGGCAGGCCTGGCGACAGCGGAGGAGAACGACACCAGCTGCTGCTACGCCCTCCAGGACAAGGTCTGGGTCCACGGGCCCGGCCAGGAGCCATGGGAGGTGTACGTCGTCAAGGCCGACGCCGACAATCTGACCAAGCAACAGGGCAGCACATGTTGCACCAGCCGGGGGACCACCGCCGACACCGATGCGGGGGCCCCTGTCACCGCCGGCGGCTGCTGCTGAACCTGCGATGACCAGCCTTCGCACCCAAGAGGCCGCGACCGGGACAGGGGACCGGTCGCGGCCTCGCGCTGTCCTGCCCGCGCTCTGCGCCACCCAGATCACCAGTTGGGGAATCGTCTACTACGCCTTCCCGGTCCTCCTGCCGCGCATCACCGCGGAGACCGGATGGTCTGCGGGCGCGACGACCGGTGCCTTCTCCGTGGCCCTGCTGATTTCGGCAGCCGCTGGGATCCCGGTCGGCCGCATCCTCGACCGCCGCGGCCCGCACGCCGTCATGACCGCCGGCTCCGTTCTCGCGACCCTTTCGATCCTGGCCGTCGCCACCGCCTCGAACCTCGCGGTGTTCTTCGCCGCGTGGATCGCAGCCGGTGCCGCCATGGCGGCGACGTTCTACCAACCGGCCTTCGCAGCCGTCACCCGCTGGTGGGGCACCGCCCGGGTACGCGCCCTCACCGTCATCACGCTCGCCGGCGGCCTCGCCAGCACCGTCTTCGCCCCACTCACCGCAGCCCTCGCCGAGCACCTCAGCTGGCGCGCCACCTACGTCGTACTCGCCGCCATCCTGGCCGCCGTAACCATCCCTGCCCACGCCCTCGCGCTGCGCGCCCCGTGGCCGCCGGCACCGACTGCCGCCACCCCGCACATCTCCGACGGCCGGCGCGTGACCCGCACGCGCCCCTTCGGTCTCTTGGCCGCCGCCTTCACCCTCTCCGGCTTCGCCATGAGTGCCGTCGTCTTCGGCCTGGTCCCCCTGCTGACCGAACGCGGCGCAGACGCGACAACTGCCGCCTGGGCCCTGGGCCTCGGCGGCGCCGGACAGACCCTCGGACGGACGCTGTACGCCGCCCTGGCCGGCAGGACCGGCGTTGCCGCACGCACCACTGCCCTGATCGCAGCGGGCGGCGCGACCACTGCGGCCTTCGCCCTGGTCCCCGGGCCGATCCCGCTGCTGATCATCCTCGCCGTGCTGGCCGGAGTCGTACGCGGCAACCTCACCCTCCTCCAGGCGACCGCTGTGTCGGACCGCTGGGGGACCAGCGCATACGGGCATCTCTCCGGCCTTCTCGGCGCACCTGTCATGGTCGCGGCAGCGATCGCACCGTGGGCCGGTGCCGCCGCAGCCGACGCACTCGGCGGCTATCCGACCCTCTTCGCCGGGCTTTCCGCCGTGTCAGGAATGGCTGTCGTCCTTGCACTCGGCACAGGTGTCGGGCGTCCTGGCCGACGTGGTGCCGAGGAGCACGTGGCAATCGATAGCCGCTGAAGTGCGCGGCCCCGACGCCCTTGCCCGGGGCCGGCCGGTCCTCGCCAACCGCGTTGACGCGACAGGCCTGGCAATCCTGGGTAGCTGCATAACCCGAGTTACCCCTGGCTCGTACGGGCTGCGGGGCCATCCCCTGTCTCCCTACGGCGACAAGCCGAGCTTCGTCTGGGCCGCACAGGGCCGCAACAGCCCTGCACCCCGTGCCTGTGCGCACTTACCTCTCCCTTCGCGCCAACTGCAGCCAGGGGGAGAGCCCTTTTCCATCGATCCAGGCGCACTCTGTGCCAGACAGGGCTGTACTCCTGCCTGCCACAGCGAGCAGGGGTCGTGCTGTGCATGCCGCCCACTGTCGAGGCCATCCGCCTGTTACCCGTCCGAGCCATACAAGCGGCAACGGCCTTGCCTCCCCTCCTACACCGGGTAACGGCTCTCTCCCCTCACGGGGGACCGATCGCGGCGTAGGCCCTTAGCGTCCGCCCCCCTATGCCGCACAGGGCTGGCTCGACGCACGGCCACGCGAAGGCACCAGCGCCATCTATGCCGTCCGATGCCCCTGGCTTCCCGCCGGACAACGCCCCCCTTCACACCCCTACATATCAAGGCACGCCTGGAAGACAGCCCGCTGCACGCTCTTGAAATATCCCCGCTTACAGGCCTGCTTTCCACGCATCCCCAGAAAAACGTTCCTCCACAGAGACAGGCCTTTCCTCGAAAAAGACAGCATTCGAATCAGTTCGACTCGCTCGCGACATAGGTAATTGATCATGTCGCTACTTCGAGTGAAGTACCCCTTGCGGGCAAGGCAAGTTATGCCCTCTCATAGGTAGGGTTCTGTAAATGATCGAGACCATTCCTTGGGAAAAATTGGCCGGTGACCCCGAAGAGCAGCTCCGTCTCCTGGAGGAGAGAGAGGTTGAATTGCAGCAGGAGCTCTTCAAGGTGCGACAGGAGGTGAAGCTCATGCGTCAACTGTTGAAGGCCAGGCACACGTTCGAGGAATGGTGCCGCTCCGGCATCCCTGAGCAGCGCAAGTCCCCGGACGACCACCACGCCGACGCCGACTCCGGCTCCACCAGCAGCTTCCAGGCCCCGACCCGCAAGGTCCGCATCCTGGCCCTCCTCGGCCAGGACCCGCAACGCCACTGGAAGGTTTCCGACGTGGCCAGCGCTCTTGACGAAGTAGCGAAGGTCAAGAGTGTGCGGGTGGCCATGGACGAACTGGCCAAGGCCGGCTCCTTGGCCAAGCTTCCGAATGCCTTTTACCAGTACGTGACAAAGCACCAGCCCTGAATCGACAAATGAGAGAGGCCGCCACCAAGGAGTCCAGGCCGAGGTGGCGGCCAACAGTGACGAACCCAACCGAGAACCTTCCAGGGAGCCGGATCAGTTCGCCGTGTTGCATTTTACGAGCGGCCGAGCGCCGCCGGTAGCACGCGACGAAATACGGTCCTGCCCTTCGCTCGAAGGGATGACCCAGCACGTGCTCAGCATCGAACAGCCCTTCCGCGGACCGCTGCCCCTTGCGCACCTCGTCCCCGACCCGCACCTCTTACACGTCGCGCCCCGGCCAGAGGTCGCACTCCAGCGCTTTCTCCAGGTTGGCAATGGTCAGCAGGTCCGGCCACGCCTCACCGGCGAGCGCCTTGGCGATGGTGTAACGACCGACGCCACTGATACGGGCCAGGTGTGCGATCGACCAGCCCTTGTCGTCGACGGCGGCCTTGAGCCGGGCAGCCATGGCCTGGGCGACGCGCGCGCCGTGGTGCTCCGCCATGACGGCCTCAGGCCAGACACCGTCGGCGCAGTAGGCGCGCGGCGGCAGTCGTCGGGCATCTCCTTGAGGCATGAGGTGAAGTCTGACCCATCCGGTCCTCCCCGGTCGCATGCGGTCGCCACTACGGATAGATGTTATTCGAATAGCACCCCGCCTGCTGGGGTGCTGGTCTGGCGGCATGTGATGACTCAGCGGATCAACTCGTATCGACCGGCCGGTTCCCCCGCGGGGTGGAGCCGCGTCGGCGACGAGGTACGCCGTGTCGTCCTGGTCGCCGATCCCCTCGTCCCGTACCAGGCGCGTGAACTTCTCAGCGCTCTGTCCCAGTTGGCGCTCTTCTGCGTGGGCGAGGGCCTGCCGTCGAGTGCGGAGGTGTGGCTGTCGCGAGAGGTCATCGAGCGGTTCATCGCGGTGGGTTGCCCGCAGGCATCCGAAGGCACCCGGGGCAACTACCGTTCCCGGCTCCTGCGTTTGCGCGAGGTCGTCATCGGCCCCGAGTGCCGCACGGGCAAGCCGGCAAAGCTCTCGGCCGCCTCCCCGAACCGGCCCTACACAGCCACGGAGATCGCCGACCTATGGGGCTGGGCCGGCGGCCAGCCCACCGACGAACTCCGCTGGGGATGCCGGACGTTGCTCGCACTGGGTCTCGGTTGCGGCCTTGATTCGCCCGAGGTCATCCCTCTCCGCGTCCACGACGTCCGGCGGCCACCCGGCAGTCAAGGGCCGGTCGTCGTGGCAACCCGGCCGCCGCGCGAGCGCGAGATCCTGACCCGGCGCCGCTGGGAGCCGGTCCTGGCAGCGGCCGCCGAGCGGCTCGAAGCCCCTGGCACGGCCAGTTATCTGTTCCGTCCCGCGTGTCACAGCAGAGGCACCAACACGGTGACGAACTTCCTCGCCCGTACCAAGCCCAGCCAGGGCGTCCCGAAACTGGCGATGGGACGTCTGCGCTCCACCTGGCTCGTCGATCTCTTCAACGCCCGAGTTCCGATCACTGTGATCGTCGCGGCCGCTGGGGTCGACACGTTCCACGGGCTCTCGCGGATTCTGCCGTTCCTCGCCGGTATCCCCGCCGCCGAGGCTGCCGCACTTCTGCGAGGCGACTGATGGCCAGTCCCTGCGCTCCCCCTGCGGCGTCCAACGAGCGCCATGAGCGACTGCTCGCCATGCGAGCGGAGCGTCGGCTCCTCTCGGACGACGATGTCGCGGCCGCTGCTGAGGAGGTCGACAGCAGCGACCTCGTCCCGTTGCTCCAGGAGTTCGTCCACCTCGGCAAGGGGCGCCCCCGCAACCTCGGTCTCCGGACCCTGCTGATCGGCCTCCATCTGTGCACCCAACTGAACGCGGGAAGGATCGTCCTGGAGCGGGTCACCGACATCCTCTTCTTCAGCACCAGTCCGCAAGCCCGCCAGGATCTGGGCGTCCCTCCCTACCCGGACGACGACCGGGGATTCGAGGCCAGTTACGCCGTGGTGCGCCGGCTCTTCCACGCGATGCGTGAGGCCATGGACCCCTCCCCGCTCCCCGCCAACAAGCGCCTGGCCCGCGAGGAGGCACAGCGGCTCACCGCCGCAGCCGACCCACAGACGCTGGCTGCCCGCGAGCACCGCCTCGCCCTGTTCACCGAGTTCGTCCTGGACGCCTCCGTACGCCCCCTGAAGGGCCTTCTCGCCGAGCTGTCCGATGGCTCCCTGGCCGTGGACGCCACACCCATCCGCACCTTCTCCAGAGGCCGCAAGACCAACGGCCCCGAACTCGCCACCGACCCGGACGCGGGCTGGTACGTGCGCGACGGCGACCACCGTGACCCGGACACCATTCCGGTCGCAGACGCCATGCGCGCCCGCGCCAAGAGCGACAAGCAGGCAAAGCGCTCCACCAAGGGGAAGCGCCAATCCCTGAAGAAGCGGGCCAAGTACCTGTTCGGCTTCGACGCCGCGCTGGCCGTGACCCGCGATGCCCGCCATGACCAGGTGCTCTTGAACGACAACACCCCGAACCCGGAGGTACTGCCCGCCCTCGTCCTCGGCGTCTCCCTCGACAAGCCCGGCCACCGCCCCGCCTACAACGGTCTCAAGATCCTCAGCCGCCTCCGCGAGCGGGGATACAAGCCGGGCTTCCTGGCCGGTGACCTCGCGTACAACAACTCCGACCCCGACGAGTGGCAGCTGCCCGTCCGGGCCCTCGGCTTCAAACCGGTCTACGACTACCGCGTTGACCAGCTCGGCAAGCAGGCCGAAACCCAGGGCGCGATCCTCGTCGAGGGCACCTGGTACTGCCCGTCCATGCCCCAGCCCCTGATCGACGCCACCAAGGACCTCTACGACGAGCGCATCGACCGCGAGACCTGGGCCCGGCTGATCGCCGCCCGCAAGTCCTACCGCCTGATGCCCAAGGAGAACGAGGACGCGGAAGGCCATCAGCGCGTGATGTGCCCGGCCGAGGCCGGGAAGGCGCAGTGCCCGATCAAACCGCGCAGCATGGGCCGCGGCATCCATCTTCCGCTCGTGGACCCCGAGCCCAGCCCGGCAGGACCGCTCAAGGTCTGCCGCCAGCGCAGCGTCACTCTCGCTCCGGCCGAAGGCGCCAAGCACTGGCAGGCCCTGGAGTACGGCGACGCGGAATGGCAGAAGGTCTACTTCCGGCTCCGGAACAGCGTCGAGGGCTACAACGGCTACGCGAAGAACCCCCTGGCCGAGGCCATCGAGGCCGCCGGCTCCCGCCGCATCCGCGGCATCGCCGCCCAGACCATCCTCCTGGTCTTCCAGCTCGCCCACGCAAACCGCCGGAAGATCAAGAACTGGGTCGAGACCCTCGCCCTCAACGGAGGGCGCCCCCGCAGGCGCACCCATCACCGACGCCGCACCAAGCCACTGGGCAGCTGGACACCTACCGGCTACCTCGCCCAGACCAGTTAGTGATCAAGGCCGGCCGGACCCACTGAAGATCAAACGAAGATCCGGGCCCGCATCGTGACGCATGCCATGATGTGGGCTCTTTCACGTTGAAATCACGTAAATCGACCCTGCGGCTGGGCCACCCTGCTCCCGGACAACGAGAAACGGGCCCTCACCAGGACTTTCGTCTCTGGTGAGAACCCGTTTCGTCGGTTTCTCATGGTGCGCGAGGGGGGAGTTGAACCCCCACGCCCTTGCGGGCACTGGAACCTGAATCCAGCGCGTCTGCCTATTCCGCCACCCGCGCATTGGGTGTGTCGTCGGGTGCTTCACCGGCTTGGTGCTGCCCCCTGGCGACATGCAGAAGATTAGCACGCTGCACAGGGTGGATTCACATCCGTTGTTTCGGAGCCTCTCGGAGCGAACAGGGAACGAGGCGAGCAGAGAGGGAACGAAGAGCGGCCTGCCCCCACTCCTCCTTGATGCACCCCGGGTGCGGGACACTGTTCTCAGGCCGCCTCTACGATCCGTGTGAGAGGTGACACTCATCGACGGGGCAGACAAGGGGAACCAGCCGATTTCCCGACGCGTGGATACGATCAGTAAGCAGTACCAGGGCGACAATGACGGAGGAGGTGCCCCATGGGAGTCCTGAAGCGTTTCGAGCAGCGTCTCGAAGGTCTGGTCAACGGCACCTTCGCCAAGGTGTTCAAGTCCGAGGTCCAGCCCGTCGAGATCGCGGGCGCCCTCCAGCGCGAGTGCGACAACAACGCGACGATCTGGAACCGCGAGCGGACGGTCGTCCCCAACGACTTCATCGTCGAGCTCAGCGCTCCCGACTTCGAGCGCCTGAGCCCGTACTCGGGCCAGCTCGGCGACGAGCTGTCGGGCCTGGTCCGGGACTACGCCAAGCAGCAGCGCTACACCTTCATGGGCCCGATCAAGGTGCACCTGGAGAAGGCGGACGACCTCGACACCGGTCTGTACCGGGTGCGCAGCCGCACTCTGGCGTCGAGTACGTCACAGAGCTCCCCCGGCCCCGCGGCAGCTCAGCAGGGCGCCCCGCGCGGTGGCTACGGCTACCCGCCGGCGGGCGCCCCGCCCATGCCCGCCGCACCGCCGCCCGGCATGCCCGGCGACCGGCGCCCCGGCCCCGCGGCCGGCCAGCGCGCCCCGGTTCCGGGCGCCCTGCCGAACGCGCACGTACGACGCTGGATCGAGATCAACGGCACACGCCATCAGATCTCCCGCCCGACGCTGGTGCTGGGTCGCAGCACCGACGCCGATGTGCGGATCGACGACCCCGGCGTCTCGCGCCGGCACTGTGAGATCCGGACCGGAACGCCCTCGACGATCCAGGATCTCGGGTCCACCAACGGCATCGTGGTGGACGGGCAGCACACCACCCGCGCTACGCTCCGCGACGGCTCGCGGATCGTCGTGGGCAGCACCACCATCGTTTACCGGCAAGCCGAAGGGTGAAGCGGGGGCAATGTCAGAGCTGACCCTGACGGTCATGCGGCTAGGTTTCCTGGCTGTTCTGTGGCTGTTCGTGATCGTGGCCGTCCAGGTCATCCGCAGCGACCTGTTCGGGACGCGTGTCACGCAGCGCGGCTCACGCCGCACCGCGGACGCCCGTCCCCAGCAGGCGCGCCAGGCTGCGGCGCCGCCGCAGCAGCGCCAGCAGGCGGGCGGCCGCCAGCGCAGGGGGGCGCCCACGAAGCTGGTCGTCTCCGAGGGCACCCTCACGGGCACCACGGTCGCCCTCCAGGGCCAGACGATCACCCTGGGCCGCGCGCACGACTCCACCATCGTGCTGGACGACGACTACGCCTCCAGCAGGCATGCCAGGATCTACCCCGATCGAGACGGCCAGTGGATCGTCGAGGATCTCGGGTCCACCAACGGCACCTATCTCGACCGGACCCGGCTCACCACCCCGACACCGATTCCGCTGGGCGCGCCGATCCGCATCGGCAAGACCGTCATCGAGCTGCGGAAGTAGTACGACAATGAGCGAGCGGAGCGAGCGAGCCGCAGCGGTCCCCACGGGCGACCGGCACGGGCTCCCGACCGGAGGGTGGGCAGTGTGGCTCGAGACCGGCTGGCGCGACAAACGCCTGGCGAGCCGACGGGCGAGGTGCGCATGAGTCTTTCTCTGCGTTTCGCCGCCGGATCGCACAAGGGCATGATCCGCGAGGGCAACGAGGACTCCGGTTACGCCGGCCCGCGCCTGCTCGCCATCGCCGACGGCATGGGCGGCCAGGCCGCCGGTGAGGTCGCCTCCTCCGAGGTCATCTCCACGCTCGTCACGCTCGACGACGACGTTCCGGGCTCCGACATCCTCACCTCGCTCGGCAGCGCCGTGCAGCGCGCGAACGACCAGCTGCGGATGATGGTCGAGGAGGACCCCCAGCTCGAGGGCATGGGCACCACGCTCACCGCGCTGCTGTGGACCGGTCAGCGCCTCGGCCTCGTCCACGTCGGCGACTCGCGCGCGTACCTGCTGCGCGACGGCGTGCTGACCCAGATCACGCAGGACCACACCTGGGTGCAGCGGCTCGTCGACGAGGGCCGCATCACCGAGGAGGAGGCCACCACCCACCCGCAGCGCTCCCTGCTGATGCGCGCGCTGGGCAGCGGCGACCACGTCGAGCCCGACCTCTCCATCCGCGAGGTCCGCGCCGGCGACCGCTACCTGATCTGCTCCGACGGCCTGTCCGGCGTCGTCTCCCACCAGACGATGGAGGAGACGCTCGCCAGCTACCAGGGCCCGCAGGAGACGGTGCAGGACCTGATCCAGCTCGCCCTGCGCGGCGGCGGCCCCGACAACATCACCTGCATCGTCGCCGACGTCCTCGACACCGATTCCGGCGACACGCTCGCCGGGCAGCTGAGCGACACCCCGGTCGTCGTCGGCGCGGTCGCCGAGAACCAGCACCAGCTGAACGACGGCGGTGCCATGCAGACCCCGGCCGGCCGCGCGGCGGGCCTCGGCCGCTCCTCGGCACCGCCGGCCCCCGGCGGCAGCTTCGGCCCGCCCGGCTCCGGCGACGGATACGGCGGCATGCCGCCGGACGGCTCCTTCGGGTCCTTCACGGACGACGACTTCGTCAAGGAGCGCGGCGGCCGCAAGTGGCTGAAGCGATCGTTCTTCGTCGCCCTCGCCCTCGCGGTCGTGGGCGGCGGACTGTACGGCGGCTACCGCTGGACGCAGACCCAGTACTACGTCGGCTCCAACGACGAGCACGTCGCGCTCTACCGGGGCATCAGCCAGGACCTCGCGTGGGTCTCGCTCTCGGATGTGGAGAAGGACCACCCCGAGATCGAACTCAAGTACCTACCGCCCTACCAGCGCAAGCAGGTGGAGGCCACGATCACCGAGGACAGCCTCGGCAAGGCCCGGGCAAAGATCGACGAGCTCGCCCGCCAGGCCACCGCCTGCAAGAAGGACGAGCAGCGCCGCGATGCGGCCGACCGCGCCAGCACCCCGCCGCCCGGTGAGGGCGACGGCGAGGCCGCCGGGACGCCCACCGCCCAGACAGCCAAGACCAAGCCGAACGCAGCCGCTCCCTCTCCGGGTCCCACCCTCTCGGAGGAGGAGCAGAAGCTGGCCTCGAACTGCGGCAAGCAGTAACAGGGCCGTAGGGGGCCTTCTCCACCATGAGCGTTGTCACCAACACGACCACGATCGGTGCGATCGACGCACCGAGCCGACGGAACACCGAGCTGATGCTGCTCGGATTCGCCGTCGCGATTCCGGTGTTCGCGTACCTCAATGCCGGGCTCGCTCTCAACGGCGAGGTGCCCACGGGCACGCTCGGCTACGGGCTCGGCCTCGGTCTGCTCGCAGGCGTCGCCCACCTCGTGGTGCGCAGGTTCGCCAAGTACGCTGACCCGCTGCTCCTGCCGCTGGCGACGCTGCTGAACGGACTCGGCCTGGTGTTGATCTGGCGCCTCGACCAGTCACCGCGGCTCCAGGCCCGTCCCGACTTCTCCGCACAGGCCACCAACCAGCTGATGTACTCGGCCCTCGGTGTCGCCCTGTTCGTCGGCGTGCTCCTGATGCTGAAGGACCACCGCATCCTTCAGCGCTACACCTACATCTCGATGGCGGCGGCGCTCGTCCTGCTGCTGCTTCCGCTCGTTCCGGGTCTCGGCGCGAACGTCTTCGGCGCGAAGATCTGGATCCGCGTCGGCGGCTTCTCGATCCAGCCCGGCGAGTTCGCGAAGATCGTCATCGCGGTCTTCTTCTCCGGCTACCTCATGGTGAAACGGGATGCGCTGGCCCTGGCCAGCCGCCGTTTCATGGGGCTCTACCTGCCACGCGGCCGTGACCTGGGACCGATCCTGACGATCTGGGCCATGAGCCTGCTGGTGCTGGTCTTCGAGAACGACCTCGGTACCTCGCTGCTGTTCTTCGGCATGTTCGTGATCATGCTGTACGTCGCCACCGAGCGGACGAGCTGGATTGTCATGGGTCTGCTGATGTCCGCGGGCGGTGCGGTCGTCGTCTCGCAGTTCGCGAGCCACGTCCAGTCCCGTGTGGCCGCCTGGCTCGACCCCTTCGGGTGCCTGGAGACCGCACCCGCGGGCACCAACATGGCCTACGCCTGTGACCAGATGACACAGGTCCTGATGTCCTTCGGCGCCGGCGGAACACTCGGCACCGGTCTGGGGCAGGGCGACTCCGACCTCATCGGCTTCGCCGCCAACTCCGACTTCATCTTCGCCACCGTCGGCGAGGAGCTCGGTCTCGCCGGCGCCATGGCCTTCCTCCTGCTGTACGGCCTGCTCATCGAGCGGGGTGTCCGCACGGCGCTCGCCGCCCGGGACCCGTTCGGCAAGCTGTTCGCGATCGGCCTGTCCGGCGCGTTCGCGCTCCAGGTGTTCGTCGTCGCCGGCGGTGTGATGGGGCTCATCCCGCTGACCGGCATGACCCTGCCGTTCCTCGCCGCCGGCGGTTCCTCCGTGATCGCCAACTGGGCCCTGATCGGCATCCTGATCCGGATCAGCGACACGGCGCGCCGTCCCGCGCCCGCGCCCGCCCCGTCCCCCGACGCCGAGATGACCCAGGTGGTCCGACCGTGAACAAGCCCCTGCGCCGGATCGCGATCTTCTGCGGGCTGCTCGTCCTCGCCCTGCTGATCCGGGACAACTGGCTCCAGTACGTCCGGGCCGACGAGCTCAACACGCACAAGCTCAACCGCCGTGTCCAGATCGAGCGTTACGCCCACGAGCGCGGCAACATCATCGTCGACGGCAAGGCCATCACCGGTTCCGTCGAGACGGACGACACCGACTTCACGTACAAGCGGACCTACGTCAACGGCCCCATGTGGGCGCCGGTGACCGGGTACGCCTCGCAGGCGTACGACGCCAACCAGCTCGAGAAGCTCGAGGACGGCATCCTCAGCGGCAACTCCGACCAGCTCTTCTTCGACCGGACCATGTCGATGTTCACCGGCGACCAGAAGAAGGGCGGCAACGTCGTCACCACCCTGAACGGCAAGGCCCAGGAGGCCGCCTTCAAGGGACTCGGTGACAAGAAGGGCGCCGTCGCCGCCATCGACCCGAAGACCGGCAAGATCCTCGCCCTCGCCTCCACGCCGTCCTACGACCCCTCCTCCTTCGCCGGCTACTCGGCCAAGGACGAGAAGGCGTGGATCGCGCTGGAGAAGGACAAGGACAAGCCGAAGCTCAACCGCGCGCTGCGCGAGACCTACCCTCCGGGCTCCACGTTCAAGGTGCTCACCGCCGCCGCGGCTCTGGAGTACGGCGCCATCGACGACATCGACGCCCCGACCGACACCCCGGAGCCGTACATCCTGCCGGGCACCCGGACGCCGATGGTCAACCACGCCGGCGGCTGCAAGAACGCCAGCCTGAACGAGGCACTGCGCGTCTCCTGCAACTCCGTCTTCGCCAAGCTCGGCGACGACGTGAGCCGCGACAAGATGGTCGAGATGGCGGAGCGCTTCGGCTTCAACAACCCGGAGATCGACACCCCGGTCCGCGCCGCCGCCTCCGTCTACGACAAGAACATGAGCCGGGACGGCAACGCGCAGTCCTCCATCGGCCAGTTCAACACCGCGGCCACACCGCTCCAGATGGCCATGGTCACGGCGGCCATCGCCAACGACGGCAGGCTGATGAAGCCGTACATGATCGACAAGCTCGTCTCGCCGAACCTGGACACCATCCAGCAGAACGACCCGGAGGAGATGAGCCGCCCGATCTCCGCGGAGAACGCGCAGCTCCTCCAGCAGATGATGGAGAACGTCGTCGAGAACGGCACCGGCGGAAACGCCGCGATCAGCGGCGTGAAGGTCGGCGGCAAGACCGGTACCGCCCAGCACGGCGAGAACAACAGCAAGAACCCCTACGCCTGGTTCATCTCGTACGCCAAGGGCGACAACGGATCACCCGTCGCCGTCGCTGTCGTCGTCGAGGACAGCAACGCACGCCGCGACGACATCTCCGGTGGTGGCCTCGCGGCCCCCATCGCCAAGGCCGTGATGAAGGCGGTACTCGACGAACAGGAGTGACGAGGATCACTCCCGACTCGCATACCTGCACTTTGCGATACCGGTCGGGTATCAGCTGTCGCTCCCGGGCGGATCAAGCAGTACGTGCCCGGTAGCCTTTGCGCGAACAGCACACCGGCGGACCACACAGGGGTGCGGTCGGGACTGACGGAGAGGGCTGGAAGGTTATGGAAGAGCCGCGTCGCCTCGGCGGCCGGTACGAACTGGGCTCGGTGCTCGGCCGTGGTGGCATGGCCGAGGTCTACCTCGCCCACGACACCCGGCTCGGCCGCACCGTCGCCGTGAAGACGCTGCGGGCCGACCTGGCCCGCGACCCGTCCTTCCAGGCCCGGTTCCGCCGTGAGGCCCAGTCGGCCGCCTCGCTCAACCACCCGGCGATCGTCGCTGTCTACGACACCGGCGAGGACATGGTGTACGACGGCGCCCCCGGCGGGGGCGCCGGAGTCTCGATCCCGTACATCGTCATGGAGTACGTCGACGGGTCCACCCTGCGTGAGCTGCTCCACTCGGGCCGCAAGCTGCTGCCCGAGCGCACGCTGGAGATGACGATCGGCATCCTCCAGGCGCTCGAGTACTCGCACCGCAACGGCATCGTCCACCGCGACATCAAGCCGGCGAACGTCATGCTGACGCGCACCGGCCAGGTCAAGGTCATGGACTTCGGCATCGCCCGCGCCATGGGCGACTCCGGCATGACCATGACGCAGACCGCGGCGGTCATCGGCACCGCGCAGTACCTCTCCCCGGAGCAGGCGAAGGGCGAGCAGGTCGACGCCCGCTCCGACCTGTACTCCACCGGTTGCCTCCTCTACGAGCTCCTCACCGTGCGCCCCCCGTTCGTCGGCGACTCCCCTGTGGCCGTGGCGTACCAGCACGTGCGGGAAGAGCCGCAGCCGCCCAGCAACTTCGACCCCGAGATCACGCCCGAGATGGACGCGATCGTGTTGAAGGCCCTGGTCAAGGACCCCGACTACCGCTACCAGTCCGCCGACGAGATGCGCGCCGACATCGAGGCGTGCCTCGACGGTCAGCCGGTCGCGGCGACGGCGGCGATGGGTGCGGTCGGCTACGGCGGCGGCTACGGCCCCGACGACCAGCCGACGACGGCGCTGCGCCAGGCCGACCCGGCCGGCCAGACCTCGATGCTTCCGCCGGTGAACCCCGACGACGGCGGCTACGGCGGTTACGACGACCGCCCCGACCGCCGACGCCAGAAGAAGTCGAACACCTCGACGGTCCTGCTGGTGATCGCGGGCATCCTCGTCCTGATCGGCGCGGTGCTCATCGGCCGGTCGGTCTTCGGCGACAGCGGCGGCAGCAACACCGTGCCGGTGCCCCAACTGGTGGGCATGACGCTGGACGAAGCCCAGAATCGGGCCGACAACGCCAAGGTCGAGGTCCAGCAGTCCGGTACCGAGCGCTGTGACCAGCCCAAGGGCAGGATCTGCAGCCAGGACCCCGAGACCGGCGAGATCCCCGAGGGCAGCACGGTCAACGTGGTCGTCTCGGAGGGCGCGCCCAAGGTCAGGGTCCCCGACGTGGTCGACAAGGACGTCGAGTCGGCGACCGAACTCCTGGAGGAGGACGGCTTCAAGGTCGACGTCAAGGAGGTCGAGTCCGCCGAGGAGGACCCCGGTACGGTCCTCGAGCAGGACCCGGCGGGCCGGTCCATGGTCGAGAAGGGCACCGAGGTCACGCTGACGGTCGCCAAGCAGGCCAAGCAGGACCTGCCGGACGTGGTGGGCCAGCAGTTCGACAACGCGAAGGGGCAGCTGGAGCTCCTCGAGTTCCAGGTGGTCCGGGTCGACGTCGACTCGAACCAGCCCGCGAACCAGGTCGTCGCGCAGGACCCGCCGGCCGGCAAGGTCGCCAAGGGCTCCAAGGTCACCCTGCAGGTGTCCAAGGGGCCGCAGCAGACGCAGGTCCCGGTGCCCGCCGAGATCCTGGGCAAGAAGGTGTCCGAGGCGAAGCAGATCCTGGCGCAGGCCGGCTTCACCAATGTGGTGATCGCCCCGGGCAATCCGCAGGACGACAACGCGATCGTCACCGGCTCGAACCCGTCGCCCGGCACGCCGGCCGATCCGGCCACCACGCAGATCGTGCTCGCCACGTTCGGCGGGGGCGGCGACAACGGCGGTGGCAATGGCGGCGGGGGCGGCTTCATCGGCGGCAACGACGGCGACTGAGGTCCTTCCCGGACCAGCGATCGGCGACTGGTGGCCGGCGACCACCGGCCACCGGCCTCCGGCAGAAAAGCCCCGGCACTCCTGAGAGTGCCGGGGCTTTCCCGTGCCGTGACTCCGTGCGGTGTCCGTCGATGCCGTGGAGCTAGCGCAGCTCCGCCGGAGGCGTCCGCTTGGCGTCCACCTTCTCCGTGCGCTCCAGCTCGCCCCACACGATGTACCGGTAGTCCGACGTGTAGACCGGCGTGCACGTGGTCAGCGTGATGTAGCGGCCGGGCTTCTTCCTGCCCGACTCCTTCGGGACCGGCTGCAGCACGTCCACGTTGTACTTCGAGGTCTTCGGGAGCGTCTTGTAGACCTTGTAGACGTACCAGGTGTCCTTCGTCTCGAAGACGACCGCGTCGCCCTCGCGCAGCTTGTGGATGTTGTGGAACTTGGCGCCGTGACCGTCCCGGTGCGCCGCCAGCGTGAAGTTGCCCTTGGCGTCCCACGGGAGCGCGGACTTGATCGGGTCGGTGTAGTAGCCGGCGACCCCGTTGTTGAGGGCCTTGGTGCTCGTGCCCTTCTTGACCAGCACCTCGCCGTTGTTCATCGCGGGTACGTGCAGGAAGCCGATGCCGTCCTTGGTGTCCAGCTCACCGGGGCCGCTGCCGGCCCAGCCGTCGCGCATCCGGTCGCCCTGCTCGGAGGCCTCGCGATCGGCGAGGACGTTCGTCCACCACAGCGAGTAGACGACGAAGAGCCCCAGCACCACGCCCGCTGTGATCAGCAGCTCCCCGAAGACGCTGATGGCGCCGGCGATCCGGCCTCGTGCACGTGCCACTGCACCTGTTCCTGTCTTGAAGTGTCTCGGCCGACGTCATCAGCCGACGAGTGCGTCGGGTTTTCCCTTGCTACGCGGCCGTTCCTCGACCATCTTGCCCCACACGATCATGCGGTAGGTACTGGTGAACTCCGGCGTGCAGGTCGTCAGCGTGATGTACCGGCCGGGCCTGGTGAACCCCGATCCGGGCGGCACGGGTCCGATCACGCTCACGTTCGACGGCGCGGTCTGCGGCAGGATGCTCGCCATCTCGTACGTGTAGTAGGTGTCCTGCGTCTCGACGACGATCGGGTCGCCGGGCTCCAGGCGGTTGATGTAGCGGAACGGTTCGCCGTGGGTGTTGCGGTGGCCGGCGACCGCGAAGTTGCCCTGCCGGTCCTGGGGCATCGCGGTCTTGAGCTTGCCCTCGCCGTAGTGGCCCACCATGCCGCGGTCCAGCACCTTGTTCTTGTCGATGCCTTCGGCGATGGGGACCACGACGTCCAGCCTGGGGATGTGCATGATGGCGAAGCCCTGGCCCGGTTCGAAGGCACCGGGCTTGCGGCCCTTGGACCAGTCGTCCTGGATCTTGTTCGCCGCCTTGTCGGCCTGCTGTCCCGCCAGCACGTTCGTCCACCACAGCTGATACGTGACGAACAGCAGCATCAGCACGCCGAAGGTGATGAACAGCTCCCCGATGGCGCGGCTCGCGATGACGGCCGGACTGTCCTTCGCCGCCTTGGCCGCGCGCCTCGCCTCGACCCGCGACAGCGGTTTCGCGGGCTCGGCGCCCGTCTCCGCCGCGGCGGCAGCGGGGCGCCTGCGGCCTCTGCCGCCCTTCGCCGCCCTGCGCCGCTCGGCCCTGCCGGGCCCGGGCGGCACCTCGGCCGCACGGCGCGTGTCGGAGGTGCGCAGCGCCACCGTCTCGTCGTCGGGCACGGGAACGGTGGCGGAAACCACGGGCCCGGAGGTCTCGGCCACGGCCTCGGGGGCGAGGGCGTCGAACACGGCGGTCGCGGCGGCCTGCTGGGGCTCGAACCCGGCGCTCTGTGCCCCGGCCTGCCCCGCCTCGAACGCGGCCGTCTGCGCGGCGGCCTGCCCCGTGTCGAACACCGTCGTCTGCGCGGCGGCCTGCCCCGCCTCGAACGCGGTCGTCTGCGCGGCGGCCTGCCTCGTGTCGGGCATGGCCGGCTGCGGTGGCACCGGAGCGCGCGACGGCGCCCCCACCGGGGCCGGGGCCGGCTCCGGTACGGGCTCCTGGCCGTACCAGTCCTGCCGGTACCCCTCCCGGTCGTACCAGTCGACCGGCTCCCCGCCCGGCTCCCCCGTCGGCAATCCGGCCGACGCCCCGGGCGGCGGCTCTGCATACGGCGGGGACGGGACCTCCGGCTCGGCGGGGACGCTCGGCGCGCGGAACCAGGGGGAAGCGTGCTCACCCGGGGGCAGCGGGTCCGTCAGCGGGTCGTAGTCGACCTCTGCCTCGCCCCCGTAACGCCGCCCGTACTCCTGCTCGTGCTCGTGCCCGGGGCGCACGGCGCTCACGCCAGTGCCTTGCCCACCACCGGTGCGAGCCCTGCCGAACGCCCCACGGCTCCGGCGTCGCCGCACTGCTCCAGCCAGTTGGCGAGCATGAGATGTCCGTGCTCGGTCAGGACCGACTCGGGGTGGAACTGCACGCCTTCGACCGGCAGTTCGCGGTGGCGCAGGCCCATGATGATGCCGTCGGCCGTCCGCGCGGTCACCTCCAGCTCGGCCGGCAGGTCGGCGGGCTCGGCGGCCAACGAGTGGTAGCGCGTCGCCGTGAAGGGCGACGGCAGCCCGGTGAAGACGCCCTTGCCCTCATGGGTGACCAGCGAGGTCTTGCCGTGCAGCAGCTCCGGTGCGCGGTCGACCACGCCGCCGTAGGCAACCGCCATCGACTGCATGCCCAGGCAGACACCGAAGACCGGCACGCCCGTGGCCGCGCAGTGGCGGACCATGTCGATGCAGACACCGGCCTGTTCGGGCGCGCCGGGGCCGGGGGAGAGCAGGACGCCGTCGAAGCCGTCCTGCGCGTGCTCCAGGGACACCTCGTCGTTGCGGACCACTTCGCACTCGGCACCGAGCTGGTAGAGGTACTGGACGAGGTTGAAGACGAAGCTGTCGTAGTTGTCGACGACGAGGATGCGCGCGCTCATCGGGCCGCCCCCTCTTCTCCGTCGACCGTCACATCGTTGAACGGGAGCAACGGCTCCGCCCACGGGAAGACGTACTGGAACAGCACGTAGACGACCGCCAGGACCAGCACGAGCGAGATGATTGCCCGCACCCATGCGTTCCCCGGCAGATGCCGCCAGATCCAGCCGTACATGCCGTCCCTTTCCGTTCGGTACGGCACCAGACTAAAGGGCGGCGGGGGCCCGTGGGTCAGCTGTGGAAAGCTCGCGGTTTGCCGTCGGTCACAGGCTGGGTCGCATCCAGGTGCGCCCAGACGACGAGCCGGTGGCTGCTGCCCCACTCCGGCTCGCACGTGGTCAGCGTCAGATAGCGGCCCGGACCGTCGAATCCGGCGGCGCCGGCCTCGACCGGGTCCGGCACGGGGGCGATGACACCGACGTCCGTGGGGAGCGTGCGGTACGGGCTCTTCACGATCCGGTAGGTGAACCAGGTCGTCCCGTCCGTCAGCACGACGGCGTCCCCCGCCCGCAGCCGCGGGAAGTCCTTGAACGGGTCGCCGTACGTGCGGCGGTGGCCGGCGACCGCGAAGTTGCCCGTCTCGCCCAGCGCGGCGGTCCCCGCGTAGTGCCCGAGCCCCTTCTTGAGAACCCCCGTGCCGGTGCCTTCGAGGACCGGCCAGGCCCAGTCCTTCCCGAAGCGCGGGACGTGCATGACCGCGAACGGCTTCCCGGGCTCGTACGCCTCCGGGGCGGGCGGCCTCGTGCGGTCGGGCGCGGGCGCCGGCACGGGCGCGGCGGCCCAGCTGTCCCGGAGCCGGTCGATCTGGCCCTCCGTCGCGCCCTCGGCCTCGATGCCCGTCCAGAACATCACGTACACGACGAACAGCACGATCAAGGTGCCCGCCGTGATGCACAGTTCGCTCAAGGTCCGTACGAGCAGCCGCACCCTCACGTGCACCCCCAGGCTCCACCGACCGGGCGGCACCGCCGGGCGGCCTGAGCACTACCCGGCGGGCTTCGCGTAGTGGAGATCCACTGTGCCCGAGTAGCCGGGAAGAGTCACCCGCTCGTCCTCTTCCACTTTCCAGCCGAGGCCGTAGGCCTCCACGTACAGCTGATAGTTCTGGACCGCGGGTGACTTGGCGAGCGCCTTCTTGAGGGCCTCCTGGTCACCGACAGCGGTGATCTTGTAGGGCGGTGAGTAGACGCGCCCCTGGAGGATCAGCGTGTTGCCCACGCACCGGACGGCGCTGGTGGAGATCAGCCGCTGGTCCATGACCCTGATGCCCTTGGCACCGCCGTGCCACAGCGCGTTGACCACGGCCTGGAGGTCCTGCTGGTGGATGACCAGGTCGTTGGCCTGGGGCTCGGGGTAGCCGGGAGCGGCCTGTGCGTTCGGCGGGGCGTCGTCGAGCGTGACACTCACGGCCCTGCCGCTCAGCTTCTCGGTGCCCGCGGACTCCTCCAGGGCCTTGAGCCTGGCGTCCTCGGCCTCGGTCGAGCCGTCGTCGCGCTGGGCGAGCGCGTCGACGTCCTCCCGTACGGCGGCGGTGGACTCCTCCAGGTCGCCGTTGTCGGCGCTGCGCTGCTTGATCAGGTCGGAGAGCTTCAACAGGGAGCCGTCGGTACGCAGATCGGTGCCCTTTGCGGTGTTGAAGCTCGTCACGAAGATCACACCGGCGAGGGCGAAGACGGCAGCCGTGAGCAGCCGGACAGGCCGCCACCTGGTGCGGCGAACCGGCCCTTGTGGGGAGTCGGCAGAATTGCTCAACGTACCCTTATCTCCTTCGGCACCGCGGAAGCACTACGCTAACGGACGCCCGGGGGAGCCGATGGTCCCCCTCGCGCCGGCCCCGGCGCCAGCCACAGTTACCTGCGCGGTCACGCAAGCGCATCGACAGGAGAGTCCCTCGTGCCGAAGTCACGTATCCGCAAGAAGGCCGACTTCACGCCGCCGCCGGCCTCGAAGCAGACCACGAACATCAAGCTCACCAACCGCAGCTGGGTCGCACCGGTGATGCTCGCGCTGTTCCTGATCGGACTCGCCTGGATCGTCCTGTTCTACGTGACCGAGGGCGACCTGCCGATCAAGAGCTTCGGCAACTGGAACATCGTCGCGGGCTTCGGCTTCATCGCCGCGGGCTTCGGTGTCTCCACGCAGTGGAAGTAGCGCCCCGCACCGTCGGCCGTCAAGCCCTGCCCTGAGGTTATCCACACCGTTGTCCACAGCAGGGGAAAAGGTCAGACGATCTGTGGATAACTCTCCGGACGTTGACGCCGATGTGACTGCTTCGGCCAGGCCGGTGAAGCGACAGGCCCCTCGTCCCGACCAGGAAACCCCAGGTCAGCGACGAGGGGCACGCGTGTTCCCCACAGCGTGCACAAGATCCACCACACGCTGTGGACAACTTTGGGGAAAGATGCCGCGCCAGGTCAGGTGAGCGCGAGGGTCCGCGCCACGACGACCACGAGGGAGACGAGCAGGACGAGCGCGCACACGCCGAACTGAACCGGCGTGCGCTGCCTGCCCTGCGGAGCGTGGACGAGGCCGTAGGCGATGGCCGCGCCGGCGATCAGACCACCGACGTGGGCCTGCCAGGCGATGTCGAAGCCCGGCATAAAGGTGATCACGAGGTTGATCACCAGCAGGGTGACGATCGGGCGCATGTCGTAGCGCAGCCGCCGCATGAGGACAATGGTGGCGCCGAACAGGCCGAAGATCGCGCCGGAGGCGCCCAGCGAACCTTGGTTCGGCGCGGCCAGGAGGTACGTCAGGGCACTGCCCGCCAGCCCAGAGATCAGGTACAGGGCCAGGTAGCGGGCACGGCCGAGAGCCTGCTCCAGCGGCCCGCCGAGCCACCACAGGGCCATCATGTTGAACGCGATGTGCCAGACCTCCTGGTGCAGGAACATCGAGGTCACAAGGCGGTACCACTCGTCTTGGGCCGCTACGCCGACCACGTCGCCCAGGACGGGGTCAGCGGCGCCCGCGATCAGCGTGAGCCGATGGACGAACTGGTCTCCCAGAGCAAACCCCATGACGAACACGGCGACGTTGATCGCCAGCAGCACCTTCGTCACCAGGCGCGGATCCGCCGCCACCGTCCCGCCCGCGATCGTCCGCGGCCGGCTCGCGTCCGGGGCGTGGCCCGTGCCCGATCCGGTGCGCACGCAGTCCGGGCACTGGAAGCCGACGGACGCGCTGATCATGCAGTCCGTGCAGATCGGACGCTCGCAGCGGGTGCAGCGGATGCCCGTATCGCGGCCCGGGTGCCGGTAGCAGCTCGGCAGGCCATGGGTGTCCTGCGGCTCCTGCGGACTGCCTGGCGCCTGGTCCATGAGGTCCCCTCGTCCTTCCGGGCTCGCGCGACATCGCCCTGTCCATCCTTACGGACGGACAGGGCGAAAAGGTTCCCGTACGGGAATCCCGCGGGCTCAGCTCTGGCGCTTCTCCACGACGACCGACTCGATGACGACGTCGTTGAGCGGGCGGTCGGTGCGCGGGTTGGTCTGGGTGGCCGCGATGGCGTCCACGACCTTCTTGCCGGCCTCGTTCGCGACCTCGCCGAAGATGGTGTGCTTGCGCGTCAGCCACGCGGTCGGCGACACGGTGATGAAGAACTGCGAGCCGTTGGTTCCCGGGCCGGCGTTGGCCATGGCCAGCAGGTACGGCCGGTCGAAGGACAGCTCCGGGTGGAACTCGTCGGCGAACTCGTAGCCCGGGCCGCCGGTGCCGTTGCCCAGGGGGTCACCGCCCTGGATCATGAAGCCGCTGATCACGCGGTGGAAGACGGTTCCGTCGTACAGCTTGTCCGTGGACCTCTTGCCGGTGCCCGGGTGGACCCATTCGCGCTCGCCGGTGGCGAGTTCGACGAAGTTCTTCACCGTCTTGGGCGCGTGGTTCGGCAGGAGCCGGATCTCGATGTCGCCTTGGTTGGTCTTGAGGGTGGCGTAAAGCTGCTCGGCCACGGTGTGCCTTCCGTAAGTCTGCTCTGACGTCACCCGATCCTCGCACGGCAAGGCCGCGTACACGGAAAAGCAACCGGGTAGCCGTCGCACGGGCGCGCTGCAGCCCGAACAGTGGCATTGTCGTCCGCAAGCTCCCGAGATGACCCGGATGCCCGCCCCGCATGCCGGGGGAGCGCTCAACAGGCATGATTTTCAATCGGGTGGAAAGGCGGAACTGTGCCCAACTGGGGACAAACCCCAGTCCACCAGAACGCCACCGAGGAGGAGGATCCCGTGACCCGCATGGACAGCGTGCGCGCCGCGACCGGTACGGCGAAGGAGAGCGTGCAGCACGCCGCGGAAGTGGTGGCGCCCTACGCCGGCACGGCCAAGGACCACGCCGCACTCTATGCGCGCGAAGCCCGCGTACGGCTCGCGCCGAAAGTCTCCAAGGCCGCTGCTCAGGCCCGTGTTCAGTACGGCGTCCGCGTGGCGCCGCATGTACCGCCCAAGGTCGACCAGGCCGCGCACCGGGCCGCTGTACAGGCCCGGAAGGCCGCGCGTCAGGCGGCTGACTACACCGTTCCGCGTGTCGAGCACGCGGTGGCCGTCGCCCAGCCCGTGCGGGAGGAGGCCGCGGCCCGTTCTGCTGCCGCTCTGGCCGCGCTGCGCGGACAGATCACGGCGAAGGAGATCCGGAAGCTGGTGAGGAAGCACGAGCGGCGGTCCAGGGCCGGACGTGTCTTCAAGGGTGTTGCAGTGGTCGGCGTACTGGCCGGCGGCGCCTTCGCCGCCTGGAAGTGGTGGGACAAGCAGGCGAACCCCGACTGGCTGGTGGAACCGCCCGCCGCCACGGAGGTCTCCGACCGGGCCCCGCTGACGTCCGTCGACGGCAGCACCAAGGCCGATCTCGATCCCGATGTCCAGGTGAAGCAGGACGAGGCGGACGCTTCGGACCGCGACGAGGGTCGCTGACCGTTTCCCGCCCTCGTGGGTGGTGGCGCCGGGAGAGAAAGACGCTCCCGGCGCCTCACGCCGCTACGGCGTAGGCCGTACGGACCGGGGCGGCGGCCGGGGTGCCGGCGCCGGGGCGCGCGGCGAGCGCCGCACGTGCCGCCCGCGGGGAACCGGTCACGCGGGCCGCAGCGGCGGGGGCGGCGACGGCGGACGAGAGGCTGGGGGCGTCGGCCGGGGCGTCGGCCTCGGTCATGTCGGCGGCGTCGGCCTCGATGGCGGACAGATGCCGGGTGGCCGGGGAGGCTCCGTGTGCTTCGGCGCCGATGCGCTGCTTCATCGTCGGCGGCAGCGACCGGTCCCGGGCCGTGGGGAGCCGGCGTGCCGTGGCCGCCCTCCTGCTCTGCGCCGGCACCACGACGCCCGACGTCTGCGGACGGGCCTTCACCGGCTCGTCGGACGTCCGGGCAGCGGGCTGCGACGCGGCAGCGGCGGCAGTGGCGGTGGTGAGCCCCACCGAGGCAAGCAGTGCGAAGAACGCGGTGACGAACGCGGTCCACAGATTCCTGACCTTGAAGGCGGCCATGACCCCTCGCTTTCGGGTTGAGCGCTTTACATACCTTTCTCATGATGTGTACGCATCTCGAGGAGTGTGGGAGCGACGCCGCTCCCGCGCAGTTCTTCGGATGAACACCACCCGTGTGGCCCATCCCCCGCCGCCCCGGGTCGGCCGCGCACGGGATGCGAGGCCTGCCGCGGTCGTGTAGCGCGTGTCCTCCAGGGGAGGCCTCCCCCGCCTACGGCCCGGTCAGCGAGCCGCGCCACCGCGCCTCTACCAGGGGAGATCGGCCGGACCCCGGTGCGGCGGCCCTCGTCGTCGAGCCGATGCCCCATGCGTTTGACGGTGCGCAGGCCCACGAGCCGGTCGGTGACCGTGAGGCTGGGGACCCGCGCGCAGAGCGCCGTCTCGCGGCGCTGGATGTCGCCATGTCCTGGAACCAGAGCGTGGCGAAGAGGCTGTCGGGCCCCGTGACGGCCGCGACCAGGCGGCACTCGGGCAGCGCCGCGAGCGTGCGGTGGACGGTGGCGATGTCGCGGGCGGGGGCACGGGCGAGGAACGAGACCGGCACGGGGCGTCCCGCCAGCGGGGCAGCGATGCCGCAGCGGAAGGTGAGGACCTCGGCGTCCGTCAGACGGCGCAGCCGGCGGCGGACGGTGGCGGGGCTGCTCCCGTTGCGCTCGGCGAGTTCGGCCCAGCCCATTCGTCCGTCGGTGACGAGTTCGCCGAGCAGGGACCGGTCGACGTCGTCGAGTCCGAGGGTGCGCGCCGGCAGCGCCCTGATTTCGGCCGCCGGCCGCCACCGTGCCTCGGGCAGGCACCGGAACTGCACGAACGCGGTGCACCGGCTGCGCGAGAACTCCCGGCCCGGTGCCGCGTACACCCAGGCGAGCCCGGCACCGGTGAGCCGCTCCCAGCGACGGGCGAGGTGCCCGCGGTGACGCCCAGCGGGGGCGCGAGTTCGGACCAGGACGCCCGGGGGCGCAGCTGGAGGGCGTTGATTAGGGCCAAGTCGAGCGACGGCGCGACGGCCATGGGGCTGGTGGGCGTCGAGCCGGCCGCCTCCGGGGCCCAGCGCCGCCGGCTGCTCGACGGGGTCTCCGGCCGGCGGGCGCGTCCCTGACCCGGCCGGACCCGGCGCACACCACGAAAAACTCCCCTGATCCGCGTTTCCGCAGGTCAGGGGAGTCATGTGATGTTGTGGAGCCTAGGGGAGTCGAACCCCTGACATCTGCCATGCAAAGACAGCGCTCTACCAACTGAGCTAAGGCCCCGGGAAAAGTGACCACGACCGAAAGGCATGGTCTCGGTCACCGTCGCGCACAAGAGTACCGGGTCACCCCCGTGATTCTGCAAAAGGATTGGGACTCCCGATGGGACTCCCCGTCAGCGGACACGCTCCGTAAGATGCACCACGAGGTTCGCAGCAGCGAAGCCGCTTGGGGAAGCGATGGGGAGACGCAATGGACGCAGCGCAGCAGGAGACGACCGCAAGAGCCCGGGAACTGCAGCGCAGCTGGTACGGGGAACCGCTGGGGGCACTGTTCCGCAGGCTCATCGACGACCTGGGCCTCAACCAGGCGAGGCTCGCGGGCGTGCTCGGTCTGTCGGCTCCGATGCTCTCCCAGCTGATGAGCGGCCAGCGCGCCAAGATCGGCAACCCCGCTGTCGTCCAGCGCGTCCAGGCCCTGCAGGAACTGGCGAGCCAGGTGGCCGACGGCAGCGTGAGCGCCGTGGAGGCCACTGACCGGATGGAGGAGATCAAGAAGTCGCAGGGCGGCTCGGTCCTCACCGGCACCAGCCAGTCCGCGGGCACGTCCGGAGCGCCGACCGTGCGTCGCGTCGTGCGGGAGATCCAGTCGCTGCTGCGCTCGGTCTCGGCGGCCGGCGACATCATCGATGCGGCGGACTCCCTCGCCCCGACCCACCCCGAACTGGCAGAGTTCCTCCGGGTGTACGGCGCGGGGCGCACCGCCGACGCGGTCGCCCACTACGAGTCGCACCAGAGCTGAACGAGGCGGACGCCGCCGCGAGGGAACCGGGAGCTGGCGCAGCACAATGGGTGAGGTCTTCGCTGGTCGGTACGAACTGATCGACCCGATCGGACGCGGCGGCGTCGGCGCCGTCTGGCGCGCCTGGGACCACCGGCGCCGCCGCTATGTGGCGGCGAAGGTCCTTCAGCAGAGCGATGCCCACACCCTGCTCCGCTTCGTGCGCGAGCAGGCGCTGCGGATCGATCACCCGCATGTCCTCGCCCCGGCCAGCTGGGCCGCGGACGACGACAAGGTCCTGTTCACCATGGACCTGGTCAGCGGCGGGTCGCTGGCGCACGTCATCGGCGACTACGGTCCGCTGCCCCCGCGTTTCGTCTGCACCCTGCTCGATCAGCTGCTGTCCGGACTTGCCGCGGTGCACGCGGAGGGGGTCGTGCACCGCGACATCAAGCCGGCCAACATCCTGATGGAAGCCACCGGAACGGGCCGGCCCCATCTGCGGGTCTCCGACTTCGGCATCTCCATGCGCAAGGGGGAGCCGCGTCTGACGGAGACCAACTACGTGGTGGGGACGCCCGGTTACTTCGCGCCCGAGCAGATGATGGGCGCCGAGCCGGACTTCCCCGCCGACCTGTTCGCCGTCGGTCTCGTCGGGCTGTACCTCCTGCAGGGCAGGAAGCCCGACTCCCAGGCGCTGGTCGAGCACTTCGCCAACCACGGCACCCCGGGCGCCCCGCAGGGCATTCCCGAGCCCCTGTGGCAGGTGCTCGCCGGGCTGCTCCAGCCGGACCCGCAGGCCCGCTTCCGTACGGCCACGGGTGCGCGCAAGGCGCTCAGCGCGGCCGTGGAGATGCTGCCCGAGCCCGCGGCCGACGAGGAGCCGGTCGAGATCTTCGATCAACTCGGGCCGCTGCCCCCGGGCTTCGGCCCGGCGGGGCCGGAACCGGTCCAGGAGGCGCCCCGGCAGGCGGCGCCCGCCGCCCCTGCCCCGCAGCCCGCCCCCGCTTCGCAGACGGGCAGCTTCCACCTGTCCCCGCCCCCGCAGCAGCCGTCCGCCCAACTGCCGCACGCGGCGCAGCCCGCCACTCCGCCCGCGGTTCCCGTCCAGCCGGAGTCCACGCCGAGCCCGGCACCCGTCTCCGCCCCTCACGCGGCGGTGCCGGATCAGCCCTCCCAGGCCCTCACCGCTCCGGTGCCGTACGAACAGCCTGCCACCCGTGCGTACACCGCCGAGCGCCCGCAGGTTCCCGGCCATGGCGCACTGCATTCCGTGGCGCCCCACATCGCCGCGCAGAAGCGGCCGGGACCGCCCCCGAAGGTGGCGGTCCCGGTTCTCGTCGTCGCGCTGCTGTGCTTCGCCGTGGGCATCTGGGCGCTGACCCAGACCTGAGTCCGTGCCGTCGGCGCCGCCGCCTCCCGCCTACCGGCCGGGCGGCGGTCCGTACTGCCCGTACCCGTAGCCCTGTCCCGGCTGCCCCTGAGGAGCCTGCGGGGCCTGAGGGGCCTGCGCCGGCGGGTAGCCGTACCCGGGCGTCCGGCCGTACACGGCACCCGGCCCGTCCTGCGCACCGGCCGACGGGACCGCCTGCCCCTGTGCCGGGACGGTGGCCGGACCCTGCTGGACACTGCCGCGCCGCCGTGCGAGCAGCGTCCACGCACCCAGGCCCAGCACCAGCACCATCCCCAGGCCGATGCCCGCGGCGGCGACCAACACCATCGTCTCGCTCGTCTCGGCGGCGTCGGCGTTCTTGCCGCTGTCGGCCGCGGCCCGGTCGTCCTCGGTGACCTGGAAGTCGCCCGCCGGACCGTCATAGGCGGGCCCTGCCTCGGCCTGACCGGTCACGTTCACGCGCAGCGTCAGCGGCAGCGGCTTCTCCCCGAACGCCTCGGCCATCTCCGGGCTCAGCGTGACCGAGAGGTAGTACCAGCCGGCGAACCGCATGGCGGCCGCGGTGCTGTCGGAGTCGTGGCGGTTCTCGTAGGCGACCGGTGGAAGCGGGTCCAGGGCCAGGGACTTCTGCTTGCCGTCGTAGTAGACGCCGGTCTCCTCGTCCACGAGCCCGCGGGCCGGGTTGTGCAGAGCGACCGCCATGGCGTTGCCGACGCTCTTCAGACCGTCGCCCGAAGGGCTGTTGCCGATGTCGGCGCTGACGAACAGCTGCTGCCCCCAGTCGACCGGCACTCGGTAGAAGAGGGTCCGGCCGGGGGCGATCTCGTCCAGCCACTCGCCCTGTTCGAGGCTCGTCGCATCGTGGAAGCCGGTGCCTCCGGCGCGCTTCTGCGGACCGCCGCCGGGCACCGCGGGGGAGGCGGACGGCCAGCTCTCCGGTGCAGTCGTGGGCTCGGCCTTCTTCAGCCCGGGCTCGGAGAGGAAACGGATCTCCACGTCCCACGGCTCGGGTGTCGACGTGGCCTCGCTCGTACGCTCCAGGAGCACGTAGTACGCGCCTGCCTCCTGGCAGCTGCTGCTGTCCTGCTCGACCCGCCGGATCGCATAGTCGGCGACCGGACGGGCATACGTCGCCGAGCCGAAGGTGGCCTCGCCGTCGCTGCACTCGGTGCCCGACCGGTCCTCGATGCTCACTTCGAGCTTGTCGGCGTAGGCGACCTTCGTTCCCAGCTTGGGGACGGCCACCGCCGAGACGTAGGCGTTGGACGTGGCGTCGAGGTCGATCCGGTAGTAGCGCTTCTCGCCCGGCTCGATGCTGTCCTTGTAGGTCGAACCGGCGGTGAGTTCGGGGCCGTTGATGTTGACGGGCGTGCCCTGGACGGGCTTCGCCTCGTCGTCGAACGTGTACGGGTTCGGTTCGCCCGCCGCCCGTGCCTGCCCCGGCAGCGCCGCCACGGCGCACATCGCCGCCACCGCGGCCAGCGTCACCCGGCCCCTGCCGCGCTGCCTCTTCACGCGTTTCTCCCTGTGGTCGATGAGTCCGACGAGTCCGCCGCGGGGTCCGGCCGGCCGGACGGGCCGGTCGCCGCCTCGGCGATCGCGACGCCGGACCATCCTGCCCCGCCGGTGGCCGCGCTGTCTGCGCGCGCGGGCGAATCACCCCTCTTGTCCGCCTGTTCGCCGGCACGGCGGCGCAGTCGCGCCCTCACACCCCTCACCTTTGCTGGCGCAAGCCAACAATTTGCGAAGGTGAACTCAAGGGGGTCGCGTCACGGTCCCGCCACACACCGCGGCCGGCCGCCCACGCGGCCCCTGGCACCGGCGCCGGGCAGCACAAAGCCCCGGCCGCTTCCACGACCGGGGCTTCATGATCCAAGGACTGCGTCTCAGACACCCGAACCTGCGGGCACGGAGTCGGTCGCCTCCGTCCACAGATCCTGCTCGGCGCGATCCGCCTGGATCTGGCGGTACACGAGGAGCCCGCCGATGGCGGCCAGTGCGACCAGGAGAAGCTTCTTCACCGCGCGACCTCGTCTTTCCTTGACGTATGAGGACTTCTGGCGCCCGACTATACACACCGACCGATACCGATCGGTGACCTACATGCGCCGCCGGAAACCCCGGAACCGCCTCAACTACCGAACCCGGGAAAGCGATCGGCCCGGACGGATTCTCTCCGTCCGGGCCGATCGTCACTGTGGGGCTAACAGGATTTGAACCTGTGGCCTCATCCTTATCAGGGATGCGCTCTAACCAACTGAGCTATAGCCCCTCCGCGCTGCGCGCTGACCTCTGAAGATTAGCGCACAGGGGGTGCAGCGCCAAAATCGGAATCCGAGGACCCCTCTCCGGCGCTACTCGTCCTCGGCGAGCGTGAGCTCCACACCGCCCACAAAACCGGCGGAGAGGTTGTAGATGAAGGCCCCGAGCGTGGCCAGCGCTGTGGCGAGCACCACATCGATCACCGCGACGACCGAGGTGAAGATGAGCACGCGCGGCAGCGACAGGAACGACTGGAGGTCGAAGCCGTTGCTCTCGTTGGAGCCGGTGGCCTCGCTGATCGTCCCGCCGACCGTCGAGAAGACGCCCATGGCGTCCATGACCATCCACAGCACCGCGGCCGCCACCACGGTGCAGATGCCCAGGGCGATGGACAGCAGGAAGCTGACCTTCATCACCGACCACGGGTCGGCCTTCGCCACCCGCAGCCGCGCCTTGCGCGTACGCGGCGTCGTACGGGCGCCGGTCTTCGGCCGGCGCACCGCCGAGGCGGCCTGCTGACCGCCCTGCGTGCCGTCGGGCGAGGGATACGCCTGCGGCGGGTGGTACGGCTGGCCCGGCTGGGCGTGAGCGGGCTGCTCGCCGCCGAACATCTGGTGAGGGGGCTGAGGCCCCCGGGTGTCCGTCACTGTGGCCCCCTGGGAGTCCGCGGCAGGGCCACGGGCACCATTCGCTCCCGAAGCGGCCGCTCCGGCGCCCGTGGCTCCATTCACGCTCTACTCCTCGTGCTCCCCTGCCGAGGACGGGGTGCCCTCGACTGCCGACTCGGCCGGCTCGGCGTCGGCCGCTTCGGTCCCGTCGACCTCTTCGGCCTCGCGACCTGCCTCGGCGTTGCGAGCGACACCGACCACGGCATCGCGCTTGCCCAGGTTGATCAGTTGGACGCCCATGGTGTCACGGCCCGTCTCCCTGATTTCGTTGACTCGCGTACGAATCACACCGCCACCGAGCGTGATGGCGAGGATCTCGTCGGTCTCCTCGACCACCAGCGCACCCACGAGCGATCCGCGGTCCTCGACGATCTTGGCGGCCTTGATGCCGAGGCCGCCACGCCCCTGGACGCGGTACTCGTCGACGGCGGTCCGCTTCGCGTACCCACCGTCGGTGGCAGTGAACACGAACGTACCGGGCCGGACCACATTCATCGAGAGCAGTTCGTCGCCCTCGCGGAAACTCATGCCCTTGACGCCCGAGGTCGCGCGGCCCATCGGGCGGAGCGCCTCGTCCGTCGCGGTGAACCGGATCGACTGCGCCTTCTTGCTGATGAGCAGCAGATCGTCCTCGGCGGACACCAGCTCCGCGCCGATCAGTTCGTCGTCGGCGCCGCTCTCGGTCTCCCGGAGGTTGATGGCGATGACACCGCCCGACCGCGGGGAGTCGTAGTCCTTCAGCGGCGTCTTCTTCACCAGACCGGCCTTGGTGGCGAGCACCAGGTACGGCACGGCCTCGTAGTCGCGGATCGCCAGGATCTCGGCGATCTGCTCGTCCGGCTGGAAGGCCAGCAGGTTGGCGACGTGCTGGCCGCGCGCGTCCCGGCCGGCGTCCGGCAGCTCGTACGCCTTGGCCCGGTAGACCCGGCCCTTGTTGGTGAAGAACAGCAGCCAGTGGTGGGTGGTGGAGACGAAGAAGTGGTCGACGATGTCGTCTTCCTTGAGCTTCGTACCCCGCACGCCCTTGCCGCCGCGCTTCTGCGAGCGGTAGTCGTCGGTCTTCGTCCGCTTCACATAGCCGCCACGCGTGATGGTGACGACGATGTCCTCCTCGGCGATCAGGTCCTCGATGGACATGTCACCGTCGAAGGGCACCAGCTTGGAGCGGCGGTCGTCGCCGAACTTCTCGACCAGCGCCGCCAGTTCCTCGCTGATGATGCCGCGCTGCTTCTCCGGCGAGGCGAGGATCGCGTTGTACTCGTTGATCTTCGCCTGGAGTTCGTCGTGCTCCTGGACGATCTTCTGGCGCTCCAGGGCGGCGAGCCGGCGCAGCTGCATCTCGAGGATGGCGTTCGCCTGGATCTCGTCGATCTCCAGCAGACCCATCAGGCCCTCGCGCGCCACCTCGACGGTGTCGCTGCGCCGGATCAGCGCGATGACCTCGTCGATCGCGTCCAGCGCCTTGAGCAGACCGCGCAGGATGTGCGCCCGCTCCTCCGCCTTGCGCAGCCGGAACTTGGTGCGCCGGACGATGACCTCGACCTGGTGCGTCACCCAGTGGCGGATGAACGCGTCCAGCGACAGCGTGCGCGGCACGCCGTCGACCAGGGCGAGCATGTTGGCGCCGAAGTTCGTCTGCAGGTCGGTGTGCTTGTACAGGTTGTTCAGCACGACCTTGGCGACCGCGTCGCGCTTCAGCACGATGACCAGGCGCTGACCGGTCCGCGAGGACGTCTCGTCACGGACGTCCGCGATGCCGCCGATCTTGCCGTCCTTCACGAGGTCGGCGATCTTCTGCGCGAGGTTGTCCGGGTTGACCTGGTACGGAAGCTCCGTGACCACCAGGCACTGGCGGTTCTGGATCTCCTCGACCTCGACGACGGCCCGCATGGTGATGGAGCCGCGACCGGTGCGGTACGCCTCCTCGATGCCCTTGCGGCCCACGACCAGGGCGCCGGTCGGGAAGTCAGGGCCCTTGATCCGCTCGATCAGGGCGTCGAGCAGCTCCTCGTGCGTGGCCTCCGGGTGCTCCAGCGCCCACTGGGCGCCGGCCGCGACCTCGCGCAGGTTGTGCGGCGGGATGTTGGTGGCCATGCCGACGGCGATACCGGCGCTGCCGTTGATCAGCAGGTTCGGGAAGCGCGCCGGAAGGACCGTCGGCTCCTGGTTGCGGCCGTCGTAGTTGTCCTGGAAGTCGACGGTCTCCTCGTCGATGTCCCGGAGCATCTCCATGGCCAGCGGCATCATCTTGCACTCGGTGTACCGCATGGCGGCGGCCGGGTCGTTGCCCGGGGAACCGAAGTTGCCGTTGGAGTCCACCAGCGGCATGCGCATCGACCACGGCTGGGCCAGGCGGACCAGGGCGTCGTAGATCGAGGTGTCGCCGTGCGGGTGGTACGTGCCCATGACGTCGCCGACGACGCGGGCGCACTTGTAGAAGCCCTTCTCGGGGCGGTAACCGCCGTCGTACATCGCGTACAGCACGCGGCGGTGGACGGGCTTGAGACCGTCCCGTACGTCCGGCAGCGCACGCGACACGATGACGGACATCGCGTAGTCGAGGTAGGAGCGCTGCATCTCCGTCTCGAGCCCGACGGGCTCGACACGCATGGCGAGAGGCTCTTCTTCTTCGGTGGTGACAGGGATGTTCTCGTCGGCCATTGCTGGTCTTCAGTCCTTTCGTGCGGTACTCAGCTGAGACCGACTCAGATGTCGAGGAAGCGGACGTCCTTGGCGTTGCGCTGGATGAACGAGCGCCGTGCCTCGACGTCCTCGCCCATCAGCACCGAGAACAGGTCGTCCGCCTGCGCCGCGTCGTCCAGCGTGACCTGCCCGAGCACGCGGTGCTCCTGGTCCATGGTGGTGATGCGCAGCTCCTCGGCGTTCATCTCGCCGAGACCCTTGAAGCGCTGGATCGAGTCTTCCCGGATGCGCTTGCCGTTCTGCTTGCCGAGCTCCACCAGCGCGTCGCGCTCGCGGTCCGAGTACGCGTACTCGAAGTCGTCCCGACCCCACTTGATCTTGTACAGCGGCGGGCGGGACAGGAAAACGTGGCCGGCCTCGACCAGGGGCCGCATGAAGCGGAACAGGAAGGTCAGCAGCAGGGTGTTGATGTGCTGGCCGTCGACGTCGGCGTCCGCCATCAGGATGATCTTGTGATAGCGGAGCTTCTCGATGTCGAAGTCCTCGTGGACCCCGGTCCCGAAGGCCGAGATCAGCGCCTGGACCTCGGTGTTCTGGAGGATCTTGTCGATCCGCGCCTTCTCGACGTTCAGGATCTTGCCCCGGATCGGCAGGATCGCCTGGTACATCGGGTTGCGGCCGGACTTGGCCGAGCCGCCTGCGGAGTCACCCTCGACGATGAAGATCTCGCACTTGATGGGGTCGTTGGACTGGCAGTCGCTCAGCTTGCCCGGCAGCGACGCCGACTCCAGCAGGCCCTTGCGGCGGGTCAGGTCGCGCGCCTTGCGGGCCGCGACACGGGCGGTGGCCGCCTGGATCGACTTGCGGACGATGTCCGCGGCCTCGTTCGGGTTGCGGTCGAACCAGTCGGTCAGGTGCTCGTGGACGACCTTCTGCACGAAGGTCTTCGCCTCGGTGTTGCCCAGCTTGGTCTTGGTCTGGCCCTCGAACTGCGGCTCGCCGAGCTTGACCGAGATGATCGCCGTCAGACCCTCGCGGACGTCCTCGCCGGAGAGGTTGTCGTCCTTCTCGCGCAGCAGCTTCTTGTCGCGCGCGTACCGGTTGACCAGGCCCGTCAGAGCGGCCCGGAAGCCCTCCTCGTGGGTACCGCCCTCGTGCGTGTGGATCGTGTTCGCGAAGGAGTACACACCCTCGGTGTACTGCGAGTTCCACTGCATCGCGATCTCGACCGAGAGCATCCGCTCCTTGTCCTCGGCCTCGATGTCGATGACCGTGGGGTGGATCAGGTCGCCCTTGCGCGAGTTGAGGTACTTCACGAAGTCGACGATGCCGCCCTCGTAGTGGTACTTCACCGTGCGGGCCGGCGGCTCCTCGGCCGCCTCCGCGTCCGGGTCGTCGGCGCCGACGGTCGCCTTCGCGGACTCGCGCTCGTCCGTCAGCGACAGGGTGAGGCCCTTGTTGAGGAAGGCCATCTCCTGGAAGCGGCGCGACAGCGTCTCGAAGGAGTACTCGGTGGTCTCGAAGACGTCCGGGTCGGCCCAGAAGGTGACCGTGGTACCGGAGTCGGTGACCTCCTCGTGCTTGGCCAGCGGGGCCGTGGGCACGCCGAGCTTGTAGTCCTGCGTCCAGCGGTAGCCGTCGCGCTTGATCTCGACGGAGACCCGCGAGGACAGCGCGTTGACCACGGAGACGCCGACGCCGTGCAGACCGCCGGAGACCGCGTAACCGCCGCCGCCGAACTTGCCGCCCGCGTGCAGCACGGTGAGCACGACCTCGACGGCCGGCTTCTTCTCCACGGGGTGGATGTCCACCGGGATACCGCGGCCGTTGTCGACGACGCGTACGCCGCCGTCGGCCAGGATCGTGACCTCGATCGTGTCGGCGTGGCCGGCCATGGCCTCGTCGACCGAGTTGTCGACGACTTCCTGCACAAGGTGGTGGAGTCCACGCTCACCGGTCGAGCCGATGTACATGCCGGGGCGCTTGCGGACCGCGTCCAGACCCTCGAGGACGGTGATCGCGCTGGCGTCGTACGAGGCGGTGACCTCGCCGTTTCCACCGGCAGCAGTGGACGGAGTGTTCTCGTTGGGGTTGCCGGAATCGGCCACGAAGCGCCCTTTCTGGCACAGCACAAGCCGCTCTCCGTCACTGCGGGACCGGCTGCGTCGTTCGGCATCTAATCGACGTGTCCCGCGAGAGGCGCGGGATTGTGCACCAGTCTACCGGTACCGGCGACATGAATGGGGGTTTGCCGGTAGCTGAGTCCGCATGTGCCGCCCTGAACCGCCTCCGTCCGACTCCCCATATGTGGGAAGGGGCTCCAAGAGGCTCACACGGGCTTTGAGGGCTTCGGGCTGTCAACCTCCGGCTACCGTGAGGGATACCTCAGACGTACCGCCCGTTTCCCCCTGTCGCTCCTCCGTCGCCGGCCTTGTCCGCGGAGCCGCGCGCCCACGTTGTCGCGGAGTCGTACCCACGTTGTCGCCGAGCCGCTCCGCCGGCCGTGATCAGCCGTACGTGTCCCCCGGGCCCGTGCTGCCCGGGGCCCGCAACGGACCGAACCTGCGCTGCGGGCCGCCGGGGCCCAGCACCTTGATCACGCGGACCGTCCCGTGCCCCAGGTCCTCGTTCAGGCGCGCCACCAGGCGCGGAGCCAGCAGCCGCAGCTGCGTCGCCCACGCCGTCGAGTCGCACTGGACCGTCAGCACGCGCTCGTCGGGGTCCTCGTCGTAGCGCAGGGGTACGCAGTGCTTGGCCAGGTCCTCGCCGACGATCTGCGGCCAGCGGCCCATCACACCGCCCACGGCGGCCGGGGTCTCCCAGCCGCGCTCGGTGATCAGACGGTTGATCGCCGCACCCAGCGGCAGCGGGTCGCGGCCGTCCGCCCGCGCGCCCGAGCGCAGCCCGCCGCCGCGCCTGGCCTGCTTCTTCTGCTGCGCGGCCGCGCCTTTGGCCTTCGCCTGTTCCTTGGCCGCGCGCAGCGCGACGCGTGCCAGGTCGACGCCCGAGGACTCGGGAACCCTGGGCGCAGAGGGGGTCTGGTCCTCGGTCATATGCGCTCCACCTGCCCGTCGGCCACCGTGCACCGGGCGCCTGCCAGCACGTGCGGGACGTCGTCGTCGACCGCGGCCGTCACCAGCACCTGTTCGCCGGGGGCCACCAGTTCGGCGAGGCGCTCCCTGCGGCGCGCGTCCAGCTCGGCGAACACGTCGTCCAGGACGAGCACCGGCTCGTTGCCCTCGGCACGCAGCAGATCGTAGGAGGCCAGCCGCAGCGCCAGCGCGTACGACCAGGACTCGCCGTGGCTGGCGTACCCCTTCGCCGGGAGCTGTCCCAGCTTGAGCACAAGGTCGTCGCGGTGCGGGCCGACCAGGGTCACGCCCCGCTCGATCTCCTGCTTGCGGACCTCGGCCAGCGCGCCCATCAGCTGCTCGTACAGCTCCTCGCGCGTCACGGGACCGGCGTGCTCGGGACCGGCGGGACCGGCGGGACCGGAGGAGGAACGGTACTCCAGGGCGATCGGGCCGCCGCCCGGCGCGAGTGCCTCGTACGCCTTGTCCGCCAGGGGCTGCAGGGCGGTGATCAGGTCGAGCCGTCTGGCCAGCACCTCGGCACCGGCCCGCGCCAGGTGCTGGTCCCATACGTCGAGCGTGGACATGTCCATGGAACGGCCGCCGTGCCGTCGCGCCATCGCGGCCGACTTGAGGAGGGTGTTGCGCTGCTTGAGCACCCGGTCGTAGTCCGAGCGGACCCCGGCCATGCGGGGCGAGCGCGCCGTGACCAGCTCGTCGAGGAAGCGCCGGCGCTCACCGGGATCGCCCTTGACCAGCGCCAGGTCCTCCGGCGCGAACAGCACCGTGCGCACGATGCCGAGCACGTCACGGGGCCTGACCTGCGAGGACCTGTTGATGCGGGCCCGGTTGGCCTTGCCGGGGTTGATTTCGAGCTCGACCAGCTGGGAGCGCTCGCCCTGGGTGACGGCCGCGCGGATCACGGCCCGGTCGGCCCCCATCCGCACCAGCGGCGCGTCCGAGGACACCCGGTGGCTGGACAGCGTCGCCAGATAGCCGACGGCCTCGACGAGATTGGTCTTGCCCTGGCCGTTGGCCCCCACGAAGGCGGTGACGCCCGGATCGAGAGGGACCTCGACCCGGACGTACGAGCGGAAGTCGGCCAGCGACAGATGCGTGACGTGCATGGTGTGGCGCCGACCTTCCCCCGGCGTGGCTGTGCACCGCGGTGCACAGCCTGTGGATTACTTCTTGCTCTCCACCGCGTGGCCGCCGAACTGGTTGCGCAGCGCGGCGATCATCTTCATCTGCGGGGAGTCGTCCTGGCGGGACGCGAACCGGGCGAACAGCGACGCGGTGATCGCCGGCAGCGGCACGGCGTTGTCGATCGCGGCCTCGACGGTCCAGCGGCCCTCGCCCGAGTCCTGCGCGAAGCCGCGCAGGCCCTCGAGGTGCTCGTCCTCGTCCAGGGCGTTGACCGCGAGGTCGAGCAGCCACGAACGGATGACCGTGCCCTCCTGCCAGGAGCGGAAGACCTCGCGCACATCGGTGACGGAGTCGACCTTCTCCAGCAGCTCCCAGCCCTCGGCGTACGCCTGCATCATGGCGTACTCGATGCCGTTGTGGACCATCTTGGCGAAGTGGCCGGCGCCGACCTTGCCCGCGTGGACCGAGCCGAACTCGCCCTCGGGCTTGAGCGCGTCGAAGATCGGCTGGACCTTCGCCACGTGCTCGGCGTCGCCGCCGTACATCAGCGCGTAGCCGTTCTCCAGGCCCCAGACACCGCCGGAGACGCCGCAGTCGACGAAGCCGATGCCCTTGATGCCGAGCTCGACGGCGTGCTTCTCGTCGTCGGTCCAGCGGGAGTTGCCGCCGTCGACGACGATGTCGCCGGGGGACAGCAGCTCCGCCAGCTCGTCGATCGTGGACTGGGTCGCGGCACCCGCCGGGACCATGACCCACACGACACGCGGGCCCTTGAGCTTGCCCACAAGCTCCTCAAGGCTGTGGACATCCGCGAGGTCCGGGTTGCGGTCGTAGCCGATGACGGTGTGGCCTGCGCGGCGAATGCGCTCGCGCATGTTGCCGCCCATCTTGCCGAGGCCGACGAGACCGAGCTCCATCAGAGATTCCTCAATCGTTGTGTGCCGTTTCCTACCCGGGTCCGAGACTACGCCCGCACCCGGGTGCACACCTGTGGGGTCAGGCGCTCAGAAGCCCGCTGATCAGCCGCTCAGGCGCAGCCCGCCTCGGCGTCGTCCCGAGGCGCTCCAGGGGACGACGGACGTCGGCCGAGGTCATCCTGCTCAGCGCACCCTCAGGCCTCAGCCGCTCAGGCGCACCGGCATGATCAGGTACTTGTACGCCTCGTCCGCCTCCGCGTCCACGGCCGGCTTGCCGCTCAGCAGCGCGGGCTTGGTGGAGGTGGTGAAGGACAGCTGGGCGACCGGCGAGTCGATCGCGCTCAGGCCGTCGAGCAGGAAGGTCGGGTTGAACGCGATCGAGATGTCGTCGCCCTCCAGCTGCGCGTCCACACGCTCCACAGCCTGTGCGTCGTCGCTGGAGCCGGCCTCCAGGATCAGCACACCCTGCTCGAAGCTGAGGCGCACCGGGGTGTTCCGCTCGGCGACCAGGGCGACGCGCTTGACGGCCTCGACGAACGGCGCGGTCTCGATGACGGCCACCGAGTTGAACTCGGTCGGGAACAGGGTGCGGTACTTCGGCAGGTCGCCTTCGAGCAGACGGGTCGTGGTCCGCCGCCCGGCGCCCTCGAAACCGATCAGTCCCTCACCTGCGCCGGAGCCGGACAGCGCCAGGGTGACCGTGTCACCGCTGGTCAGCGCCTTGGCGGTGTCGAGCAGCGTCTTGGCGGGCACCAGGGCGACCGCGGAGGCGTCCGGGCTCTCGGGCTTCCACAGGAACTCGCGGACCGCGAAGCGGTAGCGGTCGGTGGAGGCCAGCGTGACGGTGTCGCCCTCGATCTCGATCCGCACACCGGTCAGGACGGGAAGGGTGTCGTCGCGTCCGGCGGCGATGGCGACCTGGGCGGCGGCGGAGGCGAAGACCTCACCGGGCACGGTGCCGGTCGCGGTCGGCATCTGCGGGAGTGCCGGGTACTCCTCCACAGGCAGGGTGTGGAGGGTGAACCGGGAGGATCCGCAGACCACGGTCGCCCGTACACCGTCTGTGGAAATCTCCACCGGACGGTTGGGCAGCGCGCGGCAGATGTCGGCGAGCAGACGGCCGGAGACGAGGACGGTGCCGTCCTCGTCGATCTCCGCTTCCACCGAGACACGGGCCGATACCTCGTAGTCGAAGCTGGAGAAGCTGAGGGCGCCGTCCTCGGCCTTCAGAAGAAGGCCTGCGAGCACGGGCGCCGGCGGACGGGCCGGGAGGCTCCGGGCCACCCAGGCCACCGCCTCCGCGAGTACATCGCGCTCCACCCGGATCTTCACCGGAACCGCCTCCTGCTGTTGCTGGCTCGCCCTGCTGGCCTTCGTCGTCGGCTTGATGCCGGAGACCAGTCTGACGCACAGCACCGACAGCTGGTGCGGGTCGGGGTCAAGTCGCGCCAAGAGGCACCAGGCGCTCCGGGCTCGAGTTGTGCACAGCCCCGTCTTCCAAGCGAATTTCCCGGTAACTCTGAGTGGGAGTAGTAGTAGGGCCTGTGGAAACCGTGGATAACGCCTTCTGCGCAGGTCAGGGCCGGTTTTTTGTCCACCGTGCCTGTGGGCGGGATCCGTGGACAACCGGGTGCTTCTGTGGACACAGGAAAGTTCTGCACACCCGATGCACAGCCCACAGGGACTTCTCCCCAGTGCCGTCCCCAGCTTTACCCACGTTCCCCACAGGCCAACCGACCCCCTTGGTGTGACGGCTTTCACTCGACCCGGTGAGCGGGGGTGTTGCGTTGCCGAACAGTGGACAGGGGTGGGGAAAAGCTGTGGGCAACGGAGTCCTGCCTGTGGGCGGGCGGTGGACAACGTGGATCAAGGTCTGTGGACGGTTCGGCCGTCCACAGACTGTGGAGAGCGTCCGGCCACAAATCCACACCCGGCTGACCTGGCTGGACCGTGTCCTCACAGGCTTCCCTGTGGACCGTATCTGGACAACTTTCCTGTCCTCAGGCTGTGGACGGAAGATCGTCCCCATCGCTGTGGAGAACGGCAGCAGGCCGCCACGTATTCGAACACGACCGTGCCGCGGCGGGCGGCCGGCAGCCTTCCGGAAGGCCGTCCGCGGCCTCTCCAGACCACCGCGGACGCCCGAAAAGGCCGCCGAGACGACGAAAGGCGCCCCGGGATCTCCTCCCGTGGGCGCCTTCGCGGGCCGTGCCGGCGGCTGGGTCAGCCGTTCTTGATGCGGTTGGTGAGCTCGGTGACCTGGTTGTAGATCGACCGCCGCTCCGCCATGAGTGCGCGGATCTTGCGGTCCGCGTGCATCACGGTCGTGTGGTCGCGCCCGCCGAACTGCGCGCCGATCTTCGGCAGCGACAGATCCGTGAGCTCCCTGCACAGGTACATCGCGATCTGGCGCGCCGTCACCAGCACGCGGCTGCGCGAGGATCCGCACAGATCCTCGACCGTGAGACCGAAGTAGTCGGCCGTGGCCGCCATGATCGCCGCGGCGGTGATCTCGGGAGCGGCGTCCTCGCCGCCGGGGATCAGGTCCTTGAGCACGATCTCGGTGAGACCGAGGTCCACCGGCTGGCGGTTGAGGGAGGCGAACGCCGTGACCCGGATCAGCGCGCCCTCGAGCTCCCGGATGTTCCGGGAGATGCGGGACGCGATGAACTCCAGTACCTCCGGCGGGGCGTTGAGCTGCTCCTGCACGGCCTTCTTGCGAAGGATCGCGATACGCGTCTCCAGCTCGGGCGGCTGCACGTCGGTGGTCAGACCCCACTCGAAGCGGTTCCGCAGCCGGTCCTCCAGGGTCATCAGCTGCTTGGGCGGCCGGTCCGAGGACAGCACGATCTGCTTGTTGGCGTTGTGGAGGGTGTTGAAGGTGTGGAAGAACTCCTCCTGCGTCGACTCCTTGCTCGCAAGGAACTGGATGTCGTCGACCAGGAGGATGTCCACGTCGCGGTAGCGCTTGCGGAACGTGTCGCCCTTGCCGTCGCGGATCGAGTTGATGAACTCGTTGGTGAACTCCTCGGAGCTCACGTACCGCACGCGGGTGCCCGGGTAGAGGCTGCGCGCGTAGTGCCCGATCGCGTGCAGCAGGTGCGTCTTGCCGAGGCCCGACTCCCCATAGATGAACAGCGGGTTGTACGCCTTGGCCGGCGCCTCGGCGACCGCGACGGCGGCGGCGTGCGCGAAGCGGTTGGACGCGCCGATGACGAACGTGTCGAAGAGGTACTTGGGGTTCAGGCGGGCGTGCGGTTCGCCCGGGCCGGGCGCCGGTGCGGGCTTGGCCCCGAGCGGTCCCGGAGCGCCCGACGGACCCGTGGGGCCGCCGCGGTGCGGGGCCTGCGGCTCGGGCAGCCGGCGATCGGAACGCGGGTCGTACTGCTGGCGCTCCGGCGGCTGCCGGTAGTCGTGCTGGGGCCGGCCGGTCGGGCCGGAGGCGTACGGGTCGCGCTCCTGGAAGCCGCCGAGGCGCGGCTGTTGCCAGGACAGGTCCTCCTGGGTGCGCGGCCAGGCGCCGGGCTCCGGGCGCTGCTGCTGGTACTCGGGGTACGACGGGCGCACGTCCGGCAGGCCGTCGTCAGCCGAAGGGCGGTGGCCGTAGCCGCCGTCGTAGGGGTCGCTCTGGCGCCCGGTCTCGTACGCGTCGCCGCCCCGGCGTGATCCGTCGTACGCGTCGTTCTGGCGGGGCTCGTCGTGCTGAGGCCCCTGGTACCGCGGCTGCTGCTGGTGCGCCGGCGGTGCCTGAGGAGCCGGCGGCTCGCCCACGGAGTCGTCGACGGTGATCGCGATCCGGATCGGGCGGCCGCACTCACGGCTCAGGGTTTCGCTGATCAGCGGGGCGAGCCGGCCCTCGAGCACTCGCTTGCCCCACTCATTGGGGACGGCGAGGAGCGCGGTGTCGGCGACGAGTGCGAGGGGCTGGCAGCGTTCGATCCACTGCTTGTCCTTGGGCTCGACGCCCTGCTGGCCCTCGTCGAGGAGCTGCTCCAGCACTCGTGGCCACACTGCGGCAAGATCGGCAGGTACGTCAGCCACAAAGCACGCTCTCTCACAGGTCCCACGAATGTGTGGTTCTCGGGACGGGATGGGAAGACAGGCAGGAAAAGAATCCGAGTTCAGCCACGGTAGTCAGGCCGGGCCATGCGGTTCAAGTTGTTGTCCACAGCCTGTGTACAGCGGGGAGCGCCATCGGCCTGGTTTGACCGGATGGCGTAGCCGCGCGTACCGTAACCAGGTCGAGTTGTCGATGGCTGCTGCCGCCTGCCTC
Source organism: Streptomyces sp. NPDC015127 (assembly GCF_043080095.1). Taxonomy (NCBI): domain Bacteria; kingdom Bacillati; phylum Actinomycetota; class Actinomycetes; order Kitasatosporales; family Streptomycetaceae; genus Streptomyces; species Streptomyces sp. NPDC015127. The sequence continues at coordinate 219,094 of NZ_JBIBVE010000005.1, forward strand.
CGATGGGCAAAGATCACGGTCTGTGATTGTGAAGCGGTGCACTCGGGCGTAATCGCGAGCTACTCGTGGGCGCACGGTGACAGCCAGGCGATGTCCCGCCACCAACGAATCATTTCTGGAGCCCCCGAGTGAGCAAGCGCACCTTCCAGCCGAACAACCGTCGTCGTGCGAAGACCCACGGTTTCCGCCTGCGCATGCGTACCCGTGCCGGTCGCGCCATCCTGGCGAACCGTCGCAGCAAGGGTCGCGCCAACCTGTCCGCCTGATCGCGTACAGGTCGTGACGTGCTGCCTACCGAGAATCGGCTGAGGCGGCGCGAGGACTTCGCGACTGCGGTACGCCGAGGACGCCGGGCCGGGCGCCCGCTCCTCGTCGTCCATCTACGCAGCGGTGCAACGGACCCGCACGCGCCTGGGGAGAGCGCTCCCCCGACGTGTGCGGGTTTCGTCGTGAGCAAGGCCGTGGGCGGTGCTGTCGTACGCAACAAGGTCAAGCGGAGACTGCGTCACCTCATGCGCGATCGGCTGTCCGAGCTGCCCCCCGGTAGCCTGGTGGTCGTACGGGCGCTGCCCGGTGCGGGCGACGCCGACCATGCACAGCTGGCCCGAGACCTGGACGCCGCTCTGCAGCGGCTGCTGGGAGGGGGCGCGCGATGAAGTACCCACTGCTGGCATTGATCAAGATCTATCAGTGGACGATCAGCCCGCTGCTGGGACCTGTCTGCCGGTACTACCCGTCGTGTTCCCACTATGGATTTACGGCCATCGACCGGCACGGTGCGCTGAAGGGCACGGTCCTGACCGCCTGGCGGATCCTGCGGTGCAACCCGTGGTCGCCGGGCGGTGTGGATCATGTGCCCCCGCGCAAGCGCCCACGGTGGCACGAAATGCTGCGCGATGCCCTGCGCGGCAGCAAGGGCGGGCACTCCGCCGCTGATGTGCCTGCCCCGGGGTCGGCCCCCGGAACCCCGAGCCCGGCCGCAGAGACCTCGCCCAATGCTCAAGGAGCCTGATTAGTGGACACGATTGCCAGTCTCTTCAGTTTTATCACCACACCTGTCTCGTGGATCATCGTCCAGTTCCACAAGCTCTACGGGGCGATCTTCGGCCCGGACACGGGCTGGGCCTGGGGACTGTCCATCGTGTCGCTGGTGATCCTCATCCGGATCTGCCTGATCCCGCTCTTCGTGAAGCAGATCAAGTCGACCCGGAACATGCAGGCGCTCCAGCCGAAGATGAAGGCGATCCAGGAGCGCTACAAGAGCGACCGGCAGCGTCAGTCCGAAGAGATGATGAAGCTGTACAAGGAGACGGGGACCAACCCCCTCTCCTCGTGCCTGCCCATCCTCGCGCAGTCGCCGTTCTTCTTCGCGCTGTACCACGTGCTCAGCAAGATCGCCTCGGGCGACGAGATCGGTGTTCTCAACCAGAACCTCGTGAACAGCGCGCGTGAGGCGCACATCTTCGGCGCTCCGATCGCCGCGAAGTTCATGGACGACCCGAGCAAGGTCGAGGCGCTCAACGCCTCCCTGACGGACGTCCGCATCGTCACCGCGATCATGATCATCCTGATGTCGGCGTCGCAGTTCTACACGCAGCGCCAGCTGATGCAGAAGAACGTCGACCTGACGGTCAAGACGCCGTACATGCAGCAGCAGAAGATGCTCATGTACATCTTCCCGGTGATCTTCGCCGTCATGGGCATCAACTTCCCGGTCGGTGTCCTCGTCTACTGGCTGACCACCAACGTGTGGACCATGGGCCAGCAGATGTACGTCATCAACCAGAACCCGACGCCCGGCAGCAAGGCCCAGGACCACTACCTGCAGCGCCTGCTCAAGAGCGTCGTCGCGCACGGCGAGGTCCGCTCGCGCCGCAAGCGCACCGTCGTCCAGGCGATCGTGGCCAAGGGAACGGACCGCAACGACAACGAGCGCCGGTTCATCACCGGGCTGGCCAAGGCCGGCCTGGCCGCCCAGGCGGACGGCACCGTGAGCAAGAGCGAGACGGCAGTGGCCGAGGCCGAGGGTGGCAGCGCCGCCCAGCGGCGCCAGCAGCCCAAGCGGCAGTCCAAGGCGCGGCGTCAGTCCGCCGTCGGCACCGCGGGTGCGGCCAAGGGCGACGAAGGCCCGGCCGACTCCGTCTCCAAGACGTCGCTGCAGAAGGATGAAGCCGCCGAGGGCACCAAGCCCAAGGCCGGTGGTGGCAAGCCCACCGGATCCCGCCAGGCCAAGCCCGGACAGGCCAAGTCCGGGCAGCGCAAGGGCCAGCAGCGCCCCAAGCACCCGTCGTCCAAGAAGTAAGAAGGAGTCCATCCGTGACGGAAGGCACCATCTCCGCCGCCGCCGAGGGTGGCGACACCCTGACCCGCCTCGAGCAGGAAGGGGAGATCGCGGCTGACTACCTCGAGGGTCTGCTCGACATCGCCGACCTCGACGGCGACATCGACATGGACGTCGAGGCGGACCGCGCCGCGGTCTCGATCATCAGTGACGCCGGCAGCCGGGACCTGCAGAAGCTCGTGGGCCGGGACGGCGAGGTCCTTGAGGCCCTCCAGGAGCTGACGCGCCTGGCCGTGCACCGCGAGACCGGTGACCGCAGCCGTCTCATGCTCGACATCGCCGGATTCCGGGCGAAGAAGCGCACCGAGCTGGCCGAGCTCGGCGCCAAGGCGGCCAACGAGGTCAAGACCACCGGCCAGCCGGTGAAGCTCGACCCCATGACGCCGTTCGAGCGCAAGGTCGTCCACGACGCGGTCGCCGCAGCCGGCCTGCGCAGCGAGTCCGAGGGCGAGGAGCCCCAGCGCTTCGTCGTCGTACTCCCTGCCTGACCTACGTGTTCTGTCGGCCCCGTCTGTTTCGCAGGCGGGGCCGATCTTTGTCAGCCTGATAGTTCAGCCACCACAGCCCTGTGCGGCAGTGCGGTACGGAAGGACGGTTCCCGTGACGGAGGCAGCGGAGCTTCCCCAGGCGCCCGAGGCGGCGCGGACGGTGTTCGGAGAGTTTTTTCCGGAGGCCGTGCGGTATGCGGAGCTGCTCGCGGATGCGGGGGTCAAGCGCGGCCTCATCGGTCCTCGCGAGGTTCCCCGGTTGTGGGAGCGTCACTTGCTGAACTGCGCTGTGCTCTCCGAGGTCGTCCCGGAGGGAGTGACGGTGTGCGACGTCGGGTCGGGCGCCGGGCTCCCCGGCATTCCCCTTGCCCTGGTCCGGCCGGACCTCAAGATCACCCTGCTCGAACCTTTGCTGCGGCGGACGAACTTTCTGCAGGAAGTCGTCGAGCTGCTGGGCCTCGACCATGTGACCGTGATCCGGGGCAGGGCGGAGGAGGTATTCGGCAAGGTACCTCCGGTGCATGTGGTGACCGCACGAGCCGTGGCGCCGCTGGACCGGCTGGCCGGCTGGGGAGTTCCTCTGCTTCGTCCTTACGGTGAGATGCTCGCGCTCAAGGGCGACACCGCCGAGGAGGAGATCCAGAGCGCCCGCGCCGCCCTGAGCAAGCTCGGAGTGGTGGAGACGTCAGTCCTCCATGTCGGCGAAGGAATCGTGGATCCGTTGTCCACGGTCGTGCGCGTCGAGGTGGGTGAGAGCCCGGGCGGTGTGAGGTTCGCCGCGAAGCGTGCGAAGGCCGCCAGGACGAGCCGTACGCGTCGTCGTCGCTGACTCTCTCGGCGCCGCTGAGCCATACAAGCTTCCATACGTACGCATTTCGGAGTGTCGTCCTGGTTCGGTGATGCGGCGCATGCATCGTGTTTCACGTGAAACGTCGCTCACTGCTGCAGGGAATCATCAGCCGCGGCCGTGCGGCCGCTCCGATGAGGGGTCGCAAGCCCCTCGTGCGGGCTACCGAGTTGTCCACAGAGGTGGATTCCTCCACAGAACCACGGGCCTCGCTGGTTCACGACCCCGAAAGCATGGCAGGCTCTCCTCATCGCGAGCCTGAAGTCGAGGAGAGTGAATCCTTGCGGTCCGACGCCAACATCGCGGGACCGATGACCGATCCGGTCCCCGGTCCCCGTACCGAGTCCCCGGGGGAGGATGTTTCACGTGAAACACCTCCCCCCATGGACGACACCCCCATTGGCCGTGCTGCTCAGCTGGCTGTGGAGGCGCTGGGGCGTGCCGGTGAGGGCCTGCCCCGACCTGAGCAGACACGCGTCATGGTTGTCGCCAACCAGAAGGGCGGCGTAGGGAAGACCACCACCACGGTCAACCTGGCCGCCTCGCTCGCCCTACACGGTGCGCGCGTTCTGGTGGTGGACCTCGATCCCCAGGGCAACGCCTCCACGGCGCTGGGGATCGATCACCATGCGGAAGTTCCCTCGATCTATGACGTCCTGGTGGAGAGCAAGCCCCTCGCCGAGGTGGTCCAGCCCGTCCCCGACGTCGAAGGACTCTTCTGCGCTCCCGCCACCATCGATCTCGCCGGTGCGGAGATCGAACTGGTGTCGCTGGTGGCGCGGGAGAGCAGACTTCAGCGCGCCATCCAGGCGTACGAGCAGCCGCTTGACTACATCCTGATCGACTGCCCGCCCTCGCTCGGCCTGCTGACCGTCAACGCACTCGTCGCGGGTGCGGAGGTCCTCATCCCCATCCAGTGCGAGTACTACGCGCTGGAGGGACTGGGCCAGCTGCTGCGGAACGTCGATCTGGTGCGAGGGCACCTGAACCCCTCGCTCCATGTCTCGACGATCCTGCTCACCATGTACGACGGCCGGACGCGGCTCGCCTCACAGGTGGCGGACGAGGTGCGCAGCCACTTCGGGGACGAGGTCCTGCGGACGAGCATTCCCCGGTCGGTGCGCATCTCGGAGGCCCCGAGCTACGGGCAGACGGTCCTCACCTACGATCCGGGTTCCAGCGGAGCCCTGTCGTACCTCGAAGCGGCCCGTGAGATCGCGCTCCGTGGCGTGGGGCTCCACTACGACCCGCAGCAGGCGCACGCGGTTCAGAACAATCAGCAGAATGTGTCGGAGGGGATCCAGTGAGCGAGCGACGTAGAGGATTGGGGCGTGGGCTCGGTGCGCTGATCCCCGCGGCTCCCCAGGAGCAGCAGGTACCCCCGTCGTCGGGTGCCGCGTCCTCTCCGGCGGCGGTTCCGGTGCTGACCGCGGACCGTGGGGTGGCGGCGGCCAAGGTCGCCACGCTCCCCGCGGCCGCGACCTCTCCGGACGCTGTCGCTTCCGCTGTGGATCTCGACGCCGCACCGCGGCCGAGCGAGCCGGCGGGAGCGCACTTCGCGGAGGTGGCGCTCGGTGCGATCACGCCCAATCCGCGACAGCCGCGTGAGGTCTTCGACGAGGACGCTCTCGCCGAGCTGGTCACCTCCATCAAGGAGGTGGGTCTGCTCCAGCCCGTCGTGGTACGTCAGTTGGGGCCGGACCGCTACGAGCTCATCATGGGCGAGCGCCGCTGGCGGGCCTGTCGCGAGGTCGGCCTGGAGCGGATTCCCGCCATCGTCCGGCACACCGAGGACGAGAAGCTTCTGCTGGACGCCCTGCTGGAGAATCTCCACCGAGCCCAGCTGAACCCGCTGGAAGAGGCGGCTGCGTACGACCAGCTGCTCAAGGACTTCAACTGCACCCATGACCAGTTGGCCGACCGCATCGGGCGTTCGCGTCCGCAGGTCTCCAACACGCTGCGTCTTCTCAAGCTTTCCCCGTCCGTACAGCGCAGAGTCGCTGCCGGAGTTCTCTCCGCGGGCCACGCGCGTGCGCTGCTCTCCGTCGACGACTCGGAGGAGCAGGACAGGCTGGCCCATCGCATTGTGGCCGAGGGCTTGTCGGTGCGGGCGGTCGAGGAGATCGTCACTCTGCTCAACTCGGAGCCCAAGAGCACGCCCAAGCCGAAGGGGCCCCGGGCGGGCACCCGGCTGTCCCCGGCGCTCAGCGATCTCGCCTCCCGGCTCTCGGACCGATTCGAGACGCGGGTGAAGGTCGATCTCGGGCAGAAGAAGGGAAAGATCGTCGTCGAGTTCGCGTCGATAGACGATCTGGAGAGGATCCTCGGCACCCTGGCCCCCGGTGAGGGTCGCGTCCTGGAGAAGGGGCTCGGCGAGGAGCCCGCCGAGGACGAGGACGTCTGAGGCCGTCGGTCGCCACTGTTGTCAGGGGCGGGTCGTCTTCCGTTTCACGGGACACGACCCGCCCTTTGCCGTCGTGCGGTATCCGTGTCGGGGCTGGGTGGATACGATGCGTTCTGGTATGACGCATCCACCTTGAGCCATCTCAGAGGGAGGGCGGGGGCCATGCGAGCGGTGAGCCGCAGCCAACTGGTGACAGCAGGCCTGGGACTTGGGGCAGTAGGCGGGTTCGTCAGCAGCCTGCTTCGGGAGAGGAGCGCGCTGGCGGCCGCGCGGAGCGCGGCACATCAGGGAAGTGAGGATGAGCCTCCATGGGGCGTCGACTCGTACCGCTCACGCTGGACAACCTTTCAGACCTTCCCCGGCGCTGTCGTTCGTGCGTCTTCTGGGAACTTGATCCGGTCAGCGGCGAAGCAGCGGTAAAGGCGGGTACGCCGCAGCTCGAGAAGGAGGCCTGGATCTCGGCGGTCCTTCTCGACTGGGGCTCGTGCGGCCGTGTCGTCTACGTCGACGACGCTCCGGTCGGCTTCGTGCTCTACGCGCCGCCGGCCTACGTACCCCGGTCCATGGCCTTTCCCACGAGTCCTGTCTCCGCGGACGCGGTGCAGCTGATCACCGCGTGGGTCATGCCCGGGTATCAGGGGCAGGGTCTGGGCCGGGTGATCATCCAGACCGTAGCCAAGGACCTGTTGCGGCGGGGCTTCCGCGCCATCGAGGCTTTCGGCGACGCTCGGTGGAAAGAGCCGGCCTGCGTTCTGCCCGCCGACCATCTGCTCGCCGTGGGATTCAAGACAGTGCGCCCGCACCCGACGCACCCCCGGCTACGGCTGGAACTCCGTACAACGCTGTCCTGGAAGGAAGACGTGGAGCTGGCGCTGGACCGGTTGTTGGGTGCGGTGCAGAAGGAGCCGGCGCTCCGCCCGCTGTGAGGCCGACATGAGAATGGGCTCATCCCCGCAGAGGGGATGAGCCCATTCGATGTTTCACGTGAAACATCGAGGCGAGATCACTCGCCGATGAAGCTCTCGAGGTCGCGGACGATCGCGGCCTTCGGCTTGGCGCCGACGATGGTCTTGGCGACCTCACCGTTCTGGTAGACGTTCAGCGTCGGGATGGACATGACGCCGTACTTCGCAGCGGTGGCCGGGTTCTCGTCGATGTTGAGCTTCACGACCTGGATCTTGTCGCCGTACTCGTCGGCGATGGCCTGGAGAGACGGTGCGATCTGGCGGCAGGGACCGCACCAGGCGGCCCAGAAGTCCACCAGGACAGGCTTGTCGCTCTTGAGGACGTCCTCTTCGAAGGAGTCGTCGGTCACTTTCTTCAGGTCGCCGGCCACGGCGTCCTCCTTACTTCTCTGCGGGGTGTAGGGGAGTGCGGTGCAGGGGTCAGACCACGGGGGTCTTCTCGGGCTCGGCGACCTTCTCGCTGTCCGCGAGGGCGGCGAGGAAGCGCTCGGCGTCCAGAGCGGCCGAGCAGCCGGTGCCGGCAGCCGTGATGGCCTGACGGTAGGTGTGGTCGACGACATCGCCGGCGGCGAAGACACCCGTCAGGTTGGTGCGTGTGGACGGCGCATCGACCTTGAGGTAGCCCTCGTCGTCGAGCTCGAGCTGACCCTTGAAGAGCTCGGTGCGGGGGTCGTGGCCCACGGCGATGAACAGGCCGGTGACGGCGAGCGGCGAGGTCTCACCCGTCTTGGTGTTGCGCAGGGTCAGCCCGGAGAGCTTCTGGTCGCCGTGGATCTCTGCGACCTCGCTGTCCCAGGCGAAGGAGATCTTCGGGTCGGCGAAGGCGCGCTCCTGCATCGCCTTGGAGGCGCGCAGCGTGTCACGGCGGTGGACGATCGTGACGGACTTGGCGAAGCGCGAGAGGAAGGTGGCCTCCTCCATAGCGGTGTCGCCACCGCCGATGACGGCGATGTCCTGGTCCTTGAAGAAGAACCCGTCACACGTGGCGCACCAGGAGACACCGCGTCCGGAGAGAGCGTCCTCGTTCGGCAGGCCGAGCTTGCGGTGCTGCGAACCGGTGGTGACGATCACGGCCTTGGCGCGGTGCACGGTTCCGGCGGTGTCCGTGACGGTCTTGATCTCGCCCGTGAGGTCGACGGCCACGACGTCGTCCGGGACGAGCTCGGCGCCGAAGCGCTCGGCCTGGGCGCGCATGTTGTCCATCAGGTCCGGACCCATGATGCCGTCGCGGAAGCCGGGGAAGTTCTCCACATCGGTCGTGTTCATCAGCGCGCCACCGGCGGTGACCGCTCCCTCGAACACCAGGGGCTGCAACGATGCGCGCGCGGTGTAGAGCGCGGCCGTGTAGCCCGCGGGCCCGGAGCCGATGATGATCACGTTACGGACGTCGCTCACGGGTTTCTTCCTCGTCTCTGCAGACTGCCTACTGCCTACGGGGGCGGGTTACAAGGTCTCACCCCACCCAACGGATCCTACGGGGCGTGCATTCCCAAGGAGCCGGAGCGGCACAGGCAAGGTCTCAGTTGCGAGGGTAGGACTCCGTGTGGAGGACGGTTCCCGCGCGTTCGGCGGGGTTGCCGACGCATGCCGCGTCGACGACATACGCCTGGACCAGCTTCGCATCGGTGGGGTGCGCCATCACGACGAGGTAGGCGTCGACGCCCGCATAGCGGCCCTGCTCGAAGGCCAGGGGGCGATCGGACCGGCCGGTCCCCTGCTGGATGCACGAGGGCACCGCGGTCTCCGGTGAGCTCTTGGGCGAGACAGGGGTGCTCTCGGTGTCGAGTGACGGCGCCTTCTCGATCCTCGGCTCGGCCTCGGTGTCCGCAGCGAGCAGCGTGTGCACGCGGTCCTGGATCGGCGCCCCGGAGAACTCGCCGGTGTCGGCGCTGACGCTGGCCTCCTTGGTGGAGGAATCGCTCCCGGACTGCGTCTGTACGGTCTGGAGGAGGATGACGCTGACCCCGACGGCAGCAGCGCCGAAAACGGCACCGAGCATGGCCACGCGCCGACGGCGGCCCCGACGGTTCCGGCCCGGGCCGGTAGCGGCACGCGAGTGGCCGGCGGGCCGGTCGGCGGCCGGGGTGGCTGCCTCGGTCGCGGGCGAGGGCGGTGCTGTTTCACGTGAAACATGGGCGGGCTCGGAGGGCGCGCTGGCGTCCAGGAGCGCTTCCGCGGCCAGCGCGGCATCGATCCGGCCGGCGATGTCGGCGGGCATACGGCCGGCACGGGGCAGGGTCCCCAGCAGACCCCGGATCTCCGCGAGTGAGCTGCGGACATCTGCGCACAGGGAGCAGTCGTCGAGATGACGGCGTACCTCGGCTGCACGCGAGGGGGGCAGAAGACCTTCGGTGAGGTCGGAGATCTCCGAGACGTCCGGGTGCTGTGCTGTGCCGGCCCTGTCGGTCGAGGATGTCACGCGCGCCCACCTCCACCCTTCACAGCCGCAGGCCCGTTCGGCCCCGTATCGCTTGCTCCCGACTCCGGTGGGACGGATGTCCCCGGCGTCCGGTTCCTTCCCCCGCTGACGTCGGGGTTATCCCCGCTCTCCGTACGGAGGTGAGTGAGCAGCGGCAGCAGCCGGGCCCGCCCCCGGGCACACCGGCTCTTGATCGTCCCGGTGGGTACGTCGAGGACGCGTGCGGCTTCGGCGACGGGATATCCCTGCATGTCCACCAGGACGAGCGCGGCCCGCTGGTCCGGTGGCAGGGTGGCCAGCGCAGCCAGGAGCTGGCGGTGGAGGTCTTCGCGCTCGGCAGGAGCCTCGGCCGATTCATGAGGCTCCAGCAGCTGTTCCAGCCGCTCGGTGTCGTCGACGGGAGAGGTCTTGCGGGACGCCGCCTTGCGGGCCCGGTCGAGGCAGGCGTTCACGGTGATGCGGTGCAGCCACGTGGTGACGGCGGACTGGCCGCGGAAGGTGTGGGCGGCGCGGAAGGCGGAGACGAGGGCGTCCTGGACGGCGTCCGCGGCCTCCTCCCTGTCCCCCAGCGTGCGCAGCGCCACGGCCCACAGCCGGTCGCGGTGGCGCCGCACGAGCTCACCGAAGGCATCGGGGTCACCGGCGACATGGCGGGCCAGCAGATCCTGGTCGCTCGCGCTGCCGAGTGTGGCGTCGTCCAACGGTGAGCCCCCTCCCCGCTTCGTTCTCCGTCAGCCGGTGAACGTGACGTCCGTGATGCCTTGCTTGTAACCGGTGCCGCTGTACTCGTCCTTCGGCGAGTGCGGCATCGCGGTCATCCAGAGCAGGACATAGCGGCTTGCCACCGGCTTCTTGGCCGTCATCTTCAGTGCCGACCCGCTGGTCTGTCCGGAGGCGATCTGCGTCATGGAGGACACCGGGCCGGACGGAGACAGGGAATCAGCTGCGTAGAGGCTGATCGTGGTGTGATCTCCGCTGTAGCGCAACGCTATGGACGCGCTGGAGACATCCTTTTCCGATCCCAGGTCGAAGACAATGCCCACACCCTGCTTCACCGACGGAGCGAATTCCGGGCCGTCGAAGTAGCTCCTGGTACGCCAGTAGGTGGTGCTGTCGCCGTCGTGCGTGGCGCCGACATTCCCCGCGTTCTGGGGAGCGCCGTCCGGGGCGTACTCCTGGGCCGCCTGAACCCCCAGAGGAATGGGTGGCTTGGGCTTCTCGTCCTCGCCGTCCGTGACGGACGTCTCCGACGTCTTGGGCTCCTGGGATCCCTGATCCCGGCCCAGCAGCTTGTCGGCTACCTGCCAGCTGCCGAGCCCCAGCGCTGCGATGAGGAGCGCGGAGACGGTCCACTTCAGTGCCTTGCCGGTGCGGCTCTCCAGCGGGGCGGGCGGTGTGAGGGACGGCTGAGTGACACCCATGCCCGGCCGGACGGCGGTCCGCCCGTAGTTGCCCTGCTGGTAGGTGGTGCGCTGGTAATCCGGCGGGGCGGTGAAAGCAGGCTCCGGCCGGCGGATGCGCGGCATCGCGGCGACCGCCTTCGCCAGTTCGTCGGGCGTGGTGCACGGCGGCTCCTGGCGGGAGGCGGTGGCACCGTCGTTGACGAGAGCGCGCATGGCCAGTTCGGACAGGCCGCGATGGACGCCGGCCCGCACTTGGTCGGGCGCGACGAGACCGACGCCCTTGGGCAGACCGGAGAGACCGTAGGCATCGTTCTCGTACGGCCAGCGCTGCGTGAGCGCGGCGTACAGAAGGGCGCCGATCGCCTCGGTGTCGGTGCGCTGGGGGCGCTCGGCGGAGATGCCGCGCAGCGCGGCGTTCACCGCGAGACCACGGATGCGGTACTGGCCGGTGGAGGTCCGCAGGACCGCGCCGGGAGTCAGCCGCAGATGGGCGAGCCCTTCGCGGTGGGCCGCGGCCATGGCCAAGGAGACCTGCTCGACGAGCTGGTAGGCGTCGTGCGCTTCAAAAGGCCCGGCGGCCAGCAGCGTGGTCAGCTCGACTGCGTCGGGAAGCCACTCGTGGACGACATAGACCAGGTCGTTCTCCTCGACGGCGTCGAGGACCTGGACGAAGCGCGGATCGCCGAGGAGAGCCGATGAACGGGCGGCAGCGAGAACGGATCGGGCCCTTGGGTGGTCCGCGGGCAGGAGGTGGACGCCGACGGCACGGCGCAGTTTCTCGTCGACGGCACGCCAGCTGCTGAAACCGTCCAGACGGGTGACGCACTCCTCCAGGCGGTAGCGTCTGGCAAGTTTGTGGCCACTGTGCAGTTCAGGCGTCGACAAGGCGAGGTCTTTGCCCTTGGCCCCGGTCTTCCCCTCGCCGTCCTTCTCCGGTGCGGTCGTCTCCGCAGTCTTCTGGGATTGTGCCGCCCCGTCGGTCGTGGCCTTGCCCGCCTGCGCGGTCAGCGGTTCGTCCCCGCCGTTGTCGGCCACGTCGACGGCAGCCGTGCTACGTTCCGCCACCGTCGTTCCTGCCTCCCCATCCGTTGCGCCATATCCAAACGCCAAGCCAATTGTGCCCACAGTCGGACGCTATGCACGACACACGGCGTCCGACGATGGTTGTGCCAGGCCCGGTCCGTCCTAGCGGCCGAGACGGCCTCGGACCATGCCGACCATGGCGTTGAGTTCCTCGATGCGCATCCTCTTCGCCGCGACGAGGAAGACGCCCATCAGCACCGCCCCACCCGCGACCAGCGCCACCAACGAGCCGCCCGCGCCGCTGCCCAGTGCCGTCATGACGCCGAAGGCGGCCGCTCCGCCCGCGATCGCGGCCGGCACCGATGCCATGGAGAGCCGTGCATAGGTCCGCATCACGTGCGAGCCGTCCAGATCGCCGCCGAGGCGCGTCTTGAGCCGCCGCCAGGCGACCCCGACGCCCACCGCGTAGGCGAGACCGTAGGAGGCGCCCATGCCGACAACGGCCCACTGGGCGGGAAGCAACGCGTAACACAGGGCGGAGGCACCGGCATTGACCACCGCGACAATCACCGTGTTGTAGAAGGGCGTCCGGGTGTCCTCGTACGCGTAGAAGCCGCGCAGCACGACGTACTGCACGGAGTACGGGATGAGGCCGAGGCCGAAGGCCATCAGGATGAAGCCCATGCCCCGGGCGGCCTCCTGGCCGGTGGAGGCGAACAGCAGCGTGGACATCGGAACGCCCAGCGCGAGGAACGCGAAGGAGACCGGGACGATGGCGACCGCGGAGTTCCGCAGGCCCTGGGAGATGTCGTCCCGCACGGCGCCCGGATCGTCGTCGTGGGCTGCGCGTGAGATGCGCGGCAGCAGGGCGGCCATCACGGAGACCGTGATGATGGCCTGCGGCATGCCCCAGATGAGCTGGGCGTTGGTGTAGGCGATGAAGCCCGCGCCCTGCTTGCCCGAGGCCGCACCGGCCGCGGTGGCGAGCTGGGTGACGACGAGGACACCGGCCTGGTTCGCGAGGACGAAGAGCACCGTCCACTTGGCCAGCTTCACCGTCTTGCCGAGGCCGTGGCCCTTCCAGTCGAAGCGCGGACGGAAGCGGAAGCCGGTCTCACGCAGGTACGGGATCATCGCCAGTGCCTGGACGACCAGGCCGAGCAGCGTTCCGATGCCGAGCAGGCGGACGCCCTCCGGCGGGATCGTCTGCACGCCCATCTGCGATTCGGCCGAGGTGCCGTACACCCAGATGAAGAGGCCGAACGTGGTGATCATGACGATGTTGTTGAGGACCGGGGTCCACATCATCGCGCCGAACTTGCCGCGGGCGTTGAGGATTTGGCCCATGACCACATGGATGCCCATGAAGAAGATCGTGGGCAGGCAGTAGCGGGCGAAGGTGACGGCGACGCTGTTGGCCGCGGGGTCGCCGGCGATGGTGTCGGACATCAGCTGGATCAGCAGCGGCGCGGCGAACACGGCGCCGACGACGATGGCGCCCAGTGCCACCATCACCAGGGTGAGCAGGCGGTTGGCGTAGGCCTCGCCGCCGTCCTCGTCGTTCTTCATCGCGCGCACCAGCTGCGGCACGAAGACCGAGTTGAGCCCGCCGCCGACGGTGAGGATGTAGATCATCGTCGGCAGGGTGTACGCGACGGTGAACGTGTCACCGAGGAGAGCCGCGCCGAGAGCGGCGGTGATCACCAGACTGCGCACGAAGCCGGTCAGGCGGGAGACGAGCGTGCCGGCCGCCATCACGGCGCTGGACTTCAGCAGGCCGGAGGCCCGTCCCGCCGGCTTCTTCGGTGCGGGCGGCGGCGCAGGGACGGGTTCAGGGGCCGGGGCCGGGCGGCCCGCGGCCTGCTGGTCCCGGAAGAGGTGGGCGAACGCGTCCGGCTCCGGGGCCTCGTCGCCGGCGCGGGTGACCAGGTCGTCGATGCCCGTGAACTCGGTGGTTCCGGCGGCGTCCCCGTACGGCAGGTGGCGCGTGGGCCCTTCCGGCTCGGGCGGAGGCGTCTGGGCCCAGACGCGGGGGTCGGGGGCGTAGTCGGGTGACGGGGGCTGCTGGTAGAGCGGCTGCTGCTGCGGGTAGGTCCCGGGAGCCGGCGGAGGGTGCGCCGACCGGTCGTAGAGCGCCTCGGCCACCGGGTCCTGGGCCGACAGATCCTGGGCCTGGAAGGGGTCGGGGGCGTAGGCGTCCTGGACGTAGGGGTCCTGGGGACGGGGCTCGGGAGCGGGCTGATGCGGCGGCGGGACCTGGCCGGCCGGGTTGCCACCCGACCCCTGGCCACGGTCACCGTCGTACGGCGCGTTCATGACTACCCCACCTCATCGTCCCCGGCCGACCGGCCACGACATCGCTCAACGGTCCACTTTCTCACCAGCGCCCGACGGGTCGCCGCTTTCGGGTCGGGTGTTCGTTCCGGGGTCACTCGCCTGCCCGGGATCCGGGCTGTCGATGTCACCCCGCGTGCTCTCCGCCTCGTCCGCGGCCGAGTCGCCGTCCTTCGACGCCTCCTCGTCCGTCCCGTCCGCGGCCGAGTCGCCGTCCTTCGACGCCTCCTCGGCCTCCGCGGCCGCCGCCTCGCGGGCGGCCGCGCGCTTGCGCTGGGTGTACATCCTGATGCCTGCGAGGACGAGCAGCAGAACGCCGCCCGCGATGACGAGCATGACCGTCGGCGTGATCTCGGAGACCTTCACGGTGAAGTTCATGGCCTTGCCGTACAGCTTGCCGTCCTGGGTGTAGAGCTGCGCGGTCATCTGGACCTGGCCGTTGGCGTTGGCCGAGGCGGGGAACTTCACCGTCTGGCTGTGGCCGCCGTCGATGCGGACCCGCTGCTCGACCATGCCCTTGTCCCCGTCGAGGTTCAGACGCGTGGGGTTGTGGGCCGTGAGCCGGAGCACCAGATGGTCGATGCCCTGGACCAGCTCGTTCTGCACGGTGACCGGGATCGTGGCGCTGCGGCCCGACAGGGTCACGTCCGACTTCTCGATCAGCTGGACTTCTTCGGTCAGGTCCCGCAGGTAGCTCCGCACGCCGGTGCGGTACTGCTGGGCCGCCACGGGGTTGCCCCGCCAGGAGACCGACAGCTCGCGGTCGATCGCCCTGCCGAAGGGCGTGTTCACCCGGTCCGCCTGGGTGAGGATGCCCTCGAACATGTCGAGGGTCTCCTGGGTGCCCCGGACGTCCTGGAACACCTCGACGGGCAGCTCCTGCTGACGGAGCTTGCGCGGGTACTGGGAGGCGCTGGGCACCTCGGTGTTCGCGTCGGTGTCCGGCTTGGCGTGCGCGGCCCCGACGAGGTCGAGGGGCTGGGCCCACCGCTGATTGCCGAGGGCCTGCAGGGCACGCGCCATGGACTGCGCCTGGGCGGCCGTGGGCACACGCTGCGGTGCCACGACGATGCTGCGCTGCTTGTCCGGGGCCTGGTGCGTCACGGCGAGCGACTGGGCGAGGAACTCCTGGACGGCGAGCGTCGAGGTGTCCGACCGCGTCATGTCGCCGCGGAAGGCCTTGGAGAGCCGTGAGTCGGCGACGACCGCGGTCGTGCCGCCACCGATGGGCCGTGCCGCGGTGGGCGTGTACCCCAGGCTGTCCTGGAGGCTGTCACTGCGGGCGATCACGTTGTGCGCACCCGCCGATGTGGCCACATCGACGATCGACGAGTCGATCGCGCCTTCCACGGGCCAGGCGAAGTCGGTCGACGCCTTCACGTGGAGGACCGTCTCCACCGTGATCGCGGCGACCTCGGTGGCCGGCTGGAGATGGCTGAGGGATCCGGAGACGGACTTCCCGCGGTGCGCCAGCGAGGCCAGATCGGGATCGGCGAACGGCAGGGCGACGACCTCGCGGCCCTGGACCGCAGCTTCGAGATCGCTCAGCCAGCGCTTGGCCACGGCCTGGTTCTTGCCCGGGACCGTGGTGTTCCCCTTCTTGACCTGGTAGTCCCGGGTCATGGCGTCCACGGTGGCCAGAAGGTCCGGGTCCATGACCCAGGTGACCGGGAGCCCGTTGCCGAGGGAGACGAGCTGGTCGAGCCGTCCGCCCGGGGACAGCTCGGCCGCCAGCGACTCGTCCTCGAAGACGGGCGTCTGCTGTTCGTCGGAGCCCGTCTCGGAGGTGAGGTGCGTGGAGGAGATCAGCGGCCACAGATACGTGAGCCGCGTCTTCTTCTCCACCGCCTCCGGCTGCCAGGGAAGGAAGGTGCGCTCGATGCCCAGCACCTGGTCGAACGGCACGTTCGCGGTCTGCCCCGAGAGCGAGACGCCGAGCTGGTAGACACCGCCGTCCTCGTCGAGGTCGAGCTCGTCGGCCGGGACGGAGAGCCGAAAGTCGTGGCTGATCCCGGAGGCGAGGCGAGGGATCTCGACCGTGTACTTGTCGTCGACCTCCGGTCCGTCGAGGCCGGGGTCGTAGCCGGTCCGCTCGGCGGCACGGTCGATGGAGGTCCTGCCCGACAGCTTCTGCCCGACCCGCAGATCGACGTGGGCGTCCGTGATCGTCTGCTTGCCCTCGTTGATCACCGTGCCGGAGATGGTGATCGTGTCCTTGCTGCCCGGCGCCGCCGGCGTGAACGTGTCGAGAGACACATCGACGGTCCGGGACCCGGTGGCGTCCTCCGCGGCATGCGCCGCCGGGGCCGCGGGCCCGCACAGCAGCCCGGCCATCAGTGGTGCGCCGGTGAGCAGGGAGGCTGAGCGACGCAGCCACCGGCGGGCAGGAGAAGTACGCATCCCCTGGAAGTCTGCCGCCTCGGCCACGCGCTCGCCCGTCCCTCGTCGTCTGATTGCCGGTGGTGGTTCTCTGGTTCTTGCGTCCACGCATGGTAACGAGGCCGGCTGTGTCGAAGTGCCGCGGTGTGCATCACAAGATCGCAAGCGGCTCAGCGGGCCACCGTAAACCGGGGCGCTCGGGTCGGCCCGGGCACGTACCCTTTTCTGTTGTGCCGAACGCCAATGAAGACAACCCCACTGCCCTGAGCCAGGTGCAACGCCGCGCGGTGAGCGAACTGCTGCGGGTGTCCCCGGTCGCCGACGATCTCGCGCGCCGTTTCCAGGAGGCGGGCTTCAGCCTTGCCCTGGTCGGCGGGTCGGTACGTGACGCACTTCTCGGCCGGCTCGGCAACGACCTCGACTTCACGACGGACGCTCGGCCCGAGGACGTACTGAAGATCATCCGCCCCTGGGCGGACTCGGTCTGGGACGTCGGTATCGCTTTCGGCACGGTCGGCTCCCAGAAGGAGGGCCGGGTCGGGGACGACATGCAGAGCTTCCAGATCGAGGTCACCACGTACCGGTCGGAGTCCTACGACAGGACGTCGCGCAAGCCCGAGGTGTCCTACGGCGACTCCATCGAGGAAGATCTGGTCCGCCGGGACTTCACGGTGAACGCCATGGCCGTCGCTCTTCCCGACAAGGTGTTCATCGACCCGCACGGTGGCCTCGAGGATCTCGCGGCACGTGTGCTGCGGACGCCCGGCACTCCCGAGGAGTCCTTCTCGGACGATCCGCTGCGCATGATGCGCGCCGCCCGGTTCGCGGCCCAGCTCGATTTCGAGGTGGCGCCCGATGTGGTGGCCGCCATGAAGGCGATGGCCCAGCGCATCGAGATCGTCTCCGCCGAACGCGTGCGTGACGAGCTGAACAAGCTGCTGCTGTCGGCGAACCCTCGCAAGGGGCTGGGGCTGCTCGTCGACACCGGGCTGGCCGACTACGTCCTGCCCGAGCTGCCGGCACTCCGCCTGGAGAGCGACGAGCACCATCGGCACAAGGACGTGTACGAGCACTCACTCACCGTGCTCGACCAGGCCATGGACCTCGAGGACGAGGGGCCGGACCTGGTGCTGAGGCTCGCGGCGCTGCTCCATGACATCGGGAAGCCGAGGACGCGGCGGTTCGAGACGGACGGGCGCGTCTCCTTCCACCACCACGAAGTCGTGGGCGCGAAGATGACCAAGAAGCGGATGACCGCGCTCAAGTACTCGAACGAGATGGTCAAGGACGTTGCGCGGCTGGTCGAGCTGCACCTGCGCTTCCACGGCTACGGCACCGGCGAATGGACCGATTCGGCGGTGCGGCGCTATGTGCGGGACGCCGGACCCCTGCTGTCCCGGCTGCACAAGCTGACCCGCTCGGACTGCACGACCCGGAACAAGCGGAAGGCCGCCGCGCTCTCCCGGGCGTACGACGGGCTGGAAGAGCGCATTGCCCAGCTGCAGGAGCAGGAGGAGCTGGACGCGATCCGGCCGGACCTCAACGGCAACCAGATCCAGGAGATCCTGGGCGTCGGGCCGGGGCCGGTGATCGGCAAGGCCTATGCATTCCTGCTCGATCTGCGTCTGGAGAACGGACCTATGGAGCACGATGCCGCTGTTGCCGCCCTCAAGGAGTGGTGGGCGGCTCAGGACTGAGGCGGGAAATGGCGCGATGTTTCACGTGAAACATCGCGCAGGCAAGGGCCGGTTGCGGGGCGGTGTTTCACGTGAAACACCGCCCCGTGCGCTTCCGCTAGGCCATCTCGCCTTTGCGCCTCCAGCGCGCCAGCATCACGGCGACCACTGCATAGATGCCTGCGACCAGGACGACGAGCGGAGTCGACCTGCCATCCGGCGGCAGCATGAGTGCCGCGATGCCGGCCGCTCCGACGAAGCCCACGTTGAACAACATGTCGTACACGGAGAACAGCCGGCCGCGGAAGGCGTCGTCCGTGGCGGTCTGGACGATCGTGTCCGTCGCAATTTTCGCTCCCTGGGTGGCGAGACCCAGAATGAAAGCGGCGACGAGCATTGGCCCAGGAGCGAAGGGCAGGCCCAGCGCCGGTTCCAGGACGGCTGTGGCTCCGGCGCAGCCGACCATCCAGCCGTACCGCCCCAGGCGTCCGATCCCCCAGGGCGACAGCACGGCGGCGGCGAAGAAGCCCGCCCCCGAGACGGCGAGCGCCAGGCCGAGGAGGGCAAGCCCGTCCGATTCGGTGTCGGACCACGCGTAGCGGCAGAGCATGAGCACCATCACGGTGAACGCGCCGTAGCAGAACCGCATGAGGGTCATCGCCGCCAGCGCATGGGCCGCGGGAGGGCGCTGCACCAGATGCCGCAGACCGTCCAGCAGACCTCGTGCCGTGGAGGCGATCGCCGTGAGCAGACGCGGCTGGACGAGTTCGGGATCGGGGCCGAGCAGTTCCCGTCCCATGCGCAGCGATGCCAGGGCGGAGCAGAGGTAGAGCGCTGCTCCGACCAGTACCACCACGGCATCGGAGTCGGCAATGACCAGGCGGACCAGGAAGGCCAGCCCACCGCCCGCGGTGGCGGCGAGCGTCCCCGCGGTAGGCGACACGGAGTTGGCCATGACGAGACGGTCGGCGTCGACCACGCGCGGCAGGGCGGCCGAGAGCCCGGCGAGGACGAACCGGTTGACGGCCGTGACGGACAGCGCGGAGGCGTAGAAGAGCCAGTCCGGTACCGAGGCGACGATGAGCAACGCCGTACCGCCGGCCAGGAGGGCGCGCAGGAGATTGCCGTACAGCAGGACCTGCCGACGCCGCCAGCGATCGAGGAGTACGCCGGCGAACGGGCCGACGAAGGAGTACGGGAGCAGCAGCACGGCCATGGCGGAGGCGATCGCCGCGGGGGAGGTCTCCTTCTCCGGGGAGAACACCACGTATGTGGCGAGTGCGACCTGGTAGACACCGTCGGCCGACTGGGAGAGGAGCCGGACGGTCAGCAGGCGGCGGAAGTCGGGCAGGCGCAGTAGTACGCGCAGATCACGTACAGCGGGCATGCGAGCAAGGGTCACATACGAGGAGGGTCCCCGGGCCGATGACCCGGGGACCTCCTCGATCGGACGGGCGAACGCCTAGCGCTCGATCTCGCCCTTGATGAACTTCTCGACGCTCTCGCGAGCCTGGTCGTCGAAGTACTGGACCGGCGGGGACTTCATGAAGTACGAGGACGCGGAGAGGATCGGGCCGCCGATGCCCCGGTCCTTGGCGATCTTCGCCGCGCGCAGAGCGTCGATGATGACACCCGCGGAGTTCGGGGAGTCCCACACCTCGAGCTTGTACTCGAGGTTCAGCGGGACGTCACCGAAGGCGCGGCCCTCGAGACGCACGTACGCCCACTTGCGGTCGTCCAGCCAGGCCACGTAGTCCGACGGGCCGATGTGGACGTTCTTCTCGCCCATCTCGCGGTCCGGGATCTGCGAGGTGACGGCCTGCGTCTTCGAGATCTTCTTGGACTCCAGGCGCTCGCGCTCGAGCATGTTCTTGAAGTCCATGTTGCCGCCGACGTTCAGCTGCATCGTGCGGTCCAGGATGACGCCGCGGTCCTCGAACAGCTTCGCCATCACACGGTGCGTGATGGTCGCGCCGACCTGGGACTTGATGTCGTCGCCGACGATCGGGACACCGGCCTCGGTGAACTTGTCCGCCCACTCCTTGGTGCCGGCGATGAAGACCGGGAGAGCGTTGACGAACGCGACCTTGGCGTCGATGGCGCACTGCGCGTAGTACTTCGCAGCGTCCTCGGAACCGACGGGCAGGTAGCAGACCAGGACGTCGACCTGCTTGTCCTTGAGGACCTGGACGATGTCGACCGGGGCCTCGGCGGACTCCTCGATGGTCTGGCGGTAGTACTTGCCCAGGCCGTCCAGGGTGTGGCCGCGCTGCACGGTGACGCCGGTCGACGGCACGTCGCAGATCTTGATGGTGTTGTTCTCACTGGCGCCGATGGCGTCCGCGAGGTCGAGGCCGACCTTCTTGGCGTCCACGTCGAAGGCGGCCACGAACTCGACGTCACGAACGTGGTACTCGCCGAACTGGACGTGCATCAGACCCGGCACCTTGCCGGCCGGGTCGGCGTCCTTGTAGTACTCGACGCCCTGCACCAGCGAGGCGGCGCAGTTGCCCACGCCGACGATGGCTACGCGAACCGAACCCATTCCGGTTGCTCCCTGTGTGATCTCGGTATTCCGGATGAAACCCTGCGGAGCGCAGGGCTTCACTTGGCGGTGTCGTCGGACGGATCCGGCGGGGTGGAGCCGTCGGGAGGTGTCCCTCCGGAAGACTCGTCGCCCTGGTGCCGGGGCAGGCCGCCCGTCGCTCCAGATGTGTTGTCCTGCTGAGCGGTGCTCTCGGAGGAGGGCCGTCGCTGATCCCGCCCTGCCCGCTCGCTCTCGATGAGCTCGTTGAGCCAGCGCACTTCGCGCTCCACGGACTCCATGCCGTGCCGCTGCAGTTCGAGCGTGTAGTCGTCGAGGCGCTCGCGGGTGCGGGCGAGAGAGGCGCGCATCTTCTCCAGGCGCTCCTCCAGCCGGCTGCGGCGGCCCTCCAGGACCCGCATCCGTACGTCGCGCTCCGTCTGACCGAAGAAGGCGAAACGGGCTGCGAAGTGCTCGTCCTCCCAGGTGTCGGGGCCGGTGTGCGAGAGCAGTTCCTCGAAGTGCTCCTTACCTTCCGCCGTCAGCCGATAGACGATCTTGGCGCGGCGTCCCGCCAGCGATGCGGCGAGGGCGTCCTCGGGTGCGTTTCCCGGCTCCTCGATCAACCAGCCGTTGGCGACGAGCGTCTTGAGGCAGGGGTAGAGGGTTCCGTAGCTGAAGGCCCGGAAGATTCCCAGCGAGGTGTTGAGCCGCTTGCGCAGCTCGTACCCGTGCATCGGGGCTTCGCGGAGCAGACCGAGAACGGCGAACTCGAGGATGCCTGAGCGTCTGCTCACTGCCGCCTCCCTTGCCGTCGGTGCTCGCTGTGCCGGTCCGATGTGTCGTGCTGATGTATCGACTCGATACATCAGCACGATAGAGCGGCGGTCCGCATGCGACAAGGGGGCCCTTCGTGAGCGGCGTCACATCGTCAATTCGTAGGCGGTGAGTTGCCTGAAATGGGGTGAACTTCAGCCCTCGGTGGGTTTTGACCGTGCGTAGTCTGTGCGGCATGCAGACCACCGGGAACCATGTGACGCCCCCGTGCGTCATCGCCGTGGATGCACAGCGGATGAGCCCTCCTGAGAGCTCGTCCGTATCCATTTCGGGGGGACCGGAACTCAACTGCCGCTTCCAGGCGTCTCGCCTGCCCGAGGAGTAGTCGTTCGATGAGCGAGCACCGACGCAAACCGCCACAGCCGCAGGGTGGCGGACGCGCCGCGGCCCGACGCGCCGCCCAGCCATCCGGCCGCCGCGCAGCCCCCGGGAGGGGTGCCACGTCAGCGTCCCCTTCCGCTCCCCATAGTGAGGAGCGTCCGTACGGCGGCAGGGCCGAGGCCCGGCGCGCCGCCCAGCGGGGTGGTGGCGGACGCCGACGGGCGGACGAGGCGGGAGGGGGCGGCCGGGCCGCCCGCCGCGGAGCGGCCGGTGCCGCAGGTGCGGGAGCCGGGAAGAAGCGGCTGATCGACTACCCGCGCCACAACAAGTACGGATGGCGTCGCTGGATGCCCTCCTGGAAGCTCGTGGCGGGGCTGTGCATCGGCTTCCTCGGTCTGCTGACCGTGGCCACGATCATCGCGTACAGCATGGTCGTCGTCCCGAAGGTCGCCGAGGCGGCCACGGCTCAGAACAACGTGTACTACTGGGCCGACGGTTCCCAGATGGCCGCCACGGGTGGTGAGGTCAACCGCCAGATCATCGGCATCGACCAGATCCCGCGGGCGATGCAGGACGCCGTGATCTCCGCGGAGAACAAGACGTTCGAGAAGGACTCGGGCATCGACCCGATGGGTATCTCGCGCGCCGTGTTCAACATGGCCAGGGGCCAGGAGACCCAGGGTGGCTCCACCATCACCCAGCAGTACGTGAAGAACGCGCGGCTGGATGACCAGAACCAGACCCTGAGCCGCAAGTTCCAGGAACTGTTCATCTCCATCAAGATCGACAGCACGATGGACAAGCCCGACATCATGGCGGGCTACCTGAACACCTCGTACTACGGGCGCGGTGCGTACGGCATCCAGGCCGCGGCCCGGACGTACTACAACAAGGACGCCGAGGAGCTGAACGCGAGCGAGTGCGCCTTCCTCGCCTCTCTCCTGAAGGGCGCGACGTACTACGACCCGGCCGGCGCCACGGAGATCGACCCGAAGGCGACGGCTTCGGCCAACAGGGACCGGGCCGAGAAGCGCTGGCGCTGGATCCTCGACGAGATGGTCAAGGACAAGCGCCTCCCCGCCGAGGAGCGCGCGAAGTACACGGAGTTCCCGACCCCGCAGAAGCCGAAGAAGAACGCGCAGCTGAGCGGGCAGATCGGTTACCTGGTGGACCTGGCCAAGGCCAACTTCCTCAACAAATACGAAGGGATGACGGCGAAGAAGCTGGCGCAGGGGGGCTACGAGATCCACACGACCTTCGACAAGAAGAAGGTCACCGCGCTCGAGGACTCCATCAAGAAGATCTACAAGGAGCACATCGACCCGGAGAAGCGGCCGGAGGAGGACACCCACGTCCAGTTCGGCGGCGCCTCCGTGGAGCCGGAGACCGGGAAGATCGTCGCGATCTACGGCGGTACGGACGCCACGAAGCACTTCACCAACAACGCCGACGCGACCGGTGCCCAGGTCGGATCGACGTTCAAGCCCTTCGTGCTGGCCGCCGCGATGCGGGACGGCGTACGCGACCCCGACGGCGGGATCGAGCAGGGTGCCAGTGAGCGCACCATCGTCGATCCGGACAAGAGCCGGTACAACGGCGCGAACAACCTCAAGATCAAGAACTACGACGGTTCGATCTGGCGCAACGAGGAGGGCAAGGAGTGGCTGCAGGCCAACGACGGTGATGAGTCGTTCAAGAACATCAGCCTGCGCGAGGCCATGATCCACTCGGCCAACTCGCCGTTTGTGCAGCTCGGCATGGACGTCGGCATCCCGCAGGTGCGGCAGGCGGCCGTCGACGCCGGTCTGCTCGAAACCAGCCTGGTCGAGGCGAACGTCCCCTCGTTCTCCCTCGGTATCTCGGACCCCAGCGCCATCCGTATGGCGGGCTCGTACGGCACCTTCGCCGCCAACGGGAAGCAGCGCGACCCGTACTCCGTGACCTCCGTCGAACACGGGGGCCGGACGATCTACAAGCACGAGGAGAAGGTCGAGACGGCCTTCAGCAAGGCTGTCGCCACCAACGTGACGGACGTGCTCCGGGATGTCGTCGAGGACAAGGACGGCACCGGTAAGAACGCGCGCCTTCCCGGCCGTCAGGTCGCAGGCAAGACGGGTACCACCGACGACAACAAGTCCGCGTGGTTCGTCGGCTACACCCCGCAGCTGTCGACCGCCATCGACATGTACCGCCTCGACGACGACGAGAAGAGCGGCAAGAAGCGCGAGTTCCTGCCGATGTACGGCACCGGTGACCGGGACACGATCCACGGTTCGTCGTTCCCGTCCGAGATCTGGCAGACGTACATGTCCCAGGCGCTCAAGGACGCCAAGGTCCTCGAGTTCGACGAGCCGGCCGAGCTCGACGGTGAGGCCGTCTGGGGCGGCGGCGCCGTCAGCCCCAAGCCGACGCCGAGCAGCAAGCCGTCCGCGAGCCCGTCCGAGTCGCCGTCCGCGGACCCGTCGCAGAGCCCTTCGACGAGCCCCGGTCCCTCGCAGTCGTGCAACCCGTGGGAGGACTGGACCTGCCAGCCCACCGGCGGTACCGACGCCGGCACCGACCAGGGCGGCAGCGGCGGGATCACCCCGAGTCCGACGACGTCACCGGGTACCGACACGGGTGGCGGGGGCAACGGCAACGGCGGCGGTAACGGCGGAGGCTTCATCGGAGGCTCCGACGGCACCGAATAGCCGTTCCCAGTTACGGCACCACTTCGAGGGCCGCCGTACCCGGCAAGCGCAGCGCCTTGTTCCTGCCCGCCGGGTACGGCGGCCCTCGTCGTGTCCCTGGCCCCTTGCGGCAGGATGTGCACCATGCCCAGCGCAGAGGAGACGAGCGTGTACGAGGACCGCCGCGGTGCCCTGCCCGCACGGCGGGACAGTCCTGACGTGCGCCCCACACGGCGCGACAGGATCGCCGCGGCCGGCAGCGAGCTGATCGGCGGCCCCGCGGGCCGCTGGGCCCGGCGCGGCGGAAACGGCCCGCTCACCCCCGTACGTGTCATCGCCCTGGTGGCCATCGGCATGTTTGCGCTCGGCATGGTGCAGAAGCTGCCCTGCTACAACTGGGCGTGGTTCAGGGGCACGAGTTCGCAGTACACGCACGCCTGTTACTCGGACATTCCGCATCTGTATCTCGGCCGCGGCTTCTCCGACGGGCGGATTCCGTATTTCGACCGGCTGCCCGGCGACATGGAGTACCTCGAGTACCCGGTGCTGACCGGCCTGTTCATGCAGGTCGCCGCCTGGGTCGCCGACGTCGCCTCCTGGCTCGGGCTGTCGGGTGACGACATGATGCAGCGCGAGCAGCTCTACTGGATGATCAACGCCGGCATGCTGATGGTCTGCGCCGCCGTCATCGCCGTCTGCGTCGCCCGCACGCACCGCCGCCGCCCCTGGGACGCGCTGCTGGTCGCCCTGGCGCCCGCGTTCGCGCTGACCGCCACGATCAACTGGGACCTGCTGGCCGTGGCCCTGACGGCCTCGGCGATGCTGATGTGGTCGCGCAGCCGGGTGCTCGCCGCGGGCATCCTGATCGGACTCGCGACGGCCGCCAAGTTCTATCCGTTCCTGCTCCTCGGGCCGCTGCTGGTGCTGTGCTGGCGTGCGGGCAAGTGGCGCGCGTTCCTCACGGCGACGCTCGGGGCCGTGGCGGCGTGGCTGGTGGTCAACGTCCCGGTCATGCTGCTGGCGCCGGAGGGGTGGAAGAAGTTCTACACCTTCAGCCAGGAGCGGCCGGTCGACTTCGGTTCGTTCTGGCTGGTCATCACCCAGCGCACCGGCCGGCCGATCGAGGCTGAGACGGTCAACACCTGGGCGATGGTGCTGACGGTCCTGGCGTGCGCCGGTATCGCCCTGCTCACCCTCACCGCACCGCGCCGGCCCCGGTTCGCGCAGCTGGCGTTCCTGGTCGTCGCCGTGTTCATCCTCACCAACAAGGTCTACTCACCGCAGTACGTGCTGTGGCTCATCCCGCTCGCCGCGCTCGCGCGCCCGCGCTGGCGAGACTTCCTCGTCTGGCAGGCCTGCGAGGTCATGTACTTCCTCGGCATCTGGATGTACCTCGCGTACACCACCAGCGAGAAGCACCAGGGGCTGCCGCCCGAGGGCTACCAGCTGGCGATCGCCCTCCACCTGCTGGGGACGCTCTACCTGTGTGCCGTGATCGTGCGGGACATCCTCCTGCCCGAACGCGACGGGGTACGGACGGACGGTTCGGACGACCCGTCGGGCGGGGTCCTCGACGGTGCCCGGGACGTGTTCGTCCTGGGCCGCGCCGCCCGGCCGCGACGGCATGCCGCCCAGGCCGTGGAGGGGCCGCGGGTGGCATGGGGGGCGCAGCCGGCCGGAACGGGGCAGGGCGCGGGACCGCAGCCGTCCGCCTGACGGCATCGCGGTACCCGCGCGGGCGCGGGCCGCCCGGGGCCTAGCGGTCGACGATGCGGTCGAACTGCGTGGTCGTGTGGCGCAGGTGGGCGACGAGCTCGTCGCCGACCCTCGGCTCCTCCGCGTCCGCGGGCACGAACAGGATCGACACCTGCATGTGCGGCGGCTCCGCGAACCAGCGCTGCTTGCCCGCCCACACGAACGGCGACAGATTGCGGTTCACCGTCGCCAGACCGGCACGGGCCACACCCTTGGCGCGCGGCATCACGCCGTGCATCGCCTTGGGCGCCTCAAGCCCCACGCCGTGCGACGTGCCGCCGGCGACGACGACCAGCCAGCCGTCGGACGCCGCCTTCTGCTGCCGGTAGCCGAAACGGTCCCCCTTGGACACACGGGTCACGTCCAGAACCGCCCCGCGGTACTCCGTCGCCTCGTGGTCGCCGAGCCACAGCCGGGTGCCGATCCGCGCACGGAACCGGGTCTGCGGGAACTGCTGCTGCAGCCGCGCCTGTTCGTCCGCCCGCAGGTGGCTGACGAACATCGTGTGCAGGGGCAGGCGGGCGGCGCGCAGCCGGTCCATCCAGCCGATGACCTCCTCGACGGCGTCGGAGCCGTCCGTGCGGTCCAGCGGCAGGTGCAGCGCGAAGCCCTCCAGCCGTACGTCCTCGATCGCCGCGTGCAGATGGCCGAGCTCCTGCTCGGTGATGCCGTGGCGCTTCATCGAGCTCATGCACTCGATGACGACCCGCGCCCCCACGAGGGCGTGCACACCGTCCACCGAGGACACCGAACGGATCACCCGGTCGGGCAGCGGCACCGGCTCCTCGCCGCGCCGGAACGGGGTGAGGACCAGCAGGTCGCCGCCGAACCAGTCCTTGATCCGCGCCGCCTCGTACGTCGTGCCGACCGCGAGCATGTCGGCGCCGAAGCGGGCCGCCTCGTCGGAGAGGCGCTCGTGGCCGAAGCCGTAGCCGTTGCCCTTGCAGACCGGTACGAGGCCGGGGAACTGGTCGATCACGGACTTCTGGTGCGCCCGCCAGCGCGCGGTGTCTACGTAGAGGGAGAGCGCCATGACCGGCCCGGAACCTTTCTGGTGGCTGCGGTGTATCGAAGACAGGTACGAGATTACGGAGTCCGTCGCGCCGCCGGAGCGGTCCGCGGTGTCCTCAGCGGCGCGACATGTAGATGTCCAGCGCCTTGTGGAGCAGCTTGTTCAGCGGGAAGTCCCACTCGCCGACGTACTCGACGGCCTCGCCACCGGTGCCGACCTTGAACTGGATCAGGCCGAACAGGTGATCCGTCTCGTCGAGCGAGTCGCTGATGCCCCGGAGGTCGTAGACCGTGGCCCCCATGGCGTAGGCGTCGCGCAGCATCCGCCACTGCATCGCGTTCGAGGGCCGGACCTCGCGCCCGATGTTGTCGGAGGCTCCGTAGGAGTACCAGACGTGCCCGCCGACGACGAGCATGGTCGCCGCCGACAGGTTCACGCCGTTGTGCCGCGCGAAGTACAGCCGCATGCGGTTGGGGTCCTCGTTGTTGAGGACGGTCCACATGCGCTGGAAGTACGACAGCGGGCGCGGCCGGAAGCGGTCGCGCTCGGCGGTGATCTCGTACAGGCGCTGCCATTCGGCGAGGTCCTCGTAGCGGCCCTGGACGACCTCGACACCGGCCTTCTCGGCCTTCTTGATGTTGCGGCGCCACAGCTGGTTGAAGCCCTTGAGGACGTCGTCGAGCGACCGGTTGGCCAGGGGCACCTGATAGACGTACCGGGGCTGCACGTCGCCGAAGCCGGCGCCGCCGTCCTCGCCCTGCTGCCAGCCCATCTTGCGCAACCGGTCGGCGACCTCGAAGGCCCGGGGCTCGATGTGCGTTGCCTCGACGTCACGCAGCCGCTTGACGTCAGGGTCCTGGATGCCGGCCTTGATCGCGGGGGCGTCCCAGCGGCGGATGACGACGGGCGGCCCCATCTTGACGGAGAAGGCGCCCTGATTCTTGAGGTGCGCCAGCATCGGCTGGAGCCAGTCGTCCAGGTTCGGGGCGTACCAGTTGATGACCGGACCCTCGGGGAGGTACGCGAGATACCGCTTGATCTTGGGCAGCTGGCGGTAGAGCACCAGACCGGCGCCGACCAGGTCGCCGTTCTTGTCGAACCAGCCGAGGTTCTCCGAGCGCCACTCGGTCTTCACGTCCGCCCACGCCGGGACCTGGCAGTGACTCGCCGAGGGCAGGCTCTGGATATATGCCAGATGCTGCTCACGGCTGATGGTCCTCAGGGTCAGGCTCATGCGGGGCGCTCCTCGGCAGGTGTGTCCCCATGGGTACAGGGGCTCCGGCTCTCGCGCCGAAGCCTACTGCGCGCAGGAGGCGGCCCGAATGGCCGTACGCAAGAGCGGGCCGCGTGCGGCCCGCTCCCGGTGCGCCAATGTTCTAGCCCAGGACCCCGCCGAAGAGTCCGCCGTGGGCCATGCCGAGGAAGAAGCCGACGGCCGATGCGCCCAGGCCGACGATCAACAGGAAGCGCTCACGCGTGGTCGCCGAGATGAACTGCCCGTATGCGCCCGTGAGGATGCCCACCAGGCCGGTCCATGAGCTCAGCAGGTGGAGGTGGTGGAACATCGCCGAGACGAACGCGATGGCACCGAGGGCCAAGGTGACCGCCATCAGGGTGTCCTGAAGCGGATGAGGCTTGCCGTCCGTGGCGAGGAGAGAGGCGGGGGACTGTCGTCGCATTGCATGTGCCATGAGGCACCTCCTGGCTGTGCCGGAAGGCGGCGCATCGTAGCGCCGCGCGCACCCGATGTGTACAGATTGCGGCCATCCGCCGCCGGATTTCAACCGGAAGCCGGTGTGCGGGTACTCTGTACGGTCTGCACCGGTGTCTGTCCAGGCCAGGACGCGATCTCTGCTCGTCGAGCGGGAATTGTCAGTGGCGGCCGATACCGTTGCTCACGCATCACGACCCTCCTGCCACGGAACGACCGTGGCCGCTGAGTCCAAAGGAGGTGGGTTCCACATGCGTCACTACGAGGTGATGGTCATCCTCGACCCCGATCTCGAGGAGCGCGCTGTCTCCCCGCTGATCGAGAACTTCCTCTCCGTCGTCCGTGAGGGCAACGGAAAGGTGGAGAAGGTCGACACCTGGGGCCGTCGTCGTCTCGCTTACGAGATCAAGAAGAAGCCCGAGGGCATCTACTCGGTCATCGACCTGCAGGCCGAGCCTGCGGTCGTCAAGGAGCTCGACCGCCAGATGAACCTGAACGAGTCGGTCCTCCGGACCAAGGTCCTCCGTCCCGAGACCCACTGAGCAGCTAGCTCAGAGGTCATCGGGTTCGAGTAGCAGCAAGCAGCCAGAAGCAATCCCCGCCGAGAGGTTCCCCCAATGGCAGGCGAGACCGTCATCACGGTCGTCGGCAATCTCGTCGACGACCCCGAGCTGCGCTTCACCCCGTCCGGTGCGGCGGTCGCGAAGTTCCGCGTCGCGTCCACTCCCCGCACCTTCGACCGGCAGACCAATGAGTGGAAGGACGGCGAGAGCCTGTTCCTGACCTGCTCGGTCTGGCGGCAGGCGGCGGAGAACGTCGCCGAGTCGCTCCAGCGCGGCATGCGCGTCGTCGTGCAGGGCCGCCTGAAGCAGCGGTCCTACGAGGACCGCGAGGGCGTCAAGCGCACGGTCTACGAGCTGGACGTCGAGGAAGTCGGCCCCAGCCTCAAGAACGCCACGGCCAAGGTCACCAAGACCACCGGTCGCGGTGGCCAGGGCGGTTACGGAGGCGGCCAGCAGGGCGGCGGCAGCTGGGGCGGCGGCCCCAGCGGTGGTCAGCAGCAGGGCGGCGGCGGTGCACCCGCCGACGACCCCTGGGCCACCAGCGCGCCGGCCGGCGGCGGCCAGCAGGGCGGGGGCGGCGGCGGCTGGGGCGGAAGCTCCGGCGGTTCCGGCGGCGGCTACTCGGACGAGCCTCCCTTCTAGGGCAGCTCGTACCCCCACTTCTTGATCACACAGGAGAATCACCATGGCGAAGCCGCCTGTGCGCAAGCCTAAGAAGAAGGTCTGCGCGTTCTGCAAGGACAAGACCGCGTACGTGGACTACAAGGACACGAACATGCTGCGGAAGTTCATTTCCGACCGTGGCAAGATCCGTGCCCGCCGCGTGACCGGCAACTGCACGCAGCACCAGCGTGACGTCGCCACGGCCGTCAAGAACAGCCGTGAGATGGCGCTGCTGCCCTACACGTCCACCGCGCGATAAGGGAAGGGTGACCGAGATATGAAGATCATCCTCACCCACGAGGTCTCCGGCCTCGGTGCCGCCGGCGACGTCGTCGACGTCAAGGACGGCTACGCTCGCAACTACCTGGTCCCGCGCGGTTTCGCGATCCGCTGGACCAAGGGTGGCGAGAAGGACGTGGCGCAGATCCGCCGCGCCCGCAAGATCCACGAGATCGCGACCATCGAGCAGGCGAACTCCGTCAAGGGTCAGCTCGAGGCCGTGAAGGTGCGCCTGGCCGTTCGCTCCGGCGAGGCCGGCCGCCTGTTCGGTTCCGTCACCCCGGCCGACATCGCCTCGGCGATCAAGGCTGCCGGTGGTCCGGAGGTCGACAAGCGTCGCGTCGAGCTCGGCGCGCCGATCAAGACCCTGGGCTCGCACCAGGTGTCCGTGCGTCTGCACCCCGAGGTTGCCGCGCAGCTCGGCGTCGAGGTCGTCGCCGCCTGAGCAGCGCGCTCGACTGAGCAGTAGGAAGGGCCGCACCCCCTGGGGTGCGGCCCTTCTGTTGGCATGCGCCGTGCCGGATGTTTCACGTGAAACGTCAGCGCGTCGCGCCGGTCACGATCCAGCGTCCGGACCGGGCCCGCCACCACAGCGTCAGCAGCCGCACGGTCATCATCAGGGTCATGGCCCACCACAGCGTGGTCAGCCCGCCGCCGAGGGAGGGCACCAGCAGGGCGACCGGTGCGAACACCGCGAGGGTGACCAGCATGGCCCAGGCGAGATACGGGCCGTCCCCCGCGCCCATCAGTACGCCGTCCAGGACGAAGACGACTCCCGCGATCGGCTGGGACACCGCCACGACCAGAAGTGCGGGAAGCAGCGTGTCCCGCACCGCCTGGTCCCCGGTGAACAAGGGGATGAACAGCGGGCGCGAGACCACCACCAGGATTCCCAGGACCACGCCGGCGGCGATGCCCCACTCCACCATCCGACGGCAGGCCTGCCGCGCTCCCTCGGCATCGTTCGCACCGAGATAGCGTCCGATGATGGCCTGACCCGCGATCGCGATGGCGTCGAGGGCGAAGGCGAGCAGACTCCAGAGCGACAGAACGATCTGGTGTGCCGCGATGTCCGTGTCCCCGAGGCGGGCGGCCACCGCGGTGGCGATCATCAGGACCGCACGCAGCGAAAGCGTGCGGACCAGCAAAGGGACCCCCGCCTGGGCACTCGCCCTGATCCCGGCGGCGTCGGGCCGGAGGGAGGAGCCGTGCTGTCGGGCTCCGCGCACGACGACGACGAGATACGCGACGGCCATGCCGCACTGGGCCGCAACGGTGCCCCATGCGGAGCCGGCGATGCCGAGCCCGGCGCCGTACACCAGTCCTGCGTTGAGTGCGGCGTTGGCCGTGAATCCACCGATCGCCACGTAGAGCGGCGTGCGCGTGTCCTGGAGGCCCCGGAGGACGCCGGTCGCCGCGAGCACGATCAGCATGGCCGGTATGCCGAGGCTGGAGATGCGCAGATACGTGATCGCGTGTGGCGCCGCTGTCTCCGATGCGCCGAAGACGTCCACGAGCCAGGGAGCGGTGGGGAGGGTCACGGCGATGACCGCGATGCCCAGGAAGAGCGCGAGCCAGATGCCGTCCATGCCCTGGCGGATGGCGGAC
Source organism: Streptomyces sp. NPDC015127 (assembly GCF_043080095.1). Classification (NCBI taxonomy): domain Bacteria; kingdom Bacillati; phylum Actinomycetota; class Actinomycetes; order Kitasatosporales; family Streptomycetaceae; genus Streptomyces; species Streptomyces sp. NPDC015127. The sequence continues at coordinate 251,315 of NZ_JBIBVE010000005.1, forward strand.
TGGAGGTCGCCCGCGCCGACGCGGCGGGCCACGGCGGCGGTGGTTGCGTAGGCCAGGAACACGAAGACGCTCACGGCCGTCATCAGCAGGGCGGCCGCAACGCCGAGACCGGCCAGCTGGGGCGTGCCGAGGTGGCCGACGACGGCGCTGTCGACCATCACGAACAGGGGCTCGGCGACCAGTGCGCCGAAGGCGGGGACGGCGAGCGCGATGATCTCTCGGTCGTGGCGTCGACGGCGCGCCTTGGGGGTCACGGTGGCCTGGGTCATGGCGTCAATCTAATCTTCCACAGGTAAGAGATGCAACCGCCTTGCGGGCCTTACCTGATGGTGGCTCCGGCACTGCATGCTGTGCGCTTTGTTGTGATCTTGGTCCGGTCGGGAAAGTTTTTCTCCCCCACAGCCGGTGGACGGAAAAGCCGCAGTTCAGAGGGTGGGTGATGGGTCCGGTATGAGTTTGTCCACAGTGCTGTCCCCCGGTCCGTGCACAGGTTCCGGAGAGTTCTCCACAGCATCTGGTCCTTCGTCCACACCGCCTGTGGATAACCAGATTGGCTGACGGTGCCGCCGGGCCTACCGTGGACCGTCGCCCGACGCGCCCCAAGCGGAGTCTGGCGGCTCGTTTTGTCAGTGTCGTGCCGTAGAAAGAGTGCCACGGCAGAGGTCCGCGGAGCGGACGGGAGGAGGTGGCCGCGGGTGAGCATTTCCGAGCCCCTGGACGACCCGTGGGCGGCCGACACACCCGGTGACCGCCTTCCCGCCTCTCGCCGCCGCGGCAGCGACACCCGCCGCGAGGACCAGCACGACCGCGGCCGGGAGAGCACCGGCTGGGACAGCGGTCCCGGCTTCGAGCGGGTGCCTCCGCAGGATCTGGACGCCGAGCAGTCCGTGCTCGGCGGCATGCTGCTGTCGAAGGACGCCATCGCCGATGTCGTCGAGATCATCAAGGGTCACGACTTCTACCGGCCGGCCCACGAGACCGTGTTCCAGGCGATCCTCGACCTCTACGCCAAGGGCGAGCCGGCGGACCCCATCACGGTCGCGGCCGAGCTGGTCAAGCGGGGTGAGATCACCCGCGTCGGCGGCGCCCCGTATCTGCACACGCTGGTCCAGTCCGTGCCGACGGCGGCGAACGCGTCGTACTACGCGGAGATCGTCCACGAGCGGGCGGTGCTGCGCCGTCTCGTGGAGGCCGGCACCAAGATCACGCAGATGGGATACGCCGCGGACGGCGACGTCGACGAGATCGTCAACTCCGCGCAGGCCGAGATCTATGCCGTCACCGAGCAGCGGACCAGTGAGGACTACCTGCCGCTCGGCGACATCATGGAGGGCGCTCTCGACGAGATCGAGGCGATCGGCTCGCGCAGCGGTGAGATGACCGGGGTGCCCACGGGCTTCACCGACTTCGACTCCCTGACCAACGGCCTGCACCCGGGCCAGATGATCGTCATCGCCGCCCGTCCCGCGATGGGCAAGTCGACTCTGGCGCTGGATTTCGCCCGCGCGGCCTCGATCAAGAACAACCTGCCCAGCGTGATCTTCTCCCTGGAAATGGGACGCAACGAGATCGCGATGCGTCTGCTGTCGGCGGAGGCCCGTGTGGCGCTGCACCACATGCGTTCCGGGACGATGACCGACGAGGACTGGACCCGTCTGGCCCGCCGGATGCCCGACGTCTCCCAGGCCCCGCTCTACATCGACGACTCGCCGAACCTGTCGATGATGGAGATCCGCGCCAAGTGCCGTCGCCTGAAGCAGCGCAACGACCTCAAGCTGGTCGTCATCGACTACCTCCAGCTGATGCAGTCGGGCGGCTCCAAGCGCGCCGAGAGCCGCCAGCAGGAGGTCTCGGACATGTCGCGAAACCTCAAGCTCCTGGCGAAGGAGCTGGAGCTTCCGGTCATCGCGCTCTCCCAGCTGAACCGTGGTCCCGAGCAGCGCACGGACAAGAAGCCGATGGTCTCGGACCTGCGTGAATCGGGTTCGATCGAGCAGGACGCCGACATGGTCATCCTGCTGCACCGGGAGGACGCGTACGAGAAGGAGTCCCCGCGCGCGGGTGAGGCGGACCTGATCGTGGCGAAGCACCGTAACGGCCCGACGGCCACGATCACGGTGGCGTTCCAGGGTCACTACTCACGTTTCGTGGACATGGCCCAGACCTGACGCGCGGTCATGTAGGGCTCAGAGTTCGCCGCACAGTCTCATCTCCGATGGCACATCGGCGGCACTTATGCCGTCTTCGTGAGACTCGCTGGTCGGGGTTCTCACCTTTCGGGTGGCGGGGCTCCGGCCCGCGCCGCCCGTCAGTGCCTGGCTGACACCCTTGGCTGTACGGGTCGGATTACATCTTGACCACTGAGCAGGGTCCGGTAGTGGTGGATGTGAAGCCGCACTGCCGGCTGTCCACCCCAGTGGTGGCGTTCACGTTCGCGTGGACCCGGCAGGCGGTCGAGTCGCGTGACGGGCGCTCAGCGCCTCGTCTCGTACCTGGTCAGGATCACGCCGCAGGGAAGCGTCCGCGTCTCCACCAGGTTCAGGTTCACCCAGCTGTCCAGCGCGGTGAAGAACGGCGTGCCGCCGCCCACCAGGACCGGCGCGGTGGCCAGCACGTACTCGTCAATCAGCCCGGCCCGCATGGCCGCCCCGGCGAGTGTCGCGCCGCCGATGTCCATCGGGCCGCCGTCCTCGGCCTTGAGCCGGGTGATCTCGGCGACCGCGTCGCCGGTGACCAGGCGGGTGTTCCAGTCGACCTTGTCGATCGTCGAGGAGAACACCACCTTCGACATGTCCCGCCAGCGGCGCGCGAACTCGATCTCCGCCGGGGTGGCGTTGGGTTGCTGGTCGCCGGTCGGCCAGTAGGAGCTCATCGTCTGCCACAGCTTGCGCCCGTACAGCGACAGGTCGGTCGCCTGCAACTGGTCGGACCAGAACTGGAACAGCTCGTCGCTCGGCACGCTCCAGCCGATGTCGTCGCCGGGCGCGGCGATGTAGCCGTCCAGGGTCAGGTTCATGCCGTAGATCAATTTCCGCATGGCGCCAGCCTTCCGTGAGCCGGTCTCACGCGTACAGACCGGCGCGGCGCGGGAAACTCATCGGTGCGCGCTCTGAGCTCGCATGTAGTCCTCGTGCTCGGTGGCTCAGCCGCAGACTCATCGTTCCGCCGAGGAAATGGCATCGATCTGCAATTCTGAGACTGGGGGTCAGGTCGTGGAGGTGGAAGCGGGCGGCAGGTGGACGGTCATGACCAGGTGGCAGGTCCGGCGAAGTTCAAGTACGACGACCACAAGGCCGTCGAGCACCGCACCGCCGTCGCCGACCACCTCACCGCACGCGGGCAGGGCCTCGACGTTCCCACCGCCCACCAGCAGCGCCGCCGCCTGGACCGCATCGGCCCCTGGGCCCCCTGACCACCCCGCCTCGCCCCGACGCAGGAACGGAAGCCCCAAGCTCATGCCCCCCTTCCGCCTCACCTCCGCAGTCGCGGACGCCTTCCGAGCCGGAGGCCGAGGCCACGCTTCCGCCGCAAACAGCGGCGCGGGCCGGGCGGACGATGGCCAAGCTGCCGTACTTCGTCGGTCGCATCCTGACCAGCTTCATGTCCTATGCCCCGGACATCCATCGGCTGGAAGCGTTGTCGGACCGGCTCGTGCTCGCCTGCGGCCAGGACTCACGCGGCGAGTTGCCGTACCGTCCGTCCGCTTTCCTGGCCGAGCGTCTCGGCACGGAACTCCTGCACTTCCCCGGTGGTCACATCCGACTGACCACGCACCCGGCCGAGTTCGGCGCGCTCCCTGCGGGAGGCCCTCCGCGCCTCGATCCGAATCCCGCTCGCCCCGGCCATGGTCGAGGATCAGGGACGTGCCGGGGCATGGCGTCATGACGTCGGCCATGCGGAGTGAGCACTGACTCCATCCATGCCCCTGTCGACCTCCGCGGCGTAATCAGGTCGACTGAGTGCCCGTGCAGCGATAGACCTGCCCCATGACTTCATCCTGGGAAGAGCTGCTCCCCACCACCCGCAGGGCGCTCCTGCACCGCGTCGCCGTCGCGCAGAGCGAGGGACGTACCCCCTCGTTCGTCGGCGCCGTGCTGAGGGACGGCCATCTGGTGTGGACGGGCGCGCGCAGTTCGGTCGACGGTCATGCACCCGACGCCGATACGCAGTACCGCATCGGCTCGATCACCAAGACCTTCACCGCGGTGCTTGTGATGCGGCTGCGCGACGAGGGGCTGCTCGATCTGAACGACCCGCTGGAGAAGCACCTTCCGGGCACGGGCGTCGGCGAGGTGACCATCGCTCAGCTCCTCGGGCACAGTGCCGGTCTGAGTGCCGAGGCCCCGGCTCCCTGGTGGGAACGGACGCCCGGCGCCCAGCGCCCCGAACTCGCCGATGTCCTGGGCAACAAGGCCCGGATGCACCCTCCCGGCCGGCGGCACCACTACTCCAACCCCGGCTACACCCTGCTCGGTTCACTCATCGAGGCGGTGCGCGGGATTCCGTGGGAGCAGGCCCTCCAGGCGGAGATCCTCGATCCGCTGAAGCTCAACCGGACCAGTGCGCAGCCGCGAGCACCGCACGCGGGTGGCTGGGCGGTGCATCCCTGGGCGGATGCCATGCTTCCCGAGCCCACCGAGGACCTGGGGCTGATGGCTCCCGCTGGACAGCTGTGGTCGACCGCGGCGGACCTCTGCCGGTTCGCCTGGTTCCTCGCGGAGGGCGATGACCAGGTGCTCAGTGCCGCCTCCGTACGCGAGATGCGCACTCCCTCGGTGCCCGCGGAGGCGGGGGACTGGAACAGCGCCTATGGCCTCGGCATGCAGATCGTCCGCAACGACCAGCGCACCCTCGTCGGGCACTCGGGCTCCTTGCCGGGGTTCCTAGCCGGGCTGTGGGTGAGCGTGGAGGACGGTGTCGCCGCGGTGGCGCTGACCAATGCGACGTCAGGGCCGTTCCCGAGTACGGTCGCCGCCGATCTCGTACGCATCGTGGCGGATGCCGAGCCGCGGATTCCCGCGCCATGGCGACCGCTGACCGAGGTCGACCAGGAGCTCCTGGACCTCACCGGGCCCTGGTACTGGGGCACGTACGGGTACGGGTTGCGTCTGGTGGCCGATCGGGGTGTGGAGCTGGAGCCGCTGCGCGATGGCGGGCGGAAGTCGCGCTTCGTGGCCGGTCCCGGGGGCAAGTGGACGGGCCTCGACGGCTACTACGCGGGGGAGACGCTCACGGTGGTGCGCCGCGAGGACGGTTCGGTGAGCCACCTGGACCTGGGGTCGTTCGTGTTCACCCGCGAGCCCTACGAGCAGGGCGATGCTGTGCCCGGAGGCGTGGACGAGGCCGGATGGCGCGGGCTCTGATCCCCCGATGTTTCACGTGAAACGGGCCGGCTCGTCCAAGGACGGGCCGGCCCGTTCGGCGTCGACGGCAGGCGCGGATCCTGCTGGGGTCAGAGAGTCAGCTTGAACCCGACGTGGGAGGGCTGGAAACCGAGACGCTGGTAGAAGCGGTGGGCATCGGTGCGGGTGACGTCGGAGGTGAGCTGCACCAGCTGGCAGCCCAACCGGCGGGACTCCTCCACGGCCCACTCGATGAGGCGACTGCCCAGTCCGCTGCCGCGTTCGTCGGCATGGATCCGGACGGCCTCGATGATCGACCGGGTGGCGCCGCGCCGGGAGAGGCCGGGGACGATCGTCAGCTGGAGTGTGCCGACGACGCGATCGTCCCGTACGGCGACGGTCGGGTGCTGGTGGGGATCAGCGGCCAGTCGCTCGAATGCGGTGAGGTACGGGACGAGGTCGTCGGGCGATTCCCGCTGGGCACCGAGCGGGTCGTCGGCCAGCAGTGCCACGATCGCCGGGATGTCGCCGGCGACCGCGGGGCGTATCTGCAGATCACTCATGATCGGCAGACTACGCGGGCACGCGCAGCCCTTCGACGGTCCTGACGAGCGGAGCGAGCTCGGGGTTCTTGGCGGCCTCGTCGAGTGCCTCGCGCAGCGCGGTGTCATTCGTCGGCCGGGCCTCGGCGAGCAGGGCGAGGCCGGCCTCGGTGACATCGGTATAGATGCCCCTGCGGTCCGTGTCGCAGAGATAGCGGGTCAGCAGCCCGCGATCCTCGAGGCGGGTGACCAGCCGGGTCGTGGCGCTCTGGCTGAGAACGACCGCGTCGGCGACCTGCTTCATCTGCAGGTGCCCACCGGGTCCGCTGTGCTGCCTGCTGAGCACGTCGAGCAGGGAGAACTCGCGCATGCTCAGCCCGTGCCGGGACTCCAGAGCCCGCTCGATGTGCGCCTCGATCTTCCCGTGCAGCAGCGAGAGGGCGCACCAGCCCTGGGCGAGGGCGGTGAGGGCGGGGTCGGTCGCTGTCATGGGTCTCCTCCTCGGTGCCTACGCGGCTCTCTATCAGAGTAGACGATGTGCGCAATATCCAGCGCTTGCAATTAAACGGCGTCTGCAAGTATTGTCGACGCTTGTAAAACGCACTCGCAATCTCTGGAAGGTCTCTCCATGCCTCTCGCGCTTCTTGCTCTTGCGGTCGGAGCCTTCGGTATCGGCACCACCGAATTCGTGATCATGGGGCTGCTGCCCGAGGTCGCCGTCGACTTCGGTGTCACGATCCCGACGGCCGGGCTCCTGGTCACCGGCTATGCCCTGGGCGTGGTGCTGGGCGCCCCGCTCATGACCGCCCTCGGTACCCGTGTGTCGCGCAAGCGGATGCTGATGGTGCTGATGGGCCTCTTCATCGCGGGCAACCTCCTCTCCGCCGTCGCCCCCAGCTTCTCCGTGATGCTGGCGGGACGCGTGGTCGCCTCACTCGCCCACGGCGCGTTCTTCGGCATCGGCTCCGTCGTCGCCGCCGAGCTGGTGGCGCCGGAGAAGAAGGCGGGTGCCATCGCCATGATGTTCACCGGCCTGACCGTCGCCAACGTGGTCGGCGTCCCGCTGGGGACCTTCATCGGTCAGACCGCGGGCTGGCGCGCCACCTTCTTCATCGTCGCGGCCCTGGGAGTCCTGGGTCTGGCCGGCGTGGCCAAGCTGGTGCCCGAGATGCCCAAGCCTCAGGGCGTGCGGCTGCGCCATGAGCTCGCCGCCTTCAAGAACGCCCAGGTCCTGCTGGCGATGGCGATGACCGTGCTCGGCTTCGGCGGCGTGTTCGCGGCGATCACCTACATCACTCCGATGATGACCGAGGTCGCCGGCTTCGCCGACTCCTCCGTGACCTGGCTGCTGGTGCTGTTCGGTGCGGGCATGGTCGGCGGCAACCTGATCGGCGGCCGTTACGCCGACCGGCACCTGATGCCCCTGCTGTACGTCACGCTGACCGCGCTCGCGCTCGTGCTCGCCCTGTTCACCGTCACGGCGCACCACAAGGTCCTGGCGGCGGTGTCGATCGTGCTGATCGGCGCACTGGGCTTCGCCACGGTGCCCCCGCTGCAGAAGCGGGTGCTGGACCACGCCCACGGCGCGCCGACCCTGGCATCCGCCGTCAACATCGGCGCCTTCAACCTCGGCAACGCGCTCGCGGCCTGGCTGGGCGGCATCGTGATCGCCGCCGGCATGGGGCTGACGGCTCCGAACTGGGTCGGCGCTGCCCTCGCGGCCTCGGCGCTGGTGCTGGCCTTCGTCTCCGCCGCCCTCGAACGCCGGGACAAGGACGCGGACCAGGAAGCAGGGGCCGGCACCAAGATCGTGGCCGAGGGCCGGGTGACCCAGCTCGTCCGCTGAAGCCGCTGAAGCCGCTGAAGCGCCCGTCCGCCGGGCCGGACGCCGCCCGGCGCTCCGGCTCCGGCGGTCGGATGTGGACGGATGGACGGATGGACGGATGGACGGCTGTCGCGGTGGGCCGGGGGACGAATCCTCAGCCCGCCGCAACGGTCAGCGGTGCGAACCGGCGGGTCCAGTCGCCGGGCAGCGCGGGGATGGCGTAGGTCATCACCGCATTGAACGCGACCGGCTCCAGGCCCTGTGACTTCACCCAGGTGAGCAGTTCCTCGTGGCGCACGTCGATGTCGGTGCGCAGCGGGCGATCTGTATTCGCTGCCAGTGAGGTGATCAGGGCCTTTGCCGTGTCGGTGTCCTCGGCGATCAGAGGGCCGACGACATGCGTGGCCATGTTCGGCCAGGCGGCCGCGTACCCGGTCAGTACGCCGTCCTGCTCGGCCACCCGGAGCTGATCGGCGAAGGCCGGGAGCCGAGTGATCATGAGGGTGCGGTCCACGCCGAAGACCTCGGCGTCCAGGCGCACCAGGGCAGGCATGTCCTCCGCGGTCGCCGGGCGGGTCGCAACGGTGGTCATCGGGTCGGTGCCGGTGAAGCGGCCCCGGACCATCTCCGCCCGGCCGGCGGTGGCGAAGCCCAATTCCTCGTACAGAGGCTGCCCGTTGGGCGTGGCATGGAGGGTCAGCGGGGTCTCCCCGGCCTCTGCGAGCACATGCTTCATCAGCCGGCGGCCGACGCCCTGCCGTGCGCATCGCTCCGCGACGAGCACCATGCCGATCGCCGCGAGCCCGGGGCCGTACGACGTCACGACGCAGGCAGCCACCAGTCCCTTGCCCGCCGGATCGTCGATCCCGTACCCCGTGCCGGCCGCCAGCAGCAGACCCCATTTGTGATCCTCGCGCGGCCAGCCGCGGTCCTCTGACAGATCGGCACACGAGACGACGTCATCGGTGGTCAGGCGCCTGATGGGAAGCTCGGGGAGCGGAGTCGACATGGGGTCAGGCTGTCTGACGCGCTGATCGCCCGTCCACCTTTTTAGGAGAAGTGACCGAGACCCTCTGACGGCGACCGCGCCGGGTCAGTCCCCACGGCTTGAGCACCGAAATGACGGTCATGAAGAGGTAGGCGGTCAGTGAGACGGCGGGGCCCATGACGAGGTCACGCGGGTCCGCCACCACGACGCCCGAAGCGACGCTGTCGGCAGCCTCGTTGACGCCCGGCCGCAGCGCGAAGACCGTCGCGGTGGTCGTGGCCAGCGTCAGACAGAACTTGATGAAGACCCACCAGTGCCGCGCGAGCCCCCACTTCGTGCCCAGGGACAGGACGAGCCCGCTGAGGAGCGTGAGAAAGGCAACGGGCAGCACCAGCCAGTCCGTGAAGACCTTCATGGAGCGGTAGGAGGCCTCGATCATCGGGACCGAGCCCGTGGTGTAGGCGGTGAGTGCAAGCGCGAGCAGCCCGAGAGTGAGCCCGAGCCAGCCCGCGGATGCGGCGACATGGACGACGAGGATTCCCCGGCGGACGGGGCGCTTGAGTGGTTTCACGTGAAACACAGTGCCGGGCCGGAGCCCGCCGGTCGTCTGACAGCGGGAGTAAGCGGCGGTACGAGCGTCGGCGTACATGCGCGCACACGAGACACTCCCGGCTCACCGGAGACGGTGAAGATCACGGACCGGGTCTGTGCAGAGTTCGGGGTTGGCCTGGACGGGTGTCATGCATACGGTGGTTCCATCTCCGCGAGGCCAGGGAAACGGTCCGGGGGGTGCAGGAGGAGCTCCGGAGGATCCGGATGCGGGGACATGGGGGCATTGGAGCCTAATGGGAAAAGGGGTTCGGCTGCCCGGACTTTCGGCTCTTTGTCCCGATCCGGGGAACTGGCTGCCATGCTGCGACAGCGAGCGTTCGGGCAGAGTTTTTATCGGAGGTAACTCGTCCTGATACAAAGCATGGCCGCGGCGAGGACGAGTACGCGGCAGTGCTGGGACAGCGCAGGTAAGTGCGGCACGTTCCGACTGGTGGACGTGCGTGAACCGACCGAAAGATGTTCGAGGCGAGGCAGACCATGGAAGCTCCGGCCACCACGTCGGCCGACAACGGCGCGTCAGGCGATAACGGCGGAGGCGGTTGGTTCACCCCTCGCAGACAACCGGCCCGGCCCGGTGGGACGACCGGTGCCGAAGGGGCACCGACTCCCTCGGGCCCCGGCCAGGACGGTCGGAAGGAGGAGGGTGACTCCAGCCGGCCCGCGGCCGCCCCGACCCGCCCGGTGACGGCGATACGCCCGGTCGGTTCGGGCTCGTCGCGCCGGAACCGGCCGCAACTGTCGGTCGTACGGGACACCCCGTCGACACCCGCCCCCGAGGCGGCGCATACCGAGCGGCCGACCGCGGCCGCAGAACCGGACGATCCGGCCGCCACATCGGCACCGGATGCCTCGGTCGCTGGGGATGCATCCGCACCCGACGCCGAACCCGAGCACACCGGCCCCGACCGCGGCCGGTCACCCATTCACCGGACCCACGATGCGGGCGACATCCCGGCCCAGCGCGGGCCCCACGGCACTCGCCCGCCGAGTCCCATGTCGGCCTCCGGCCCCCAGAGCGCCACGGGACGAAGCGACTTCGCCGCCCAGGACGCCCCCCGCTCCTCGCCGGCCTTCGGCCCGGCCCGCGGCGCCGCGGAACCGAGCGACGTCCCCGCCCAGCGTGCCCCCTACGGCTCCGGTGACTCCTTCCCCCAGGGCACCCCCGCGTCCGGCCCGTTCCACGCCGAACCCGACCCCGGTCCGCCCAGTGCCCCCGCGCCCGACCCGTCCCCCGCGTCCCCCGCGTCCCCCGACGCGGTGCTGGTCCGGCGGACCATGGCCGAGATCGGGCCCGTGGCCGACCAGGTCACCTCGTATTTCTACGCCCTGCTCTTCGTCCGCCACCCGGAGCTGCGGTCGCTGTTCCCCGTCGCGATGGACTCCCAGCGCGACCGGCTGCTCAAGGCGCTGCTGACCGCGGCCGAGCACATGGACAACGCGGAGGTGCTGACGGACTACCTCCGCAACCTCGGCCGCGGCCACCGCAAGTACGGCACGCAGCCCGCCCACTACCCGGCCGTCGGCGAGGCCCTCATCGGCGCTCTGACCCGGTACGCGACGACCACCTGGGACGCCGAGACCGAGGCCGCCTGGATCCGTACCTACACGACGATCTCGCAGATCATGATCGACGCGGCGGCGGTGGACGAGCAGCAGGCGCCTGCCTGGTGGGACGCCGAGGTCGTGTCGCACGAGTTGCGGACCCAGGACATCGCGATCGTCACGGTCCGTCCCGATCAGCCGTACAAGTTCCTCGCGGGTCAGTACGCGAGCCTGGAGACGCCCTGGTGGCCGAGGATCTGGCGGCACTACTCCTTCGCCGGGGCGCCCCGGCCCGACGGCCTGCTGTCCTTCCACATCAAGGCCGTCCCGGCGGGCTGGGTCTCCAATGCCCTGGTCCACCACGCCCGCCCCGGCGACGTCCTGCGGCTCGGTCCGCCCGCCGGCTCGATGACGGTCGACCACACCACGGACAACGGACTGCTCTGTCTCGGCGGCGGCACCGGCATCGCACCCATCAAGGCGCTCGTCGAGGACGTGGCCACCCACGGCGAGCGGCGCACGGTCGAGGTCTTCTACGGGGCACGCTCCGACCACGACCTCTACGACATCGACACCATGCTCCGGTTGCAGCAGACGCACCCCTGGCTGTCGGTGCGCCCGGTGGTCGACGACCGGGCGCAGTTCCCGTCGGCCGTGCGGGATCTCGGCCGGTACGGACCGTGGCACGGGTTCGACGCGTACCTCTCGGGGCCGCCCGGGATGATCCGCAGTGGTGTGCACGCGCTGCGTGGGGTCGGCATCCCGTTCGACCGGATCCGGCACGACTCCCTCGAGGAGCTCGTGGCGGCGGCCGACCGCTAGGCGCGGCGCCGTCGCGGGCGTCAGCCCAGGTCGGGGGCGTGCATCGCCCGCACGCCCTCGATGTTGCCGTCCAGGTAGTGCCGCAGGGACAGCGGCACCAGGTGGACCGCGGCGATCCCGACCCTGCTGAACGGGACGCGCACGATCTCGTACTCGCCGCAGGGCTCGTCGACCTCGGGGCCGTGGCGCAGCGCCGGGTCCATGGACTCCAGGCGGCAGACGAAGAAGTGCTGCACCTTCACCCCGGTGACGCCGCCGTCGGCGATGTGCTCGACCGTGTCGACGAAGCACGGCACCACATCGGTGATCTTGGCGCCGAGCTCCTCGTGGACCTCACGGTGGAGGGCGTCGACCACGGTGGCGTCCTCCGGCTCGACGCCGCCGCCCGGCGTGAGCCAGTAGGGGTCGACACCGGGCTTGGTGCGCTTGATCAGGACGAGGTCGTTCCCGTCGAGCAGAATGGCGCGTGCGGTGCGCTTGACCACTGGTCGTTCGGTCATGGCAAGAGAGTGGCCCACGGCGCCGCTTCTGAAACTCCCGGGGCCCATCCCCATCCCGCGCCTCACCAGCCCTCCGCGGCACGCAGCAGCTCCTCGTGGGCCCGCGCGACATGGGGAAGGGCCAGTGTCCCGGTGCGTATGACGAGGAAGTACGTGCGCAGCGGGGGCACCGGAGGGTCGAGGAGGGTGACGATCCGGCCCTGTCCGAGCGCGTCCTCGCACAGGTAGCGCGGGAGCACGGAGAGTCCCGCGCCGGAGGCCGTGGCCTCCAGGACGGCGCGCAGATCCGGTGCGATGACGGCGCCGGCGGCGGCCGGAGGCGAGTCGAAGACGGCGTGCCAGTAGCGGGAGACGAGGGGCAGGGACTCGTGCACCTCCACGACCGGCAGCTGCTCGAGAACGACATGGCCGTGGCGGAGCACGTCCGGTCCCAGGTGGGCGGCCCAGCGCGGAGCGGCGACGAGGACGTGCTCCTCGTCGCACAGGGCGGTCGAGGTGAACAGCCGCCCGCGGGGCCGCGCGGTGGCGATGGCCACGTCGTGGTGGCCGGCGGCGAGCCCTGCGAGGGTCTCCTCCGCGTTGCCGAACGAGGTGCGCAGGGCGAGACCCTGGCCGATCAGCGGGGTGAGGGCGGGCAGGGCTCGCAGGGCGGTGAACTCGGGCGGTCCGGCGAGGTGGACCGTACGGATCGCCGACTCGTCGTCGAGTCCGGCCTCGGCGATCTCGACGAGGGCGTCCAGATGCGGGGCGGCCCGGTGGGCGAGCTCGTCGCCGATGGTGGTCGGGGTGACACCGCGGGCCTGGCGCAGGAACAGCGGACGGCCCAGCTGCCGTTCCAGCGTGCGTATCTGACCGGTGACGGCCGGCTGGGACAGGCCCAGCAGTGCAGCGGCGCGGGTGAAGGAGCCGGCCCGGTGCACCGTGACGAATGTGCGCAGCAGGGCCAGATCCATGTCATGTCCCTCCCGGTCCGACGTTGCACCCCGAACCCGGCCAACTATAAATAAGTCGATAGGTTGCTGTCGCTAGCGTGATTGGACACTGACGCAGAGTCAACTAGCCTTGAGCGCACGGTTCTTCGCGCGCAGGAACCGGAACGGTCCGAGCCGCGAGGGGGGAGGCTCGGACCGTTCGCCAGACCTGCCCGGCCGCCTCGGCCGCCCCAGCGGTGCGCGGCGCGCCCGCCAGGGCCGTCAGCCGCCGGCCGCCTCGTCCAGGGCCCGCAGCACGTCGGGCACCAGGTCCTCGGCGTCCTCCGCGCCGACGGAGAAGCGGACGAAACCCTCGGGGACGGCGTCCCCGCCCCAGCGCCCCCGCCGCTCGGCCGTGGAGCGCACCCCGCCGAAGCTGGTGGCGTCGTCGACGAGCCGCAGCCCGTCCAGGAAGCGCTCCGCGTGCGCCCGGTCGGGCAGGACGAAGGAGACCACGCACCCGAAGCGCCGCATCTGCCGGGCCGCGACCGCGTGCGAGGGATCGGTGGGCAGCCCCGGGTAGCGCAGCCCGGTCACCTCCGGTCGTCCGCCCAGAGCCCTCGCGAGCGCCAGGGCGTTCGCGCACTGCCGGTCGGAACGCAGGTGCAGGGTGGCGAGCGAACGGTGGGCGAGCCAGGCCTCCATCGGTCCCGGAATGGCTCCGACGATCTTCCGCCAGCGCCGCACGCCCGCCGCCAGGGCGGCATCGCGGCAGGTCACATGACCGAGCAGGAGGTCGCCGTGCCCCGTCATGCCCTTGGTGTCGCTGGCCACCGAGAAGTCGGCGCCGAGGTCCAGCGGCCGCTGACCGAGCGGGGTGGCGAGCGTGTTGTCGACGGCGACGAGCGCGCCGGCGGCGTGTGCGGCCTCGGCGAGGCGTCGCACGTCGCACACGTCGAGGCCCGGGTTGGACGGTGTCTCGATCCACAGCAGCCGCGCCCCGTCGAGGACGGACAGCTGCGCGTCGCCACCGGTGGGTGCGGTGCGCACCTCGATGCCGTACGCCTCCATCTGTTCGCGCACCAGAGGCAGTGCCTGATAGCCGTCGTCGGGCAGGACGACCGCGTCGCCGGACCGCAGCTGTGACAGGAGAACGGCGGAGACCGCCGCCATCCCCGACGAGAAGGCGACGGTCTCCACGGCCGCCCCCGGCGCCTCCAGCTCGCCGATCGCGCGCTCCAGACGGGTCCAGGTCGGGTTCTCGTCGCGGCCGTAGGTGTAGGGGCCGGTGGGCTCACCCGGCAGGTGGAAGTGGGCCGCGAAGACGGGTCCGGGCAGGGGCGGTTCGTACTTCACCGGTGCGGGCAGTCCCGCCCGTACCGCTCGGGTGCCGTCTCCCCAGGGGGAACCGGTCATGTCGGTCGCTCCTCGGCCACGTCTCGCGCGATGCCGGACCTCACGCCGCGCTCAGTCCTTGTCGGGGAGGACGACGTTCAGCGCCCACGAGACGACGGAGATGATCAGGCCGCCCAGCACGGCGGTCCAGAAGCCCTCGACGTGGAAGTTCAGTTCGAACTGGTCGGCGAGCCACGAGGTCAGCAGCAGCATCAGCGCGTTGATGACGAGCGTGATCAGGCCGAGCGTGAGGATGAACAGCGGCAGCGTGAGCAGCTTCACCACGGGCTTGACGAGGAAGTTCACCAGGCCGAAGATCAGCGCGACCAGGATGAGGGTCCACGCCTTCTTGCCGGTGCTGTCCCCGGTGAGGGTGATGTCCTGCAGGAGCCAGATGGCCACCAGCAGAGCCCCCGCATTGGCGATCGTCTTGACTAGGAAATTCATCATGTGTCTGATCGTGGCAGACGAATCGGGCCAAGTGCAGGGGCGGACGGATGAAGGCATTCCGACTGGACGAGCTGGAAGCGGAACGCGCCGCCAACGACGGCGCGTATCTGCAGTTCCTGCGGGAACGGAACATGTCGGTCGGCCTCTATGCGCTGGACGCCGGACAGATCGACCCGCAACTGCCCCACAACCAGGACGAGGTCTACTTCGTCGTCAGCGGTCGGGCGTCGATCACGGTCGGCACGGAGACGACCCAGGTCGGGCGGGGCAGCGTCGTCTACGTACCGGCGGGGGTGCCGCACAAGTTCCACCACATCAGCGAGGACCTGCGGGTCATGGTGGTCTTCTCTCCCCCCGAGAGCTGACCGGACCCGCACGGTCCCTAGGGCCTGTCTTTCGGATCTTGCCGGGCTCGCGAGCCCTGGCACGCGCATCTGCTGCGTTGTCGTCGGTCGCCAATGTCCCCCGTAGCCCTTCGGGCACGGGAGGTGCCCCCACCGCAGTGGCTCCCTCCTCCGCCTTGCATCTGCACGCACCAGACCTCGCTCCCTGATCCGGCCTGATCCGAAAGACAGGCCCTAGGGGTTCACTCAGGGGACTTCAAGGGATCGCAGGCCCCCGGACACGGCATCCGGCCGCCTAGCATCGAAGGCACGCATTCGGAGAAACGAGGTAGGGACGATGGCCGTGCGGGAGATATTCGCGGGAATGCCCTGGTGGGTGAAGTGGGTCGCGGTGCCTGTCATCGCCCTGGCCGTGTTCGGCGGTCTGATCACGAGCATCATCGGTTTCGTGATCTCCGTGCTCTTCAAGGTGCTGCTCTTCGTCGCCCTGGTCGGTGGACTGATCTTCCTCGTACGGAAGTTCATGGCGTCCTCCGGTTCGTCGCGCGAGGACCGGTGAGCGGAAGCCCGTTAGCCCGGCCGGGGGAACGGGCCGGGCAAAGCCCGCCTCCTGTCCGGTGCTGCCATTAGAGTGGCAGCTCTCTGCCGCCCCTCGGACATCTCTGCACACGCGTGTACGAACCGGCGCACCGCGTCGGCTCGGGGCTGATCGACTGTTCAGGCCGGCTGTTCAGGGCCCGGGGTTGCGGCGGCCGCGCGGGGGCGGCCCCCGCGGGCGGGCGCTCTGCCCGTCACCACGCCTGGGGGTGACCTTTGGCCGGGGCTACGAACGCCGCTGTCCCTACCCTGATCGGCTCGGTGCAGCGTGCGTTGAGGCTGCTGGAGGCGGCGGGCGCGCACGAGGGCGGAGCCCCCGCCAAGCAGCTGGCGCGTGAGGCGGGCATTCCGCTGCCGACCGCCTATCACCTGCTCCGCACCCTGACGCACGAGGACTATCTCCGCCGGGACAAAGGCGTGTTCACGCTCGGGGACGCGGTCGGCCGTCTGGCCGGGAGCGAACGTGTGCAGAATCGTCGCAGCACACTCGAGGACTCCCTGACGCACTGGCGGGACGCGATCGGCGTCGCCGTCTACTTCGCCGTCTACCGCGAGGGCGAGATCGAGCTCGTCGCGGTCGCGGACTCGCCGTACGCCCCGGCCGTCCACGAATGGGCCGACTTCCGCGAGACGGGGCACGCCCACGCCATCGGCCAGTGCCTGCTCAGCCAGCTCGACGACGATGCCCGCCGCGACCACCTCGACCGCCATCCCGTGCAGCCGGTGACCCGCTACTCGGTGCGGGACCGGGCCGCGCTGATGGAGCGGCTCGAGGCCGTCGGGCGCAGGGAACCGGTCGTCGAACGCCAGGAGTACGCGCTGGGCACGGTCTGCGCGGCCATTCCGATCACAGCGGGTGACGTAGCTGCGACGATGGCCATTTCCCTCCCTCTGCAACAAGAGGCCAGGCTGCGACCGGCAGTTGAACAGTTGCAGGCCGGAATCGGGAGCCTGCTGGCGTCACTCGCCTTCTCTATCAGTATCTGAAATATCACTCCTTGTGATCTGCTGCCGCTTCCAGCACGATGGCGTCCACAGGCCAGGAGAGTCGGCAGAGATCGATCCTGGCCGATTTCTTCTTTTCATCAGCACGGTTCATTCATTGCTTCATCTCCTGCGAGGTACGTGATGCGCGAGTCGGTCCAGGCCGAGGTTCTGATGAGTTTTCTCGTCTCCGACGAGCTCTCCTTCCGGATCCCGGTGGAGCTGCGCTACGAGACTTCCGATCCGTACGCGGTGCGGATGACCTTCCACCTGCCCGGTGACGCGCCCGTGACGTGGGCCTTCGGCAGGGAGTTGCTGCTCGACGGGATCAACGCACCCAGTGGCGACGGCGACGTGCACATCGCGCCGACCCGCCCCGAGGTGCTGTCGGACGTCCACATCCGCTTGCGCGTCGGGAGCGACTCCGCGCTGTTCCGTGTCGGAGCCCCGCCGCTCGTCGCGTTCCTCGACCGTACGGACAAGCTAGTGCCGCTCGGTCAGGAGCTGGCGCTCGGTGACTTCGAGGTCAGCCTGGAGGAGGCGCTCGGGCGCATCCTGGCCGAGGAGAACGCCGGCTGACGCCGGCCAGTCGGCTACTTCTTGCGGCGCCGTCCCCTGCCGCCACGCGCCGGCGCGGCCGCCCCGGCGCCGGCGCGGCCCGGGCGGTCCGCGGAGACGACCAGGGCGGCGAGCGCGGTGGTCACCGGCACGGACGCGACGAGGCCGATGGATCCCACCAGGGTCCGTACGATCTCCTCCGCCACCAACTCGCTGTTGGCCACGGTGCCCACGCTGGACTGGGCGATCGAGAAGAGCAGCAGCAAGGGCAGGGCCGCGCCCGCGTAGGCGAGGACGAGCGTGTTGACGACCGAGGCGATGTGGTCGCGGCCGATCCGGATGGCGGAGCGGTAGAGGGCCCGCGGGCCCATGTCCGGGTCGGCCTGGTGCAGTTCCCAGACCGCCGACGTCTGGGTCACCGTGACGTCGTCGAGCACGCCGAGCGAGCCGATGATGACCCCGGCGAGCAGCAGGCCGCTCATGTCGATGTCCGGGTAGAGCCCCTTGATCAGACCGGTGTTGTCGTCGGTGTTGCCGCTGAGGCTGGCCCAGCCGATGAACAGCGAGCCGAGCAGACCGATGAGCAGCAGCGAGATCAGCGTGCCGAGGACGGCCACGGAGGTCCGCGCGGTGATGCCGTGGCACGAGTAGAGCGCGATGAGCATGATCGCGCTCGCCCCGACCACCGCGACGATCAGCGGATTCGAACCCTGGAGGATCGCGGGCAGGATGAACAGGGTCAGCACGGCGAAGGAGACGGCGAGCGCGATCAGCGCCATCACGCCCCGCATCCGCCCGACCAGGACGACCACCAGGGCGAAGATGCCGGCGAGCAGGGCCATCGGGAAGCCGCGGTCCACATCGGTCACCGAGTACTGAAGATCCCTGGGCGCGTCCGGCGCGTACGCCACCACCACGCCCTGGCCCTCCTTCAGCTGCCGCGGCGCGTCGGGCTGGACGATCTCGACGAACCTCCGGCCCTTGTCCTTGCCGGTGGTGACCTCGACGGTGGCCTTTCCGCAGTCGCCCCGTTGCGCGTTGACCGCCTCGCGGCCCTCGGGCGTCGAGGTGTCGCCGGTCGGCGGGACCTGGCCTGCGTTGACGTCCTTGCAGTCGACTCTCTCGACGCTCACCACCTTGCCCTGCTCCGTCTGGCGGTCGAAGCCGACCCCTGTGCGCTCATGGCCGGGCGCCCCGCCCGGCCACAGCACGGCGAGGCCGACGAGAACAGCCGTCGCGAAGGGGATCAGCACCGCGGCGATGACCTTGCGAAGGTGCTGGGAGACGGGCGCTGCGGGCCCGTGACTGTGCACATGGCCGTGATCGTGGCCGTGCTGTTCGGGGTGCTGCGGCGATGAGGTCACAGACAGATCATCGCAAGAACGAGAGGGGCCCTCTGTTCAGCGCGCCAGACATGACGCTAGCGTGGTGGCACCTTTGCACACGCGGGAGCTCGGAGCACCGGGCTGAGAGGGCGCTGACCTTCGTACATCCGTACGGGACAGCTGCGCCGACCGCCGAACCTGTTACCGGGTAATGCCGGCGTAGGGAGTAGGTCTCATGACCGTATCGGACGCACGCACGCCTGCCTCGAACCAGAACGACGAGGCCGGGAAGTCCATCGGATGGCACAAGGGATACCTCGAGGGCTCGCGCCCCGACCTCCGTGTGCCGGTCCGCAAGGTGCACCTCACCAACGGCAAGGACGTGACGCTCTACGACACGTCCGGTCCGTACACCGATCCGAACATCGAGACGGACGTCCGCCGGGGTCTGCCGCCGCTGCGGGAGAACTGGATCGTCGGGCGCGGCGACACCGAGGAGTACGCGGGCCGGCCCGTGCGCCCCGAGGACGACGGGATCAAGCACACGTCCCCGCGCGGGGGGCTGCGCAACCTCGACGCCGTCTTCCCCGGCCGGCCGCGCCAGCCGCGGCGGGGCCGCGACGGCCAGGCGGTGACGCAGCTCGCGTACGCCCGCCGGGGCGAGATCACGCCGGAGATGGAGTACGTCGCCCTCCGCGAGAACGTCTCGCCCGAGGTGGTGCGGGAGGAGATCGCGGCGGGCCGCGCCGTCCTGCCGGCGAACGTCAACCACCCGGAGATCGAGCCGATGATCATCGGCAAGCGGTTCCTGGTGAAGGTCAACGCCAACATCGGCAACTCCGCGGTCACCTCCTCCATCGAGGAGGAGGTCGAGAAGATGACCTGGGCGACCCGCTGGGGCGCCGACACGGTCATGGACCTGTCCACGGGCCGCAACATCCACACCACGCGCGAGTGGGTCCTGCGCAACTCCCCCGTGCCGATCGGCACCGTGCCGCTCTACCAGGCGCTGGAGAAGGTCGACGGCAAGGCCGAGGAGCTGACCTGGGAGATCTACAAGGACACGGTCATCGAGCAGGCCGAGCAGGGCGTCGACTACATGACGGTCCACGCGGGTGTCCGCCTGCCGTACGTGCCGCTCACCGCCAACCGCAAGACCGGCATCGTCTCGCGCGGCGGCTCGATCATGGCGGCGTGGTGCCTGGCGCACCACAAGGAGAGCTTCCTCTACGAGAACTTCGAGGAGCTGTGCGAGATCCTCGCGGCGTACGACGTCACGTACTCGCTCGGCGACGGCCTGCGCCCCGGCTCGATCGCGGACGCCAACGACGAGGCACAGTTCGCGGAGCTCAGGACGCTCGGTGAACTGAACACGATCGCCAAGCGCCACAACGTGCAGACCATGATCGAGGGCCCGGGCCACGTCCCGATGCACAAGATCAAGGAGAACATCGACCTCCAGCAGGAGATCTGCGAGGAGGCGCCGTTCTACACGCTCGGCCCGCTGACCACCGACATCGCGCCGGCGTACGACCACATCACGTCGGGCATCGGTGCGGCGATGATCGCCTGGTGGGGCACCGCGATGCTCTGCTACGTGACGCCCAAGGAGCACCTGGGCCTGCCGAACCGGGACGACGTGAAGACCGGTGTGATCACCTACAAGATCGCGGCGCACGCGGCGGACCTGGCCAAGGGGCACCCCGGCGCCCAGGAGTGGGACGACGCGCTGTCCGACGCCCGCTTCGAGTTCCGCTGGGAGGACCAGTTCAACCTGGCCCTCGACCCGGACACGGCACGCGAGTTCCACGACGAGACGCTTCCCGCCGAGCCGGCGAAGACCGCGCACTTCTGCTCGATGTGCGGTCCGAAGTTCTGCTCGATGAAGATCTCCCAGGACATCCGCCGTCAGCACGGCGGCAACCAGGAGGAGATCGCGGCGGGCATGGCGGAGAAGTCCAAGGAGTTCGCCGCGGCGGGCAACCGGGTCTATCTGCCGATCGCGGACTGATCCGCCGTCATGACCGGGCGCCTTCCCGCCCGTCCGCGGGAGGGCGCCCGCCGCCGGCCGGCAACGGAAGCGGCAAGCGCCTGAAGGGCTTGATCGTTTCCGTCTACGCTCCGGTGCATGGGCGGAATAGACGTGGCCAACGGGATCGTCGGCGCGGTGCTGGGCATCGTGTTCGCGACCCTGTTCCAGCAACCCCTCCAGGACGGGTGGTACCGGATACGCCGGCGCTACTCGAGTGCCGTGCGCAGCCTGCGGACGCGCGGCGAGGAGCCCGCGCCGGCGTCGTGGACGACGTTCTCCCTGGGACCCCTGCACACGTCCGCCCTGATCGTCGAGGGTGACGGCGAGTCGGCCATCGCCGCCGAGGCCGTGCACATCCAGGTGCTCGACGAGGAGGTCGTCCTCCCCGAGGACATGGCCGGCTGGCGGGCGGAGATCGAGGGGGAGAGCGCGCGGCGCGAAGCGGAGAACGGGGCTCCGGTGTGGAACGGGCCGCGCTACGCCGTGGAGTCGCTCGACGTGTCGCGTACGGCTCTGGAAGAACATCCGCTGGTCCACCTCAGGCTCCGGCCGACCGACTACTACACCTTCCTCGCCGCCCAGCAGCTGGACCGCCGGCTGGCCGACGGCACCACCCCGCGCACGCGATACCTCGATCCCGACGACCCGCTGGCGGCGCCGGCCTTCCTGCAGTGCAGCTTCGCGGCCAACGTCGCCGTGGTGACCGCCGACGACATGCTGGTCGTCAGCCGGCGCAGCGACCGCGTGCGCATGGCACCCGGTGTGTGGAACTCCTCGGTGAACGAGGGGCTGTCCCGGCACATCGACTCCTCCGGCAGGAACGCGCCGGACCTGTTCGCGGTGGCGCGCCGGGGCATGCGCGAGGAGCTGGCGCTGGAGCCGCACGAGTACACCCTCGTGCTGCTGGCCTTCGTCCTCGACGCGGACCGGCGCCACTGGAGCGCGCACTTCTCCGCCCGGCTGACGACGCTGACCCGTGACGATCTGCGGGCCCGCATGAGCAGGGGTGTCGCGGACAGATGGGAGCACCAGTCGTTCGACCACGTGCCCTTCCGGCCGGCCGATGTCGCCCGGTACCTGCTGCGCCCGGACCGGGTGCACCGATGGGCTCCGCTGGCGCCGGCCCTGTTCCACCTGGCCCTTGTGCACGAGCACGGGCGGACGTCGGTGGAGCGGGCGGAGGCCCAGGTCGTACGGCGGCTGTGACCGCTGCCGGCGGGATGCCGGTCAGTCCGGCTGGTGCTCCGGACCGCCGAAGTCGGGGCTGGAGAAATCCGGGCTGGTGAAGGTCGGACGCCGGCCGGTGACGCGTCCCTCGGCCGGACTGGAGAAGTCCGGTCCGCTGTAGCCGACCTTCGGGATGCGGCTCGCGCGGGGCGGAGGGTCACCGGGTGACGCCGTGGCGGCGGGATCGGCCAGGGCGGCGCGCAGGAAGGGCACGATGCCCCGCTCCAGCAGGGCCTCGCACCAGGCCTCCTTGGCGATCCGGACCTCGTCCGGCAGCTCGTCGTCCGGCCGCCCGTCCGCGACGTGGCTGGCGCCGTTGCGCAGGGCGGTCAGCAGCAGCGCGACGGCCGCGACCAGGATGGCGGCGGCCATGAGCGCCCCGAAGACCCAGCCGGTGAAGACCAGCGTGTCGGCGAAGGACGGGGTGGGGCTCACCATCTTCAGGACGTAGCCGACGATCAGGAAGATCGCGGCTGCCGTGCCCGCGAGAAGCGGGGCCAGGACGGCGACGACGGCCGCGAATCCGGCTCCGGCCTCGGCCGCCTCGCCGACCGGCGCCGCGAGGACGGAGCCGCGCACGGAAGCGGCGGCGGGCGCGCGCATCTCCGCGCGGACCTTCACATAGTGCTCGTACTCGGCGGCGGCCGAGGTGGTGATCAGCGCCGTCGCGTCCAGGGCCAGGGTGCGCAGCTGTTCGGTGTTCAGGCGCGCTCCCACGGCGGCCGGATCCGGACGTTCGCGGGCGTCGCGCAGTGCGTCGTCGAGGACGCGCTCGTATTCGGCGCGGTCCTCGTTCAGCAGGTGCGGAGCGCTGTTCATGTGCATCCCCCGATGCTCCGTAGGGCCGGATCGCCCGTGCGTGCCGGGCAGTTGGGCGGAAACGGAGGAGAGCCTGCTACGGATAAGCCGATGGTAGAGCGGTTACGGCAGGGCGTGACAGGGGGTTTCCGTAAATCGCCCGCGGCCGGGCGGCTCAGGCCCGCAGGGGGAGTTGCTGGACAAGAAGCTTTCCGGCCATGGTCACTCCTCCGTCCATGGCGATGGCCAGGTTGTCCGCGTACACATGCGGGCCCTCGACGACGGGCCGCTCGCCGTCCTCGGCGTCCTCGGTGCCGACCTCGCCGAGGAGGTACGGGATGGGGCTGTGGCCGTGCACCACGCGCGTGCCGCCGTACGCGGACAGCAGCTCGCGCACGGCCTGCGGGCCGCCTTCGTCGCGGAAGGCGAAGCGCTTGGTGAATTTGCGGAAGAGGTCCCAGCACTCGTCGGCGTCGTTACGGGTGAGGATCGCGTGCACGGCGTCGTTGACGTCCTCGATGGTGGAGCCGTATTCGAGGTAGGCCGTGGTGTCGGAGTGGAGCAGCAGGTGGCTGTCCTCCTCCACGATCGCGTCCAGCCGGGCCATCCACTGCAGGTGGACCTCCTGCAGCCGGTCCATGTCGTACTTCTGGCCGCCGTTGAGCAGCCAGGCCGCCTGGAAGGTGGCCGTGCCCGCGCCGGAGTTGACGGGGGTGTCGCCGAAGCGCTTGGCGCCGATCAGGAGCAGCTCGTGGTTGCCCATGAGCGCCTTGCAGTAGCCGCCGGCGGCCGCGGCCTCGGCGGACAGCCGCATGACGAGGTCGATGACGCCGATCCCGTCGGGGCCGCGGTCGGTGAAGTCACCGAGGAACCAGAGCCGGGCGTTGCCCGCGGACCAGCGGCCCTCGGAGTCGATGAGGCCCTTCTCGGTGAGGGCGGCGACGAGCTCGTCGAGGTAGCCGTGGACATCGCCGACGACGTAGAGCGGGCCGAGGCCGTCCGGCGCCGGGCGGTCGTCCGCCTCGATCTTCACCTGGACGGTGTCACCCGGTCCGCCGCGTGTGATGACGGGCAGGTCGCGCGCGGTGGGGGTGTAGCCCTCCGGCGGCTCGCCCTCGGGGAACGCGTTGCCGGGGTGGCCCGCGTGGCCGGGGTCCACGGACTGCGACTGCACGGGAACCTGCGCGTACGGCGGTACGCGGAAATCGCGCAGCGTCGCCGTCCGCACCACGGGTCCTTGACCGGCCCCCTGAGTCATCGACCCCTCCACCACCGTCGCGCCGCCGTTCACCTCTCGGCCCAGCCTGGTCGGGGTGGTCCGCGGTGTCGTTCGCCCATCATAGGAATGAGCCCGGCGGTGTGTGACGCACCAGGGGTGGTGAATCCTTCGTCACCCCTGGTTCATCGGCCTTTTCGCCCCAATTGGGTTGGTCTAGTCCTTCGCTGGGGACCGTGGCGCGCTCACCGTGGTACGCGGAGGGCGGCGCTGCGAGGACGTCCTGACGATCAGTTCGGTCGGTATCACCTGCTCGACCGGCCGGTCCTCGTCGATCCCCTCGATGGCGTCGATCAGCAGCTGGACCACGGCCGTGCCGATCCGGCGGGGCTTGAGCGACAGCGTCGTGATCGGCGGTTCGGTGGTGGCGTACACGGTCGACTCGCTGCAGCACACGAGCAGCAGGTCGTCGGGGACGCGCAGGCCGTACCGCCGCGCCGCGGCCAGCAGGTCGGTGCCGTTGGGGTCGAAGAGGCCGTAGACCGCGTCGGGCCGGTCCGGGCGGGCGAGCAGCCGGTCGGCGGCGACGGCGCCCGCGCACGGGTCGTGGGCGGGGTAGGACTCGTAGACCGGGTCCTGGCCGACGCGTTCGCACCAGTTGAGGTAGGCGGTGGTCGACAGCCTGGTGTAGGTGTCGGTGGTGGTGCCGGTGAGCAGGCCGATCCGGCGGGCGCCGGCGGCGGCGAGATGGTCGAGCAGGTCGAGGACGGCGGCTTCGTGGTCGTTGTCGACCCAGGCGGTGACCGGGAGTGTGCCGGCCGGGCGGCCGTCGGAGACGACGGGCAGACCCTGGCGCACCAGCTCGGTCACGACGGGGTCGTGGTCGGAGGGGTCGATGACGACGGTGCCGTCGAGGGCGACGTTCGACCAGACGTCATGGCGTGAGGTGGCGGGGAGGATGACGAGGGCATAGCCGCGGGCGAGCGCGGCGGAGGTCGCGGCTCTGGCCATCTCCGCGAAGTACGCGAACTCCGTGAAGGTGAAAGGTTCATCCCCGTACGTCGTCACGGTCAGGCCGATTAAGCCCGATTTTCCGGTTCTCAGTGTGCGGGCCGCGGCGGAAGGGCGGTAGCCCAGCCGGTCGGCGACCTCACGGACGTGCCGGCGGGTGGCGTCCGGGAGCCTGCCCTTGCCGTTGAGCGCGTCGGAGACAGTTGTGATGGAGACTCCGGCTGCGGCGGCAACGTCCCGGATGCCCGCCCGACCTTGCCGGCTGCCCCGGCGGGATGTGTCCGTCCGGCTCACCTGGTGCTTCCCTGCTGCTGTCATGGCGAGCCGATAGTAGGGCGCGCGCGGTGGGTCTGGCCGGTCGCATATGCAGGCGTTGACAGGCACGTTTTTGCATGATCATTAGAACTCAAACTCCATGGATATCAAGGGAGTTGATGGTGCATGGCTGAATGTGTCGGGTATCCGGCCGCATGGGCCTGTCGAAGGCTCCATGTTGCGAAGAGGTCTCAACTCACCACTACGAGGGACGCGCGCCACGGCGTGAGCCACCGGCGCGGGAGAGGGTGTCGCACTCCCCCTTTTCCTCGCCCGCGGCCATTCGCAGCAGCCGGGAATCCTCATAAGGTGAGGAGTATTGGTGAGCGGTACCGAACCTGCATGATCGAGGAGGACCTGCGGTGAGCGAGACGAGCCCCAAGCTGCGCGCCGAGCTGGACGGCATCCCGACGTACAAGCCGGGCAAGCCGGCGGCGGCCGGCGGCCCGGTCGCCTTCAAGCTCTCCTCCAACGAGAACCCGTACCCGCCGCTGCCCGGTGTCATGGAGAGCGCCATTGCCGCGGCGCACGCCTTCAACCGCTACCCCGACATGGCCTGCACCGGCCTGATCCAGGAGCTGTCCGAGCGGTTCGGGGTCCCCGCGACCCACCTGGCGACCGGCACCGGCTCCGTGGGCGTCGCCCAGTCGCTGCTCCAGTCCACCTCGGGCCCCGGCGACGAGGTGATCTACGCCTGGCGCTCCTTCGAGGCGTACCCGATCATCACGCAGATCAGTGGTGCGACGTCGGTGCCGGTCCCGCTGACCGCGGGTGAGGTGCACGACCTGGACGCCATGGCCGACGCGATCACCGACCGGACCCGGCTGATCTTCGTCTGCAACCCCAACAACCCGACCGGCACCGTGGTGCGCCGGGCCGAGCTGGAGCGCTTCCTGGACCGGGTGCCCTCGGACGTGCTGGTGGTGCTGGACGAGGCGTACCGCGAGTTCATCCGGGACGCGGACGTCCCGGACGGCATCGAGATCTACCGCGACCGCCCCAATGTGGCGGTGCTGCGCACCTTCTCCAAGGCGTACGGGCTCGCGGGCCTTCGGGTCGGCTTCGCCATCGCCCATGAGCCGGTGGCCGCCGCCCTGCGCAAGACGGCGGTGCCGTTCGGCGTCTCGCAGCTCGCGCAGGACGCGGCGGTCGCCTCGCTGCGGGCGGAGGACGAGCTGCTGGGGCGGGTCGGCTCGCTGGTGTGCGAGCGCAACCGGGTCCATGAGGCGCTGGTGAAGCAGGGCTGGACGGTCCCGGAGACGCAGGCCAACTTCGTCTGGCTGCGCCTCGGGGAGCGCACGCTCGACTTCGCGGCCGCGTGCGAGAAGGCGGGCGTGGTCGTGCGGCCGTTCGCGGGCGAGGGTGTGCGGGTGACGATCGGCGAGGACGAGGCCAACGACCTGTTCCTGCACACCGCG
Source organism: Streptomyces sp. NPDC015127 (assembly GCF_043080095.1). Lineage (NCBI taxonomy): Bacteria > Bacillati > Actinomycetota > Actinomycetes > Kitasatosporales > Streptomycetaceae > Streptomyces > Streptomyces sp. NPDC015127. The sequence continues at coordinate 278,069 of NZ_JBIBVE010000005.1, forward strand.
GAGATCTTCCGCGCGTCGCTGTAGCGCGGGGCCGCGGAATCCGGCCCCGGGGCGGGGCCGGCCTCGTGCCGGCCGTGGATCGGGACCCGTTCCGGTGGGCGGCGCACCGGGTCGGCCTCATGACGGCCGCTGACCGGGACCGGCCTCGCACCGGTCGCGGGGCCGGGACCGTCCGGCTCCGTGGCGGCCGCTGATCGGCTTCGTGCCGACCGCTGACGGGGACTGGCCTCGCACCGGCCGCTGGACCGGGCCGGACTCGCGTCGGCCGTCGGCCGCGGGGGCGGCCCCGCGTCGGCCGTTGATCGGGGCCGGTGCCGTGCCGACGCGAGGACCGGCTTGGTGCCGGCACCTGGCTGAGACCCGCCGTGCCGGCCGTCGGCCGCGGGACCGGCCCCGTGGAGCGGCTTCGTGTCGGCCGTGGACGCCTCCGCGCCGGCCGCCGGATCCGGGGCCGGTCCCGCGGCGCCCGTCGCATCAGGTCCCGTCGGTCGTGAGCCGTTCCACCCGGATCGGGTCGCCGTCGCGGACGGTCGCGAGTCGGCGCGGGTCGCCGTCGATGCTGCCGAGGACGTTGCACGGGCTCGCGAGCCGGCATTCGTCGCCCCGGGAGATGGGCGTCGGGCCGTAGGGAAGGGCCAGGGCGTCGCCGTCGGTCCAGAACGCGACTGTGCCCGGCTCGACGACCTGGCGGGCGTCCGCCTCCGGAGCGGGGGAGACGGGGGTCTCGAAGTAGACCTCCTCGCCCCAGGTCCGCGCCGTTGCGGAGAACGGCAGAACCCCCATGAGCGCCTTGCTCGTGGGGGTTTCGTCGATCGTGGCGGTCAGGTGCCCGGTCGGCCATGAGATGCGTATCTGCATGCCCGGATTCAACAATATGTTGAAAATTTTGGGAAGAGGGGTCCAAGGGGGACCCCCGGTGGCGGCTACGGATTTCGTGTGAGCCATAATTGCTTGTGAATGTGAACGCGTTCACAAGCTCGCCCGTCTTGATCCCGTATGGAACCGAATGGGCGGGCCACCGCGGTGACCACGCCGATGTAAGGAGAGACGACGTGGACCTGAACCTGGCGCTGGCGCCCGAGACCTTGGCGCGCTGGCAGTTCGGCATCACCACCGTCTACCACTTCCTCTTCGTGCCCCTCACGATCTCTCTCGCCGCACTCACGGCCGGACTGCAGACGGCCTGGGTGCGGACGGAGAAGGAGAAGTACCTCAGAGCCACCAAGTTCTGGGGCAAGCTCTTCCTGATCAACATCGCCATGGGCGTGGTGACCGGGATCGTGCAGGAGTTCCAGTTCGGGATGAACTGGTCCGACTACTCGCGCTTCGTCGGCGACGTCTTCGGTGCGCCGCTCGCCTTCGAGGCGCTGATCGCGTTCTTCTTCGAGTCGACGTTCATCGGCCTGTGGATCTTCGGGTGGGACAAGCTGCCCAAGAAGGTCCACCTGGCCTGCATCTGGATGGTCTCGATCGGCACGCTGCTGTCGGCGTACTTCATCCTCGCGGCCAACTCCTGGATGCAGCACCCCGTCGGCTACCGGATCAACGAGGAGAAGGGTCGCGCCGAGCTGACCGACTTCTGGGCGGTTCTGACCCAGAACACCACGCTCAACCAGGTGTTCCACAGCTTCTCGGCGGCCTTCCTGACGGGCGGGGCCTTCATGGTCGGCATCGCCGCCTTCCACCTGATGCGCAGGAAGCACATCCCGGTGATGCGGACCTCGCTCCGCCTCGGCCTGGTCACCCTGGCGGTCGGCGGGCTGCTCACCGCGGTCAGCGGGGACACCCTCGGCAAGGTCATGTACGAGCAGCAGCCGATGAAGATGGCCGCCGCCGAGGCCCTGTGGGACGGCGAGGAGCCGGCGCCCTTCTCCGTGTTCGCCTACGGGGACGTCGACAAGGGGCACAACACGGTCGCCCTGGAGATCCCCGGGCTGCTGTCCTTCCTCGCGCACAGCGACTTCGACTCGTACGTGCCCGGCATCAACGACACCAACAAGGCGCTGCAGGAGAAGTTCGGCCCCGGTGACTACAAGCCCATCGTCCCCGTCGCCTACTGGGGCTTCCGCTGGATGATCGGCTTCGGTATGGCCTCCCTCTCCCTCGGCCTGCTGGGGCTGTGGCTCACGCGGAAGAAGTTCCTGCTGCCGGCCTCCCTGCGAACCGGGGAGGACGAGGTGCCGCACCTGGTACTCCTGCGAAAGCCGCTCGGGACAGGGCTCACCCGGCTGTACTGGCTCCTGGCGGTCTGGACGATGGGCTTCCCGCTGATCGCCAACTCCTGGGGCTGGATCTTCACCGAGATGGGCCGGCAGCCCTGGGTCGTCTACGGCGTGATGCAGACCCGGGACGCGGTCTCCCCCGGTGTGTCCCAGGCGGAAATCATCACCTCGATGACCGTCTTCACCCTGCTCTACGCGGTGCTCGCCGTGATCGAGGTCAAGCTGCTCGTGAAGTACGTCAAGGCGGGACCGCCCGAGCTGACGGAGGCCGACCTCAACCCGCCCACCCGGATCGGCGGCCACGACCGTGACGCCGACCGGCCGATGGCCTTCTCGTACTGAGACAGCTGAGGAGCTTGAGGCATGGAACTCCACAACGTCTGGTTCGTACTCATCGCCGTTCTGTGGATCGGCTACTTCTTCCTGGAGGGCTTCGACTTCGGCGTCGGTGTCCTGACCAAGCTGCTCGCCCGCGACCGGGCCGAGCGGCGGGTACTGATCAACACCATCGGGCCCGTCTGGGACGGCAACGAGGTGTGGCTGCTGACCGCGGCCGGCGCGACCTTCGCGGCCTTCCCCGACTGGTACGCCACGCTCTTCTCCGGCTTCTACCTGCCGTTGCTGCTGATCCTGGTCTGCCTGATCGTGCGCGGTGTCGCCTTCGAGTACCGGCACAAGCGGGACGAGGAGCGCTGGCAGACCAACTGGGAGCACGCGATCTTCTGGACGTCGCTGCTGCCCGCGGTGCTGTGGGGCGTGGCGTTCGGCAACATCGTGCGCGGCGTGAAGATCGACGAGAACAAGGAGTACGTGGGCGGGCTCGTCGACCTGCTCAACCCGTACGCGCTCCTGGGAGGACTCGTCACGCTCGCCCTGTTCACCTTCCACGGCACGGTCTTCGCCGCGCTGAAGACGGTGGGGGACATCCGGGTGCGGGCGAGGGCGCTGGCGCTCAAGCTGGGGCTGGTCACGGCCGCGGTGGCGCTGGTCTTCCTGGCCTGGACGCAGGCTTCCCGCGGTGACGGCGCCAGCCTGGTCGCCATGGTGGTCGCCGTGGCCGCACTGGTCGGCGCGGTCGGGGCCGTCAAGGCCGGGCGCGAGGGCTGGTCGTTCGCGCTGTCGGGAGTGACCATCGCGGCGGCGGTGGCGATGCTGTTCCTGACGCTGTTCCCGAACGTCATGCCCTCCACGCTCGACGACGCCTGGAGCCTCACGGTCACCAACGCCTCGTCGAGCCCGTACACCCTGAAGATCATGACGTGGCTGGCGGCGGTGGCCACACCGCTGGTGCTGCTCTACCAGGGCTGGACGTACTGGGTGTTCCGCAAGCGGATCGGCACCCAGCACCTCGCCGACGCGCACTAGCGAGGGATGTTTCACGTGAAACCGATCGACCCCCGTCTCCTGCGGTACGCCCGTGCCACCCGCCTCTTCCTCGGCGCCGTGGTGGGTCTCGGCCTCGTCGGCGCGGCGCTCGTCATCGCGCAGGCGATGCTCATCGCCGAGGTCGTGGTCGGTGCCTTCCAGCGGGGGCTGACCGTGTCGGGGCTGGTGGTACCGCTGGTGCTGCTGGCGGCCGTCGCGGCCGGCCGTGCCCTTGTCTCCTGGCTGACCAAGCTGGCGGCCCACCGGGCGAGTGCGGCGGTCAAGTCGGAGCTGCGCGGCCGGCTGCTGGCGAGAGCGGCGGAGTCGGGCCCGGGCCGGGTGGCCGGTGCCGGCCCGGCCGGGGGGGACACCGGGGCTCTGGTGGCACTCGCGACGCGCGGCATCGACGCCCTGGACGACTACTTCTCGCGTTACCTTCCGCAGCTGGGACTGGCGGTCGTGGTCCCGGTGGCCGTGCTGGCCCGGATCGTCACCGAGGACTGGGTCTCCGCCGCGATCATCGTGGTGACGCTGCCCCTGATCCCGCTGTTCATGGTGCTCATCGGCTGGGCCACCCAGGCTCGGATGGACCGTCAGTGGCGGTTGCTGTCACGGCTGTCCGGGCACTTCCTGGACGTCGTGGCGGGGTTGCCGACGCTCAAGGTGTTCGGGCGGGCGAAGGCCCAGGCGGAGTCGATCCGCTCGATCACCACGCAGTACCGGCAGGCGACGGTCCGCACGCTGCGGATCGCGTTCCTGTCGTCGTTCGCGCTGGAGCTGCTGTCCACCCTGTCGGTGGCACTGGTGGCCGTCAGCATCGGCATGCGGCTCGTCCACGGCGAACTCGACCTGTACACGGGCCTGATGATCCTGATCCTCGCTCCGGAGGCGTATCTGCCGCTGCGTCAGGTCGGGGCGCAGTACCACGCGGCGGCCGAGGGCCTCGCGGCCGCCGAGGAGATCTTCGAGGTGCTCGACACCGCGCCGCGGCGCACCGGCGGCGGCCCCGTCCCGGACGAACTCCGGCTGGAGTTCGCGTCGGTGACCGTACGCCGCCCCGGACGCGACGAGGCCGCGCCCTGTGCGGCCACCCTGGTGGTGGAACCCGGGGAGACGGTGGCCCTCGTCGGGGAGAGCGGCGTCGGCAAGTCGACGCTGCTGGATGTGCTGATGGGGTTCGTGGCACCCGCCGAGGGGCGGGTGCTGATCGGCGGCACCGACCTCGCCGCCGTCGACCCGGAGCTCTGGCGGCAGCAGATCGCCTGGGTGCCCCAGCGCCCCTACCTCTTCGCCGGCACGATCGCGGAGAACGTGCGGCTGGCCCGCCCGGACGCGGACGACGAGGCGGTGCGCGCCGCCCTGCGGGAGGCGGGGGCGGACGACTTCGTCGCCGCGCTCGCCCAGGGCGCGGACACGCTGCTCGGCGAGGACGGAGCGGGGCTGTCCGCCGGACAGCGCCAACGGCTCGCACTCGCCCGGGCGTTCCTGGCCGACCGGCCGCTGCTGCTGCTCGACGAGCCGACCGCCGCGCTCGACGGCGCGACGGAGGCGGGCATCGTCGAGGCCGTGGGCCGGCTGGCGCAGGGACGCACGGTCCTGCTCGTCGTCCACCGCCCCGCCCTGCTGGCCGTGGCGGACCGGGTGGTCACGCTCACCCGCGCCGGCTCGGGGTCCGCCACGGCGCATGCCTCCACGGTCCCGGCGCGGGCGGCCGCGTCGGTCCCGACGGAGGAGGGAACCGGCCCGGAGCCGTCCGGCGACCCGGCGCCCGCCCCCGGCGGCACGCGGTCCCCGCTGCTGCGGGTCCGCGCGGCGGCGGACGGTCTGCGCGGCCGCCTCGCCCTGGCCCTGCTGCTGGGCAGCTTCGCCCTCGGATCGGCCGTCGGGCTGATGGCCGTCTCCGGATGGCTCATCTCGCGGGCGTCCGAACAACCGCCGGTGCTCTACCTGATGATGGCCGTCACGGCGACCCGTGCCTTCGGCATCGGACGGGCCGTCTTCCGGTACGCGGAGCGGCTCGTCTCCCACGACGCGGTGCTGCGCATGCTCGCCGAGACACGGGTCGCCGTGTACCGGAGGCTGGAGCGCATCGCGCCGGCGGGGCTGCGCCGGACCCGGCGCGGCGACCTCCTCTCGCGGCTGGTCGCCGATGTGGACGCCCTCCAGGACTACTGGCTGCGCTGGATGCTCCCCGCGGGCGCGGCCGTCGTCGTCGGCGCGGCCTCCGTCGGGTTCACCGCCTGGCTGCTGCCCGAAGCGGGAGCCGTCCTCGCCGTCGGCCTGCTGGCCGCGGGCGTCGGCGTGCCGCTGCTCAGCGGATCCGTCGCACGGCGGGCCGAACGGCAGCTCGCGCCGGCGCGCGGTGTGCTCGCGACCACCGTGGCCGACCTGCTGCGCGGAACGGCCGAACTGGCCGTCGCCGGGGCGCTGCCGCGGCGTCTGGCGGCGGCGCGTGACGCGGACCGCAAGCTGACCCGTATCGCCGCGCGCGGAGCGGCCGCCACGGCTCTCGGCGGTGGGCTCTCGTCGCTGATCTGCGGCCTGACCGTGGTGGGGGCCGCGTTCGCCGGCATCCAGGCGGTGTACGACGGCCGGCTCACCGGCGTCTGCCTGGCGGTCGTCGTCCTCACCCCCCTCGCCGCCTTCGAGACGGTCGCCGGACTGCCGCTGGCCGTGCAGTTCCGCCGCCGGGTCGAGCGCAGCGCCGAGCGGGTGCACGAGGTGCTGGACGCGCCCGTAGCCGTGCACGAGCCGCGGCACCCGGCCGCACCGCCGGCCACCCCCTTCCCGCTGGAGCTGCGCGGGGTCGGTGCCCGGCACGCCGGACAGGAGACGGACGCGCTGAGGGGCCTCGACCTGACGCTCACGGCCGGCAGGAGGGTGGCCGTCGTCGGCACGTCCGGGTCCGGCAAGACCACACTCGCCCAGGTACTGCTCCGCTTCCTCGACACCGGCTCCGGGACGTACACCCTCGGCGGGGTGCCGGCCCAGGCGCTGGAGGGCGACGCGGTGCGGCGTTTCGTGGGCCTGTGCGCCCAGGACGCGCACATCTTCGACAGCACTCTGCGGGAGAACCTGCGCCTCGCCCGGCCGGACGCCACGGAGGACGACCTGAGGCGGGCGCTGGCCGAGGCCCGCCTGCTGGACTGGGCCGACGCGCTGCCCGACGGCCTCGACACGCTCGTCGGCGAGCACGGGGCCCGGCTCTCCGGCGGCCAGCGGCAGCGGCTCGCCCTGGCCAGGGCGCTGCTCGCGGACTTTCCGGTGCTCGTCCTGGACGAGCCGGCCGAGCACCTCGACCTGGCGACCGCCGACGCCCTCACGTCCGACCTGCTGGCAGCGGCGGAGAAGCGGAGCGGCGCCGGTCCGGCGACCGTGCTGATCACCCACCGTCTGCGCGGTCTGGAGGCCGTCGACGAGGTCGTGGTGCTGGAGGCGGGACGCGTCGTGCAGCGCGGTCCGTACGACGCGCTCGCCCTGGTGGAGGGGCCGCTGCGGTCGATGCTGGAGCGCGAGAGGGCCGGCGACGCCCACGGCTCCCGACTTTCTGGTGCCGCGTTGCCTCATTAGCCTCGAAGCCATGGCCATGTCCTCGCCGCAGGAGCCGCCCGACGCCGCGGCTCGGGCGACCCGAAGCCTCCAGGGCCCGTCGGGCGAGCTCACCGCCCGGCTGCCGCAACTCCTGGAGGCCATGCGCTCGATCGGTACCGGACTGGAACTGCACTCGACCCTCGAACGGATCTGCCGCACCGCCGCCGAACTGGCCGGTGCCCGTCACGCGGCCATCGCCTTCGCCGAGGGCGAGGGCGGCGGCGAGAGCCAGGGTGTCGGGCCGCCGGACCGCGGTGCGCGTGGGGCGGGCGACGAGGCCGAGAAGCCGGTCGGGCGGTCCTTCGTCAGCGTCCCGATCCGGGTGCAGGGAGAGATCTTCGGCCACCTCTACCTCACCGAGAAGACGGACGGGACCTTCTTCGGCGACGACGACGTCGACATGCTCCGGGTGCTCGCGGCCGAGGCGGGGATCGCCATCGGCAACGCCCGGCTGTACGAGGCGGCCCGACAGCGCGAACGCTGGATCGACGGGTCGGTGGCGGTCACCAACGCCCTGCTGTCCGGCGGCGACGCGGACGACGCCCTCTCCGTCGTCGTGGAACAGGCCCGCCGTCTGGCCGACGCGGCCGCCGGGATCGTCCTGCTGCCCGCCGAGGAGGGTGGACTGGAGGTCGTGGCGGTCTCCTCCGACACCCCGTCCACCTCGCTCGGTGTGGTGATTCCCCCTCAGAGCCCGGTGGCGGCCCGGCTGCTGGCGGGCGAGGCGGTGTTCGTGACCGACGCGGCAGGTGAACCGCGCATGGTCACCAGGCTGGCCGGACAGTACGGCCCCGGCATGCTGCTGCCGCTGAAGAGCGGCGGCCGGGTGCTCGGCGCCCTCGCCATCCCGCGCCTGCCCGGCGCACCGCAGTTCACCGAGGAGGAACGGACCCTGGCGAAGCGGTTCGCCTCCCAGGCGGCCCTGGCCCTGAGGATGGCCGAGGCGCAGCGCGACCGGGAACGCCTCGCGGTCTACGAGGACCGTGACCGGATCGCCCGCGACCTGCACGACCTCGTCATCCAGAGGCTGTTCGCCACCGGGATGATGCTGGAGAGCGGCCGGCGCCGGTCGGCAGTCCCTGCCGTGCGGGAGGGCGTGGGCAGGGCCGTCGACGAACTGGACGTGACCATCCAGGAGATCCGCACCGCCGTCTTCGCGTTGCAGCAGGGCCCCACGGAGGCGCCGTCCGGGCTGCGCGCCCGCGTGCTGCGCGAGATCGCCATGGCGGCGGTTCCGCTCGGCTTTACGCCCGGGCACCGTTTCGTAGGGCCCGTCGACACGGCGGTCGGCGAACCGACGGGCAAGAACCTGATCGCGGCCCTGCGCGAGGCCCTGTCGAACGCGTTCCGGCACGCCCGGGCGTCCCGGATCGAGGTCGTCGTCGACGCCACCGTGAAACTGGCCGACGGGACGGACGGCGTGCGGATGACCGTGGCCGACGACGGCGTGGGCATCCCGCACGGGGGCCGGCGCAGCGGACTGCGCAATCTGGCACGGCGGGCCGAGTCGTTGGGCGGATCGAGCGGCAGCGGGCCGGGGATCGGGGACGGCGGCGCGGGCACGACGGTCTTCTGGGAGGCACCGCTGTAGGTCCGGGGGCCCGTTCGGCGGGCGGCCGTCGCCCGGGCTGCGGTGCCCGCTGGGCCAGGTGGCCGTACGCCACCGCACCATTGCATGCGCCGACGGCGGAGCCGGGTGACGATCGCGACATGTGGTTGAGACACCGTCACAGGCTGTTGATCGCACCAGTGGTGCTGTGCATCCTCCTTGGTGCGCCGGCATCCGCCGCGGCGTCCGCGGAGCGGAGGCCGTCGGCGGTCGCCTCCGAGGAGCCGGAGCCGCCGGCCGACGCGTTCGAGCTCCCCGCGCCCGTGCCCGACCGGCCCCTGTTCCCCCTGCCCGTGCCCGACCAGCTCGCGCCGCTTGCGCCTGTGCCCGACCAGCTCGCGCCGCTTGCGCCTGTGCCCGACCAACTCGCGCCCCTCGCGCCCGTGCCCGACGCCGAGCTGCCCGCACCCGTCCCGGACGCCGAACTCCCCGCGCCCGTGCCCGACGAGCCCGCGCCTCCGGCGTCCGGGCCGGACCAACCAGGGCCCCCCGTCCCCGACCAGCCCGCGCCGCCCCACCCCGACGAGCCCGCGCCTCCCGCGCCCGGGGCGGACCAGCCCGCGGCTCCCACCGCCGTCGAGGTGGCACGGCTGTACGCGGATGCGGCCAAGGCCACCGAGCAGTACGAGCGGAGCAGGCGCGCGGCGGACGCGCAGCGCGTCACGGCCGAGCGGTTCGAGTCCCGGCTTGCGCAGCAGAGGATCCGGCTCGGTGCGATCCACGACTCCATCGGCTCGGTCGCGCGCGAGCAGTACCGCGGCGGCGGCTCGCTCGTCCACACGGCCCGGCTGCTGCTCGCCGACAGCCCCGACACGCTGCTGCGCGGCTACCGCATCGCGGCGCAGGCGGAGCGGGCGGTGAATCGTCTGCTGGAGCGGGCGCGGAAGGCCGAGCGGCAGCTCGCACGGGCCGAGGAGAAGGCACGGGGCGCCTGGGAGGACCTCGCGGCGCGCAACGAACGGCTCGCGGCGGTCAAACAGGGCATCGAGACGAAGCTGGAGACCGCCCAGTGGAAGCTGCAGAGCGAGGCGGACCGCAGCGTGGCGGCGGGCGCCTGCGCGGGCGCCGTACGCCTGGAGCAGCCCGCGCTGCCCGAGGCGGGGCCGGAGTGGGTGACCCCCGTCGAGCGCTACAGCCTGTCCGCCGGGTTCAACAGCGCCGGTGAGCGCTGGGCACGGCGGCACACCGGCCAGGACTTCGCCGTGGACATCGGTGCGCCGGTGCGGGCGATCGGGGCGGGCCGGGTGGTCTCGGTGTCCTGCGGCGGCGGCTTCGGCATCGAGATCGTCGTCGAGCACCCCGGCGGCTACTACTCGCAGTACGCGCATCTGGCCGGGGTGACCGTGGACCAGGGCGAGCAGGTGCGCACCGGGCAGTGGATCGGCCAGGCCGGCACGACGGGCAACTCGACGGGGCCGCACCTGCACTTCGAGGTGCGGCTCACGCCCTATCTGGGGTCGGGGGTCGACCCGGCGGCCTGGCTGCGGGATCACGGGGTCCCGCTGTAGCGGAGCCGTCGGCCCCGCCGAACCGGCGGCCCCCGCTCAGCCCCGCGCCCGAGCGTGCCGGATGAGGATCTGCTCGATGATCACGGCGACGCCGTCCTCGTTGTTGGCGACGGTCCGTCCCGAGGCGGCGGCGACGACGTCCGGATGGGCGTTGCCCATCGCGTACGAGGTGCCGGCCCAGGTCAGCATCTCCACGTCGTTGGGCATGTCCCCGAAGGCCACGACCTCGTCGGCCGAGATGCCGCGCTCCGCGCAGCACAGGGCGAGCGTGCTGGCCTTGCTCACGCCGAGGCCGCTGATCTCCAGCAGCGCGGTCGGGCTGGAACGGGTGACGGAGGCGAGCTCCCCGGTGGTGGACCGGGCCAGCATCAGAAAGCCGTCGGGGGACAGCTCGGGGTGGTGGGCCAGCAGCTTGAGCACGGGGGCGCCCTCGCCGGGCCGGGGCTCGTGGAGCAGCTTCTCCGCCGCGGCGACCGTTGCGCCCGGGTCGAGGTGGAAGGGCGGGTAGCCCGGCTCGTAGTGGATGCCGGTGGCCAGTTCGACGGCGAACGAGGTGCCGGGGGCCGCGGCCCTGAGGGTCGTCACGACGTCGAGGGCGTTCGCCCGCGGCAGGTCACGGACCTTGAGCAGCCGTCCGCCGGCGTGCAGATCCACCACGGCAGCGCCGTTCGCGCAGATCGCCAGGCCATGGCCGTGGACGTGGTCGCTCACGACGTCCATCCAGCGGGCCGGGCGGCCGGTGACGAAGAAGACCTCGATCCCGGCCTCCTCCGCGGCGGCCAGCGCGGCGATTGTCCGCTCGGAAACGGACTTGTCGTCCCGCAGCAGCGTGCCGTCAAGGTCGGTGGCGATCAGCCGGGGAACGGCGGGCAGGTGGCGGGGATCGGTAGCTGAGGTCACCGGGACATTCTCCCGTACCGGGTGCACGGGCGTGCGGGAGGGCGCACATCTGAGGGGGTGCGGGGGCTACGGCAGGGCGGCGGCTCCCGGTCCGGCGCCGCGTACGCTCGACGGCATGCGTCTGAGTACCGTCATCCTTCCCGTCCGGCCCTGGCACGACGGCGGCCGCGACCAGTGGCTGCGCGCCGAGCAGCTCGGCTTCCACGCCGCGTACACGTACGACCACCTGTCGTGGCGGACCTTCCGGGACGGGCCCTGGTACGGCGCCGTGCCGACGCTGACCGCCGCTGCCGCAGCGACCGAGCGGCTGCGGCTGGGGACGCTCGTGACGTCCCCCAACTTCCGGCACCCGGTGACCCTCGCCAAGGAACTCATCTCCCTGGACGACATCTCCGGCGGGCGGATCACGCTCGGCATCGGCGCGGGAGGTGTCGGCTTCGACGCCACGGCGCTCGGGCAGGAGGCGTGGACGCCGCGGGAGCGGGCCGACCGGTTCGCCGAGTTCGTGCCGCTGCTCGACCGGCTGCTGACCGAGGGGGCCGTCACCCACGAGGGGACCTTCTACTCGGCGGTCGAGGCACGCAACATCCCCGGGTGCGTCCAGCGCCCGCGGCTGCCGTTCGCCGTCGCAGCCACCGGACCGCGCGGACTGAGACTGGCGGCCGCGCACGGGCAGGCATGGGTGACGACCGGGGACCCGAAGCTGTTCGAGACGGGGACGCCCGAGCAGTCCCGCGAGGCCATCCGCGCCCAGACGGAGAAGCTGTCCAAGGCATGCGCCGACATCGGCCGGGACGAAGGGCAGCTGGAGAAGATCCTGCTGACCGGGTTCACCCCCGACCGGGGCCGCCCGCTGGAATCGCTCGACGCCTTCGTCGACTTCGCGGGCAGGCACTTCGCGCTCGGCTTCGACGAGCTCGTGATCCACGCGCCCGTCCCCGACTCGGTCTTCGCCGCCGACCAGGACGTCTTCGAGCGGATCGCGACCGAGGCCCTGGCGCAGCTGGGCCGCTGACCGGCTGCCGCGTCAACCCGCCGCGTCGCGCTGTGCCGCCGTACAGGGGGGAGCGCCGGGCGGGCCCCGGCGGCTCCGGGCCGGGCTTCCTGGGAGACCCGGGCGCGGGGCGCTACGCGCCCGGGAAGCGGATGAACTCCGGGGGCACCGAGTCCGTCAGCCATACGCCGTTGGCGCTGACCCGGAAGGCGTGGCCCGCACGGTGCAGCGCGCCGGCGTGCACGGCGAGCACCACGGGCCGGCCCCGGCGGGCGCCGACGAGGGTGGCGGTCTCCCGGTCGGGCGACAGGTGCACGTCGTGGCGGTTCATCGGCCGCAGTCCCTCGGCGCGGATCGCGCCCAGGCTGCGGTCGACGGTGCCGTGGTACAGGTACTCGGGCGGTTCGGACGGCGGGAGCCCGAGATCGACCTCCACCGTGTGGCCCTGGTTGGCGCGGATACGGGCTCCGTCGATGGTGAAGCGCTTCTTGTCGTTGACGGCCACGACGTGGTCGAGCTCGGCGCGGGTGAAGCGGAAGCCGTGCTCCGCCGCCGCGCGGATCAGCTCGTCGATCGGCACCCAGCCGTTCGCGTCGAGGGTGAGACCGATCCGCTCGGGCTGGTGCCGCAGGTGCTTGGAGAGGTACTTCGACACCTTGACTGTGCGCCGGTCCTCCGGGGAGGCGCCGGCTGGGCTTGCTTTCATTCCTTCAGCGTGCCCCCAGGATGTCGCTCACGCCACTGAGAAAATTCTCTGTCCCGGATGTTTGATCCACAACTAACTCCGCTTATCCACAGGCCAGTTGGCGTTTCTGTGGACAAAGCCTGTCGTGTTTACCCCATTTGATCAAATGGTCTTCCTTGGCTGTGTGTTGCCGCGAGCGAATCCAGCGTCCTTGCCTGCACCTCACGTTCAGCGGCAGCGGCGACGAAGGCCGCGGCCTGCTCCTCGCCAACCAGCTTCCGTACGGCGTCCATTGTCCGTGCGGGCAGCAGCACCGGACGCGGTTCCTGCCCGTCGGACGGGCCGTCCGGGGACAGACGCCGCTGGAGGTGGCGTGTGGCGAACGCCCGCATCGCACGGGCCAGTTCGGCGTCCACCGTCTGCTGTGCCAGCGGACGCAGCCGGCGGACCAGCGCGGCCGCCTCAGCCGCTTCGGCGTCCGTCGGCGGCGTGTGCCCCAGGCAGCGGGCGAAGACATGCTCGGCCGTGAACTCCAGGAAGCGCGCGGCGATGTGCTCCACCTGGCCGCGAAGCTCCCTGAGGTGACCGGACATCGCGGACAACGGGACACCGGCGGCATGCAACTCGGCGGCCACCGCCAGTTCTTGCGGACTCGGTACCAGGAACTCGTCCTCGCTCCCGGGGATCCGCTCCAGCACACCGAGCTCCACGGCATCGGCGAACGACTTCTCGTCCGCCGTCCCCCCGAACCTCTCGGCCAGTTCGGCCCGCGTGATGCGCGCCGCCTTCTCGTCGGTCCAGGGCCCCTGCACCTCGGCGACGAGTCCGAGCACGCCGCCCAGACCGCGTCCCGCGTCCCACGCCTCCAGCAACTCCTTGATCGATGCCAGGGTGTAGCCGCGGTCGAGGAGGTCCCCGATCCGGCGCAGCCTGGTCAGGTGCGCCGCGCCGTACACATTGGACCGGCCGCGCCGCTCGGGCCGGGGCAGCAGCCCGCGGTCCTGATAGGCGCGGATGGTGCGCACGGTGGCACCGCTGTGATGCGCCAGGTCCTCGATCCGGTACTCGGCGACCGGCGGTGCGGGCCCGCTCGTCGGCCGGTCGTGCGCCGGCTGCCGCCCGGTCACAGCGGCGGCTCCATCCGGGCGAGCGCGCGCAGCGCCCTCGGGGCGAACCGCGCCATGACCCGGGCGCCGCGTGCCTCCGGCGTCACGGGCACCACCGCCTGGTTCCTCACGACGGCCCGCAGGACGGCCTCGGCCACCTTCTCCGGCGGATAGTTGCGCAGCCCGTAGAGCCGGGCCGCCTTCTTCTGCTTCCGCTTCTGCTCCGCCTCGTCCACCCCGGCGAAGCGAGCCGTGGCCGTGATGCTGGTGTTCACGATGCCGGGGCAGATCACGGAGACGCCGATGTCCCGGCCGGCGAGCTCGGCACGCAGGCACTCGCTGAGCATCAGCACGGCCGCTTTGGACGTGCTGTACGCGGGCAGCGCCCTGGACGGCAGATAGGCCGCGGCGGAGGCGATGTTGACGATGTGGCCGCCCTGACCGCGCTCGGCCATCAGGCCCCCGAAGAGCCGGCAGCCGTGGATGACGCCCCACAGGTTGACGTCGAGGACCTTCCTCCAGTCGTCGGTGCTCGTGTCGAGGAACGGACCCGACAGGCCGATCCCGGCGTTGTTGACGAGGACGTCCACCACTCCGTACTCCGTGGTGACCTTCTCGGCCAGCTTCTCCATCGCCTGCTCGTCGCCGACGTCGACGGTCTCCGCCCACGCCCCGGCCGCGCCCGTCAGCCGCGCCAGCTCCGCGGTCCGGGCGGCGCCCTCCGCGTCCCGGTCCACCGCCACGACGCGTGCGCCGGCCTCGGCGAAGGCGAACGCGGTGGCCCGCCCTATGCCGCTCGCCGCACCCGTCACCAGCACCAGCTGCCCGCCGAACCGCTGCCCGTACGGTCCCCGGGCCGCGGCGGTCACGGGCCCGGGCGGTGCCTGCCCGGACTCCTGGGCCGTGACGAACTCGCTGATCCAGCCCGCCAGTTGGTCCGGCCGCGTGCGCGGCACCCAGTGCTTGGCGGCCAGGGTGCGGCGGGTGAGCCGCGGCACCCAGGTGCCGAGGTCGTCGTAGAGCCGCTGCGACAGGAAGACGTCACCGGTCGGCGTGATCAGCTGGACCGGCGCGTGCGCGTACGCGTCGGGTCGTGGGCGGCGCAGCCGCGCGCGGACGTTGTCCCGGTAGAGCCAGGCTCCGTGCGCCGCGTCCTGCGGCAGCGAGGCCGTCGGATAGTCCCCGGCGGGCACCCCCTCCACGCGCTCCAGCATCCTGGGCCACCGCCTGCCCAGCGGTCCGCGCCAGGCCAGCTCCGGCAGCACGGGCGTGTGCAGCAGGTACACGTACCAGGACTTGGCGCCCTGACCGAGCAGCTGGCCGACGCGACGCGGGGTGGGCCGGCTCATCCGGTGCTTGATCCAGTGCCCGAAGTGGTCCAGGGACGGCCCGGACATCGAGGTGAACGAGGCGATGCGGCCCTCGGTGCGCCGGACGGTGACGAACTCCCAGGACTGCACCGACCCCCAGTCGTGCCCCACGAGATGCACCGGCCGGTCCGGGCTCACCGCGTCCGCGACGGCGAGGAAGTCGTCCGTCAGCTTCTCCAGCGTGAAGCCGCCGCGCAGCGGGACCGGCGTGGTGGAGGCGCCGTGCCCGCGGACGTCGTACAGCACGACGTGGAAGCGGTCGGCCAGCCGGGTCGCGACCTCGGACCAGACCTCCTTGCTGTCGGGATAGCCGTGCACCAGCAGCACGGTCGGCCGCGACGCGTCGCCCAGCTCGGCGACGCACAGCTCGACACCGCCCGTACGGACCCGGCGCTCGCGCGCCCCCTGCAGACCGCTCACCGGATCTCTCCCCTCCGCCCTGGGCCGGCCGTGTGGCGGACCGGCGCCTGCGCGGCGCGAGGCCATGCCACTGTCCGTCCCTCGGGCGGTTACGAGCCGTAACGTGACACCGATGAATGTGACAATGCCCGGCGGCCGCGTCAAGAGGTGCGCGCGGCCTGGGGACAACCCGGCCGGCACCCCCTCGCCGGGGCGCCGTCCGGGCGGCCACCCGGAGCGCAGGTCTTCCTCAGGTCGCATCGCCCCTACGGGTCCGTACCTCTCGAGTCGGATGCACATCGGGCCGCGAGGCTGACGTCGGCTGTGGCGGACGCCACTACCGTCGAAGCGTGACTGTGATCGCGACCGAAAGCCTGAGCAAGCGGTTCCCCCGGGTGACCGCGCTTGACCGGCTCTCGTTGGACATCGGCCCCGGTGTGACCGGCCTGGTGGGCGCCAACGGAGCCGGCAAGTCCACGTTGATCAAGATTCTTCTGGGTCTGTCCCCCGCCACCGAGGGCCGGGCCGCCGTGCTCGGCCTCGACGTGGCCACGAGCGGAGCGCAGATCCGCGAGCGCGTCGGCTACATGCCCGAGCACGACTGCCTGCCGCCCGACGTCTCGGCCACCGAGTTCGTCGTCCACATGGCGCGCATGTCGGGCCTGCCGCCGACGGCCGCCCGCGAGCGCACCGCCGACACCCTGCGCCACGTCGGTCTGTACGAGGAGCGGTACCGCCCCATCGGCGGCTACTCGACCGGTATGAAGCAGCGCGTGAAGCTGGCGCAGGCCCTCGTCCACGATCCGCAGCTCGTCCTCCTCGACGAGCCGACCAACGGACTCGACCCCGTCGGCCGTGACGAGATGCTCGGCCTGATCCGCCGTGTCCACACCGACTTCGGCATCTCGGTCCTGGTCACGTCCCATCTGCTCGGCGAACTGGAGCGCACCTGCGACCACGTCGTCGTCATCGACGGCGGCTCGCTGCTGCGCTCCAGCTCCACCAAGGACTTCACGCAGACCACGGCCACCCTCGCGGTCGAGGTCACCGACTCGGAGGCGCACCCCGACGGCACCGCCGCGCTCCGGGCCGCGCTCGCCGCGGCCGGTGTCGCGCTGCACGAGCGGACGGAGGAGGGCCTGCCCGGAGCCGGTCACATCCTGCTGCTGGAGGCGGCCGGGGAGCAGACGTACGACATCGTCCGGGACACCGTCGCCGACCTCGGCCTCGGTCTGGTCCGGATGGAACAGCGCCGTCACCACATCGCGGAGGTCTTCCGCCCGGAGACGGCCGACCGGCCCATGGAGGTGCAGGCCCGGTGAGCACGCAGACCCCCGGGGCCGCGGAGACCACGCGGATCCACAACATCGGATACCGCAGCTACGACGGCCCCCGCCTCGGCCGCGCCTATGCGCGCCGCTCGCTCTACTCCCAGTCGCTGCGCGGCGCCTACGGCCTCGGCCGCTCGGCCAAGTCCAAGGTGCTGCCGATGATCCTGCTCGGCATCATGTGCCTCGTCGCGGCGATCATGGTGGCGGTCGCGATCTCGGTCCCCACGATGAAGGACCTGCCGGTCGAGTACACCCGCTACGCGATCATCATGCAGGCCCTGATCGCCCTGTTCCTCGCGGCGCAGGCCCCGCAGTCCGTCTCCCGCGACCTGCGCTTCAAATCGGTCCCGCTGTACTTCTCGCGGCCGATCGAGCGCGTAGACTACGTGGTCGCCAAGTTCGCGGCGATGGCCTCGGCACTCTTCGTCCTCACGGGCGCGCCGCTGGTCATCCTGTATCTGGGGGCGCTGCTGGCGAAGTTCGACTTCGCCGACCAGACGAAGGGCTTCGCGCAGGGCATGGTCTCCGTCGCTCTCCTGTCCGTCCTCTTCGGCGGCATCGGCCTGGTGCTCGCGGCCTTCACCCCGCGCCGCGGCTTCGGCGTCGCCGCCGTGATCGCCACGCTCACCATCACGTACGGGGCCGTGTCCACGGTCCAGGCCATCGCCTGGGAGACCGGCTCGGCCGGTGCCGTCCCGTGGCTGGGCCTGTTCTCCCCGGTCACGCTCATCGACGGGGTGCAGACCGCGTTCCTCGGGGCCACCTCCGCCTTCCCGGGCGGCCAGGGCCCGGGGGCCGGTGCCGGCGTCGCCTATCTCCTCGCCGTCCTCGCGCTCGTCGCCGGCTCCTACGCCGTGCTGATGCGCCGCTACCGGAAGGTCGGCCTGTGACCGCCCACCCTCCCCCAGCTACCGCTGGGTGGTACCCCCAGCCCACCACCACCCTTTCAAGGAATGGGCTGCGCCCATGAGCACTCTTCACATCGAGCACGCGTCGCGCTGGTTCGGCAACGTGGTCGCCGTCAACGACGTCACCATGGTGATCGGCCCCGGCGTCACCGGCCTCCTCGGCCCCAACGGCGCCGGGAAGTCGACCCTCATCAACATGATGGGCGGCTTCCTCGCCCCCTCCACCGGCACCGTCACCCTCGACGGCCGCCCGATCTGGCGCAACGAGTCGGTCTACCGGCAGATCGGCATCGTCCCCGAGCGGGAGGCGATGTACGACTTCCTCACCGGCCGCGAGTTCGTCGTCGCCAACGCGGAACTGCACGGTCTCGGCGACCGGGAGGCCGCGCGGGCGCTCGCCACGGTCGAGATGGAGTACGCCCAGGACCGCAAGATCTCGACGTACAGCAAGGGCATGCGCCAGCGCGTGAAGATGGCCTCCGCGCTCGTCCACGAGCCGTCGGTGCTGCTGCTCGACGAGCCGTTCAACGGCATGGACCCGCGCCAGCGCATGCAGCTGATGGACCTGCTGCGGCGCATGGGCGCCGACGGCCGCACCGTGCTGTTCTCCTCGCACATCCTGGAGGAGGTCGAGCAACTGGCCTCCCACATCGAGGTGATCGTCGCCGGACGGCACGCGGCCAGCGGCGACTTCCGCCGGATCCGCCGCCTGATGACGGACCGCCCGCACCGCTACCTCGTCCGCTCCAGCGACGACCGGGCACTCGCCGCCGCCCTGATCGCCGACCCGTCGACGGCCGGCATCGAGGTCGACGTCACCGAGGGGGCGCTGCGCATCCAGGCCGTCGACTTCGGCCGGTTCACCGCGCTGCTGCCGAAGGTCGCCCGGGAGCACGGCATCCGGCTGCTCACGGTCTCGCCGTCCGACGAGTCCCTCGAATCCGTCTTCTCCTACCTCGTAGCGGCCTGAAAGGAGCTGTGACGTCGATGTACGACCCCACAGTCGCCCGGCTCACCTATCGGGCCGTGCTCGGCAGGCGCCGCGCCGCCCTCCTGTTCGTGCTGCCCGCTCTGCTGCTGCTGATCGCCGTCGCCGTACGGGTCCTCAACGGCGCCGACGACCAGGTGGCCGCCGACGTGCTGAGCGGCTTCGGCCTCGCCACGATGGTGCCGCTGATCGGCGTGATCGCGGGCACGGGCGCGATCGGACCCGAGATCGACGACGGTTCGATCGTCTATCTGCTCGCCAAGCCCGTGAAGCGGCCGACGATCATCTTCACCAAACTGATCGTGGCGATCGCCGTGACGATGGCCTTCTCGGCCGTGCCCATGCTGATCGCCGGCTTCATCCTGAACGGCAACGGGCAGCAGATCGCCATCGCCTGCACCGTCGCGGCGCTCGTCGCCTCGATCGCCTACAGCGCCCTGTTCCTGCTGCTCGGCACGGTCAGCCGGCACGCGGTGGTCATCGGGCTCGTCTACGCCCTGGTGTGGGAGACGCTGTTCGGCAGCCTGGTCGCCGGCGCGCGGACGCTCAGCGTCCAGCAGTGGTCGCTCTCGCTCGCCGAGAGGATCGGCGGCGAGGGGCTGCTCGGTTCGGACGTCGGCCTGCCCGCCGCGGTGGCGCTGCTCGCGGGGGTGACCGTGGTGGCGACCTGGTACGCGGGACAGAAGCTGCGCGTCCTGGGGCTCGCCGGCGAGGAGTGACGCGCGGAGCGTGACGCCGGCAGGGGCGGCACGAAGGTGCCGTTCCCCCTGCCGGCGCCCGGAGCGCACGGCCTACGGCCGGTCGGCGGACCCTCGCCCGATGGACCTACGTCGGGAGCCGGTCGGCTTCTGGTTCCCCCGGCCGATACGGGCCGGCAGCCCCTCCGTCTAGCGTCACGCCCATGACCAACATCGCGATCATCGGCACCGGAAACGTCGCACGCACACTCGCCGCCGGGGTGGCCCGTGCCGGGCACGACGTCGTGCTCGGCTCCCGCGACCCGCAGAACAGGAAGGACCTCGACCACCCCGTCGTCACCGTCGCCGAGGCGGCCGCGCACGGGGACATCGTCGTCAACGCCACCCCAGGGAACGCCGAGAGCATCGCCCTCCTGGCCGCCGTACGGCAGCACCTGGCCGGCAAGGTGCTGCTCGACGTCACCGTCGCCCTCACGCCCGCCATGGACCTCGTCCACCACGGCACCAGCGTGGGCGAGCTGCTCCAGCAGGAGCTGCCGGACACCAAGGTGGTCAAGTCCCTGTGCACCATGGACGTCTCGGTCATGGTCCGTCCCGGGCTCCTGACCTCGCCCGGCACGGTGTTCCTCTCCGGGGACGACGCCGGAGCCAAGAAGCGCGTCGGCGAACTGCTGGAGGACTTCGGCTGGCCGGCCGCGTCCCGGCTCGACCTCGGCGGCATCGCCACGGCCCGGGGGCAGGAGCACTTCGCGCTGCTGTTCGTCGGGGTGGCCACCGCGCTCGGTGCGCACGTCTTCAACGTGGAGGTCGTGCGGGCCCGCTGAGGCGAAATCAGGTGGCACGGAACGCCCTTACCGGGCAGAGTGGTTCACGCCGGTACCGCACATCCGTGCGGGGCGCCGGTGCCACCGACCGGGGAGGAGCGCGGCGATAACCGAGAGTTCGAGTCGAAGTCCGTTGTGCTCCCGTCGGGGCGGCACCGGGCAGGCCGCGGAGTAGTCATCACCCTCCGCACGGCCGCCCGGGGCGGCTGCCCAGGGGGCGGCCGCTTCGAGCGCGCATCCGCGCGGGCCGCCCCCTCCCCCGGAGGATCCGCCGACCGGTGAGGCACCGGCGTGCACTGCGTCCCTGCACAGCGGGCGAGGCCGGGGCCCGCGCCCCGCGCGCGTTCGGTCCGCGCATCCTGCGCCGTCAGTCCTGGAGCAGGTGCTCCAGGACCACCGCGATGCCGTCGTTCTCGTTCGACGCCGTGATCTCGTGGGCCACGGCCTTCAGTTCGTCGTGCGCGTTCGCCATCGCCACACCGTGCGCGGCCCAGCCGAACATCGGGATGTCGTTCGGCATGTCGCCGAAGGCGATCGTGTCCGCCGCCCGCAGCCCCAGCCGCCGTGCGGCCAGCGACAGGCCCGTGGCCTTGCTCAGGCCCAGCGGCAGGATCTCCACGACCCCGGCGCCCGCCATCACCACGTCCACGAGGTTGCCGACCATCGCCTTGGCGATGGTGGCGAGCTCGTCGTCGTCCAGGGTCGGGTGCTGGATGTAGACCTTGTTGAGCGGAGCGGCCCACAGGTCGGCCGGCTCCTTCATCGGCACGTACGGCAACGGGCCTTCCAGCACCCGGTACCCCTCGCCGATCAGCACGTCGCCGTCGAGGCCGTCCCGGCTCGCCGCCAGCAGCAGCGGTCCGACCTCCGCCTCGATCTTGGAGAGTGCGAGCCCGGCCAGCTGCCGGTCGAGGGTGACCGACGTCAGCAGCCGGTGCTCGCCCGCGTGGTAGACCTGCGCCCCCTGGCCGCACACGGCCAGGCCGTTGTAGCCGAGGTCGTCCAGGATGTGCCGCGTCCACGGCACCGCGCGCCCGGTGACGACGATGTGCGCGGCGCCCGCCGCGGTGGCCGCGGCGAGCGCGTCGCGGGTGCGCTGCGAGACCGTCTCGTCGGAGCGCAGGAGCGTCCCGTCGAGATCGGTCGCGATCAGCCGGTAGGGGAAGGACGTCACTTGGAGACAGGCTCCAGGACCTCGCGGCCGCCGAGGTAGGGACGGAGCACCTCGGGGACGCGCACCGAGCCGTCGGCCAGCTGGTGGTTCTCCAGGATCGCCACGATGGTGCGCGGAACGGCGCACAGCGTGCCGTTCAGCGTCGCGAGCGGCTGCACCTTCTTGCCGTCGCGCATGCGGACGGACAGGCGGCGCGCCTGGAAGCCGTCGCAGTTCGACGCCGAGGTCAGCTCGCGGTACTTGCCCTGCGTCGGGATCCACGCCTCGCAGTCGTACTTGCGCGAGGCAGAGGCGCCGAGGTCACCGGTGGCGACGTCGATCACCTGGAACGGCAGCTCCAGGCCGGTCAGCCACTGCTTCTCCCACTCCAGCAGCCGCTTGTGCTCGGCCTCGGCGTCCTCCGGGGCGACGTACGAGAACATCTCGACCTTGTCGAACTGGTGGACCCGGAAGATGCCGCGGGTGTCCTTGCCGTACGTGCCGGCCTCGCGGCGGAAGCAGGGCGAGAAGCCCGCGTACCGCAGCGGCAGCTTGTCCCCGTCGATGATCTCGTCCATGTGGTACGCGGCGAGCGGGACCTCGGAGGTGCCGACCAGGTAGTAGTCGTCCTTCTCCAGGTGGTACACGTTCTCCGAGGCCTGGCCGAGGAAGCCGGTGCCCTCCATGGCGCGCGGGCGCACCAGTGCGGGGGTGAGCATCGGGATGAAGCCGGCCTCGGTCGCCTGGGCGATCGCGGCGTTGACCAGGGCGAGCTCCAGGAGGGCGCCGACGCCCGTCAGGTAGTAGAAGCGCGAGCCCGAGACCTTCGCGCCGCGCTCGACGTCGATGGCGCCGAGCGCCTCGCCGAGCTCCAGGTGGTCCTTGGGCTCGAAGCCCTCGGCGGCGAAGTCGCGGATCGTGCCGTGCGTCTCCAGGACGACGAAGTCCTCCTCGCCGCCGACCGGAACGTCCGGGTGGACGATGTTGCCGAGCCCCAGGAGAAGCCGCCTGGTCTCCTCGTCGGCCTCGTTCTGCGCGGCCTCTGCGGCCTTGACGTCGGCCTTGAGCTGCTCGGCCTTCTTCAGCAGCTCGGCGCGCTCCTCGGGAGACGCCTTGGGGATGAGCTTGCCGAGCGACTTCTGCTCGGAGCGCAGTTCGTCGAAGCGGAGGCCCGAGGACCTTCGCCGCTCATCGGCGGAGAGGAGGGCGTCGACGAGCTCGACATCCTCTCCACGGGCGCGCTGGGAGGCGCGAACACGGTCGGGGTCCTCACGGAGCAGGCGAAGGTCAATCACCCCACCAGGCTACCGGTGCCGACTCGGGCCACCCCACCCGATATCGTCTTGCGTGTCACTTTGCCCGAATTGCCGGAATCGATAATGATGCGGGCAATTCCGTGCCGTGCCCACCAATTCCCCCGGGGTCCGGTCCGGATGGTGGACCCCTTGTCCACAGGCGCTGGGGGTCGAAGGTAGTTATCCACAGGCTGTGCGAACGATCTGTGGACTATGGAATTGATCATTCCGAAAGGCGTCGGAGCGTCGAAGGATTCTCTGCTCAAACCACCCCCACACACTCATTCGGGTGGGAATTCCTCGCCCCAAAGAGTTGATCAATGGAATTAGGGTGACAGGCGCCGACCTGCCGC
Organism: Streptomyces sp. NPDC015127; assembly: GCF_043080095.1. NCBI lineage: Bacteria > Bacillati > Actinomycetota > Actinomycetes > Kitasatosporales > Streptomycetaceae > Streptomyces > Streptomyces sp. NPDC015127. Next base: position 301,368 of record NZ_JBIBVE010000005.1, read on the forward strand.
TCTGTGGACGGAAGTGGGTCCATCGGCCGATTTGTCGACGATGCGGCATTGGGTTGTCGACTTGTCCCCAGGTCGAGAAGCGCACCTGTGGATAAGTTCTGTGGACAACGAAAATCTGCAGGTACGACTCAGTCCTGTGTACGGCCGTCCTGGCAGCGCGCCAGCCAGTCGGACGCCGCTGTGAACTCGGCGTCCGACGTCCCCGCGCGCAGCGCGCGCACCTCGTCGGGCGCCACCCCGGCCCTCGGGTACGAGCCGAGGAACCGCACCTGCTGGCAGACCCGCTTCAGGCCCATCAGCGCCTCGCCCACCCGGCGGTCCGAGACATGTCCCTCGGCGTCGATGGCGAAGCAGTAGTTCCCGATCCCCGCGCCGGTCGGCCGCGACTGGAGCAGCATCAGGTTCACGCCGCGCACGGCGAACTCCTGGAGCAGCTCCATCAGCGCACCCGGATGGTCCTCGCGCTGCCAGATCACCACGGACGTCTTGTCCGCGCCCGTCGGGGCAGCCGGCCGGGCCGGCCGTCCCACCAGCACGAACCGCGTCTCGGCGTTCTCGGCGTCGTGGATCTCGGTGACCAGCGCCTCGAGACCGTACGTGGCCGCCGCGAACGCGCCCGCGAAGGCGGCGTCGAACCGGCCCTCCTGCACGAGCCGCGCCCCGTCCGCATTCGACGCGGCCGACTCCCACAGCGCGTCCGGCAGATGCGTGCGCAGCCAGTTGCGCACCTGCGGCTGGGCCACCGGGTGGCCGGTCACCGTCTTGATCTCGGACAGCTTCGTCCCCGGGCGCACCAGCAGCGCGAAGGCGATGGGCAGGACGACCTCGCGGTAGATCATCAGCGGCTCGCCCGACGCCAGTTCGTCGAGGGTGGCCGTGACGCCGCCCTCCACGGAGTTCTCGATGGGCACGAGTGCCGCCGCGGCCTCACCGGCCCGTACGGCGTCGAGTGCGGCGGGTACCGAGACCATCGGGACGAGCTCCCGGGTCGCGGCTTCCGGCAGGGTGCGCAGGGCGGCCTCCGTGAAGGTGCCCTCGGGACCGAGATACGTGTAGCGCGTGGCCGACATACCGTCACCCTAATGCGCCCGGGGGAGCACAGCCGTCCCCTAGCGCCCCCTATGCCCCCGCTCAGCCCTCCAGCAGCCGCTGCCCCACGTACTCGCCCTCCGCCGGCCCGCCCGGCACGGCGAACAGTCCGCTCGCCTCGTGCCTGATGAACGGCGACAGCGCATCGCCCCGGTCGAGCTTGCGCTGCACCGGCACGAAGCCGCGCAGCGGATCGGCCTGCCAGCAGATGAAGAGCAGTCCCGCGTCGGGCGTCCCGTCGGCGCCGATCCCGTCGTGGAAGGAGAAGGGCCGCCGCAGCATCGCGGCGCCGCCGTTCTGCTCGGGCGCGGAGATCCGGGCGTGCGCGTTGCCGGGGATCACGAGCTTTCCGTCGGGACCGGTCTCGTCGAGGGCGAGCTCGGTCGTCTCCGTGCCGCCCGTCAGCGGGGCGCCGTCGGACTTGCGGCGGCCGATGACCTGCTCCTGCTTCCTCAGCGGGAGCTTCTCCCAGTCGTCGAGCAGCATCCTGATACGGCGTACGACGGCGTACGAACCGCCCGCCATCCAGGCGTGCTTCGTCGCCGACGGCACGAAGACGCGCCGGCCGAAGTCCGGTTCGGACGGCTTCGGGTTGCCGGTGCCGTCGACCTGGCCCATCAGGTTGCGCGCGGTCATCGGCTGCGCGGTCGCGCCGGGCGAGCGGTTGAAGCCGTTCATCTGCCAGCGCACCCGCGCCGCTTCGCCGGCCGTCTTCTGGATCGCGCGCAGCGCGTGGAAGGCGACGAGCGCGTCGTCCGCGCCGATCTGGACCCACAGATCGCCGTCGGAGCGCTTCGGATCGAGCCGGTCGGAGGAGAAGGCCGGCAACGGGTCCAGCTCGGCGGGGCGCTCGGCGACCAGGGACGTTCGGTCGAAGAAGGTGCGGCCGAATCCGAAGGTGACGGTCAGCGACGACGGCCCGGCGTCGAGCGCGACGCCCGTGTCGCCCTCCCCGGCCGCCCGCCCCGCCATCAGGTCCGCCGCCAGGGCCGACCAGCGCCGCATCAGCGCGGCCGCCTGGCCGCGCCCCGCCCCGGGCGCCAGGTCGAAGGCGACCAGATGCCCGTGGGCCTGCTGCGGGTCGGTGATCCCCGCCTGGTGCGTGCCGTGGAAGGCGACGCCGGTCGCGCCGACCGAGGTCAGGGGCGTCGGGGCGTCGGCCGAGGCCGCGTAGGCGGCGGCGCCGCCCGCGGCGCCGAGCACCAGCCCGGTCGCGCCCGCGGCACCGGCCGTGCCGAGCAGCCGCCGCCTGGAGATGTCGTTGTCGCTCACGAAGGGTTCAGCCGATCTCGATGTTCTTGTCGACGGTGATCTGGTCGATGTCGGAGGTCCGCACGGTCACCTGGACCTGCCAGCTGCCCGGCATCGGGATCTGGACCGCACTCGCGCTCCAGTGTCCCGCCGCCACCCGGTCGGGCGTGATGGGCAGCGGGCCGATCTCCTTGGCCTCCAGGGTGAAGGCGACCCTCAGCTCGGGGGCGTCCAGCGGCTTGCCGTCCGGCGTCTCGGTCCACACGTGCATCTCGTTCCCGCCGGGCCGCGCGGGGTCGAGACTGAGCCGTACGGTGCCCTTGCCCCGCTCGCCGCCCGTGTCGAAGGGCAGCTCGATCTCGGCGGGTCCGGTGGCCGCAGGAGCGGTCTGCTGCCCGCCGTCGCGCGCGGCCTCCTCGGTGCGTCCCGGCTCGGTCGTCGTGAGTACGGTCGTCACGGCCAGCAGGACGACCGCGACCGCGGTCTCGGCCAGCACGGTACGGCGCAGTCCGGAGCGCTCGGCGTCGGCGTCCCGGGTACGCCTGCGCTCGGCGGTGGCCACGGCCGCCTTCTGGCGGGCCAGTTGAGCGGCCCGGACCGGGTCGGACGGCGTGCCGTCCGTGTCCTCGGCGGACTCCTCCTCCGCCCGCTCCGCCTCGGCGGGTACGGCCGCCGCGACCTCCGACAGGCGCGCGGTCCAGCGCCGCGAGATCCACGCGACGGCGACCAGCACCGCCACGAGGCCGACCTTGAGCAGCAGCAGCTGCCCGTACCGCGTCCCGGTGAGCGCCGACCAGGAGCCGACCTGCCGCCAGGACTGGTAGGTCCCGGTCGCCGCCAGCACGACGACGCTCCAGAACGCGGCCGTGGAGAACCTCCGTACGGCCGCGCGCTCCACGGACGGCGTGCGGTACAGCGCGGTCAGCAGCGTGGCCAGACCGCCGAGCCAGACCGCGACGGCCAGCAGGTGCAGGACGTCCACCGGCATCGCGATCCCCGGCTGGATGCCGGTGGAGGCGTGCTCCGACAGCGCCCACGTCGCGGCGATACCGGCCGCGACGACGGAGCCGCCCATGGCGAGCCCGAAGGTGAGGTCCTTGCGCTCCTGCTCGTCGTCCCTGCGTGAATAGGTTCCGAACAGCACCGCGACGAAGAGCGCGGCCGCGCCGAGCAGCAGCAGCCGGGAGACGAGCGCGGCCCCCGTCTTCGTCTCCAGCACGTCCGCCAGCCCGCCGAGGTCGAGCGCGTCCGCCGGATCGCCCGACCCGGTGTACGGGGAACGCAGCAGCAGCATCGCCAGCGTGGCCGCGGTGAGCGTCACCCAGCCCTGGACGACCAGACGCTGCACGGGCCGCACCGAAGCGCCGCGCCGCCAGCACAGGAGCACGAAGGCCGCGCCGCCCGTGAGCAGCACGAAGCCCGCGTACGCCGCGTACCGCGCGATCCCGTACAGCACGCCGACGACTCCGCCGCCGGCCTCCTGGTCGGGCACCGCGACCGTGGTCTTCGAGGGCGCGCCGATGGAGAAGGTGAAGGCACCGGCGACCGGGTGGCTGTCCGCGGAGACCGCCTGCCAGGCCACGGTGTACGTGCCGTCCGGCAGGCCCGCGTGCAGCGAGACGCCGTACCTGACGGTGCCGCCGGAGCCGAGGTCGCGGATCTCGGCGGTGTCGGCGCGCTTGCCGCTGGGTTCGAGCACGCGGATCGAGTCGTCGCCCATGGCGATCTGCTCGGAGAAGGTGAGCGTGACCTCCTTGGGCGCGGTGGGCACCACCGCCCCGTCCTTCGGGTTGCTCGTGAGCAGCGCGGCGTGCGCCGCGGCGGGGCCCGCACCGGCCAGCAACGCGCCGATGAGGGTGCCGACGAGCACGACCGCGGCGAGCGCCTGCCGCAGGGCGGACGGGCCGAATCGCGGGGCGGTGGCTGTCATCATGCGATCAGTCCCTCACTGGTCAGTGCTGCTGCGGCCGGTAGGTGGTCTCCTTGACGGGGATCTCCACCGTGATCGGGTCCGACTTCTCGAAGTGCAGCTCGATCGCGACCTTGTCGCCCTGCTCCGGCCGCTGCTTGAGCGCCATGAACATGATGTGGTTGCCGCCGCGTTCGAGAGCGAGCGCGCCGTCCGCTGGGATGTCGAACGACGTGACCTCGCGCATCCTCTGGTTCTTCGACTCGTGGATGGTGACGTCGTCCGCGATGTCGCTGGTGACCGAGGTGAGCCGGTCCGCCGTCCCGCCGCTGTTCTCGACGGTGAGGAACCCGGCGGCCATGTCGTCGACGGGCTGCGGCATGAACGCGCCGCTGACGGACAGCTTCGGCCCGTCGTCCGCCGAGCAGCCCGCCAGCGCCAGGCAGGCGCTCACGGCGACGGCGGCGGCGAAGGACGTACCCCGGCGGATCACGGCTTCTCGCCCTTGATCAGCGCGGGCAGGTCCTTCGCCCAGTCGTCGGCCGTGGTGTCCTCGCCGTACAGGACGTAGCCCTTGTCGGTCTTCGGCGAGAAGGCGACGACCTGGGCGCCGTGCATGGAGACGACGGTGCCGTCCTTCTCCTTCTTCGGCGGGTCGATGCCGATGCCGATCCGGCGCGCGCCCGCCTGGATGTCCGCGAAGTCACCGGTCAGCCCGATGAAGGACGGGTCGCCCGCGCTGGGCAGCCACTTGGCCAGCTCGGCGGAGGTGTCCCGCTCCGGGTCGGTGGTGACGAAGACGACCTGGAGCTTGTCCTGGTCGGCCTTGGGGAGCTGCTTCCTGGCGATGGCGATGTTGCTCATCGTCAGCGGGCAGACGTCGGGGCAGTGGGTGTAGCCGAAGTAGATCAGGGTCGGCTTGCCCTTGGTCCGCTCGCGCAGGTCGAACGTCTTGCCGCGGGTGTCGGTCAGGACGAGGTCCGGCTTGGTCTTCGGCTCTTCGAGCACCGTGGCGGCCTCGGTCTTCTTCTGCGCCGAGATGTCGAAGTCGGGCTTGGCCGCCGCTTGTTCGCCACCGGTGGCACAGGCGGACAGGGAGAGCCCGGCGGCCACGACGAGCGCGGCCGCGAGCAGGGTCTTCTTACGCATCGAACAGTTTCCAGACGTGGTGGGGCGGGGGCTTCAGGAGCTGCGGCGGCGGCCGGCCAGCACGCCGAAGGCCACGCCCGCGGCGCCGACGGCGATGCCGACGACGCCCAGGACGCGGGCGGTGGAGTCACTGGTGGTGGTGGAGGAGGCGGCGGACTCGGTGTGCGAGCCCTCCTTGTCGTGCCCGCCGTTCTTGCCGTTCTCGGCGGCGCCCGTCGCGCCGCCCCCGCCGTGGTGGTCGTCCGTCGCCGCGGAGAGCTTCAGCACGGGAGCGGGGGACTCGGGCTCCTCGCCGCCCTCCTTCGGCTCCTCGATCCAGCGCACGACCTCCTTGTTGTCGTACGTCTGGAGGGCCTTGAAGACCAGCCGGTCGGTGTCCTCGGGCAGCTGTCCGAGGGAGAGCGGGAACTGCTGGAAGTGGCCGGGCTCGATCTTCGAGCCGTCCGCGGTCCAGGTGACCTTGGTGACGGCCTCGGTGATCTGCTTGCCGTGCACCTCCAGCGGCTTGTCGAGCTTCGCCCTGGTGACCTCGGCCTTCCAGCCGGGCACGGCCTGCGGCATCACGGACGCCAGCGGGTGCGTGGCGGGCATGCTGACCTCGAGCTTGACGGTCGAGGCGTTGTCGCGCTCGTTGGGGACCTTGAAGTTGACGGTGGCGTAGCCGCCCTTGGCGGCCTCGCCCTGTGGCTGCACGCTGACGTGCGCGAAGGCGGCGCCGGAGAAGACGACGACGGAGGCGGTGGCCACGACGGCAGCGGCGGCAGCGCGGTAGACGTTCATGCTGGCAAGCACTCCACGGTGAGGTGAGACGAGGATGCGCCGGCGCACGGGCGTGCGCGGGCACGGCGGCTCCGCTCCCGTCGAGCGAGCCGCGATCAGGCGACGAGGACGTATACGGGCGGCGGCCCGCGCCTGATCACCGTGTGCTGAAGAACCTCACCGGCCGCCGAAGGAGGCGGCCCTGCCGTGTGCGCCGAGAGGCGGGGCAGGCGCGCGGGCGTGCCGGGCAGACCTGCGTACAGGGCCCGTACGAGCACGACGGCCGCCCGCAGCGCGCCCAGGCGCGCGGCCTCCGCGACCTCGTGGGCCGACTCGGCGGAGAGCAGCATCAGGCGCAGCAGCGCCGCGTCCCCGCGCCGCAGCAGCAGTCCGGTCGCGATCCCGGCCAGCAGGTGTCCGAGCACCATGGCCAGCGAGGGCACCTCGGGCCCCGTGGCGGCCGCCTCGGCGAGATGCGCGTGACCGGCGTGCGCGGCCGGGTCGATGCCGGCCGTGGTGACGATGCGCCGCGCGTCGGCGGGGCTGAGGGAGGCGGCCCCCGCGCCGCAGACCAGCTTGGCGGCCGTCCTGATCAGTACCTCGTCGGCCGTCTGCGCGAGCTGCAGCCGGCTCTGTCCGAGGCCGAAGAGGGAGTGCAGCCCGAGCTGTCCCGCGGTCAGCACGGCTGCGATGACGGGCAGCGAACGCTGCCGCCCCGTGAACGGCAGGACCAGCGCGAAGACCCCGGCGGAGCCGAGCGCGAGCGTCCACAGCGGAACCGCCTCGCAGGCGGCGAGCACATGCCCGGTCCCGGACAGCACGACGCAGACCGCGGTGAACACCGCGGCCCTCAGCAGCCGCAGACCGGCTCCGGCAGGTGCGTGGCGCGTGGACGACATGGCCGGGACATCATCGCACTGCGCAGTTCGCCGCTGTACGGCAGGTCCGGAAGGTCCCGTTTGCGGGCCGGGTCGCCGACATACACCGCGCCGCGCGGCTTCACATCCGCCGAATGAGGGCTGTCACAGCGACCGCGCGCTTACCGAGCGTGCCCGTGGGCAATACGTATCGGTATGTCGAGCCGCGGCCAGGAGGCTGGAGCATGAGCATCTGGTGGTCCCTCCATCTGCGGCGCGAGGCTGCGAGCGTGCCGCTCGCCCGCCGTCTGCTGCTCGGCACCATGGAGACCGCGGGCGTCGACCCCGATATCTCCTACGACCTGTCGGTGGCCCTGACCGAGGCGTGTGCGAACGCCGTGGAGCACGGTGGCGGCGCTGAGGCACGCGGCGCGTCCGCGGGGTACCGGGTGACGGCGTACCTGGACGGCGAGAAGTGCCGTATCGAGGTGGCGGATTCGGGGCCGGGGTTCGTCCCGAGGCGCGGTTCGCTGTGCGGGCACACCGCGCCGTCCACCGCGGAGAGCGGGCGGGGACTCTGCCTGATCGAGCAGCTCGCCGACCATGTCCATGTGCGCAGCAGGCCGGGCCGCGGCGCGGTGGTGAGCTTCGACAAGATCCTCAAATGGCGCGAGGGCGCGCTGCTCGGAGTCTCCTGAGCGGCGCGCCCTCGTGGTCCGTGCGGATCGGCCGGACAGCCCCTAGCGCAGTGAGGCCATCCACGCCTCGACCTCGTCGGCCTGGCGGGGGAGGGCGGCGGAGAGGTTCCGGTTGCCGTCCTCGGTGACGAGGATGTCGTCCTCGATGCGGACGCCGATGCCGCGGTACTCCTCGGGCACGGTGAGGTCGTCGGCCTGGAAGTACAGGCCCGGCTCGACCGTCAGGCACATGCCGGGCTCGAGGGTGCCGTCGACGTAGCTCTCGGTGCGGGCGGCCGCGCAGTCGTGGACGTCCATGCCGAGCATGTGGCCGGTGCCGTGGAGGGTCCAGCGGCGCTGCAGGCCGAGTTCGAGCACCCGCTCCACCGGGCCTTCGACGAGGCCCCACTCGACGAGCTTCTCGGCGAGGACGCGCTGGGCGGCGTCGTGGAAGTCGCGGTACTTGGCACCCGGCCTGACCGCCGCGATGCCCGCCTCCTGGGCCTCGTAGACGGCGTCGTAGATCTTGCGCTGGATGTCGGTGTAGCGGCCGCTGATGGGCAGGGTGCGGGTGACGTCGGCGGTGTAGAGGGTGGTGGTCTCCACGCCCGCGTCGAGCAGGAGCAGGTCGCCCGAGCGGACGGGGCCGTCGTTGCGGACCCAGTGGAGGGTGCAGGCGTGCGGGCCGGCGGCGCAGATGGAGCCGTAACCGACGTCGTTGCCCTCGACGCGGGCACGCAGGAAGAAGGTGCCCTCGATGTAGCGCTCGCTGGTCGCCTCGGCCTTGTCGAGGACCTTGACGACGTCCTCGAAGCCGCGAGTGGTCGCGTCGCACGCCTTCTGCAGCTCGCCGATCTCGAACGCGTCCTTGACCAGGCGCGCCTCGGACAGGAACACGCGCAGTTCCTCGTCGCGCTCGGCGGTGACCTTGTCGGTCAGGGCGGCCTCGACGGCGGCGTCGTGGCCGCGCACGACGCGCACCGGTCCGGTGGCCTCGCGCAGCCGCTCGGGCAGTTCGCGGACGTCGGACGCGGGGATGCCGTACAGCTGCTCGGCCTCGGTCAGCGAGTGGCGGCGGCCGACCCACAGCTCGCCCTGGCCGGACAGCCAGAACTCGCCGTTCTCACGGTTGGAGCGCGGCAGCAGGTAGATCGTCGCCTTGTGCCCGTCGCCCTTGGGCTCCAGGACCAGAACGCCGTCTGCGCTTTCTTCGGGCCGGCCGCCAGTCAGGTACGCGTACTCGGTGGACGGGCGGAAGCTGTACTCGGTGTCGTTCGAGCGGGTCTTCAGGTTGCCGGCCGGGATCACCAGGCGCTCGCCGGGGAACCGAGCCGAGAGCGCCGCACGGCGCTCGGCGGTCTGCGCGGCCTGCGGGACGGGCTCGAGATCACGCAACTCGGTGTCGGCCCAGCCCGTCGTCATGTTCTCGGCCAGCTCATCGGACACGCCGGGGTACAGGCCGTTCTTGCGCTGCTTGATCGGCTGCTCGTCCTCTTCCGGGGTCTCCGGGGTGAGCTCCTCCGCCACGTCTGCCTCCTGGGCACTGTCGGCCTTTGCCATACGACATATGGGGCCCCGGCCGCCGTTCCGGCAGCAGGGGCGTCTCCATCGTATGTGCGAGGGGAAGAGGGACCGGGGCGGTCCTGTGAGATGTGAGGAATTCAGTCGAATCGGGCGGCGAGCAGCACGACGTCCTCGCCGCCGTCCGCCCGGTCGAGCCCCTCCGGCAGCATCGTGTGCAGCACGTGGTCGGCGATCGCCGCCGGATCCCTCCTGGCCGGCCTGGGCACGCTCGCGGCGGCCGAGTGCAGCCGTGCGAACGCCCGGTCCATCGGGTCGCCGGTACGCCGGAGCAGCCCGTCGGTGTACAGCAGCACCGTTTCTCCGGGCTGCGGGGACAGCTCCACGCTGGGGGCCTCCCAGCAGGCGAGCATGCCCAGCGGCGCCGACAGCGAGGTCTCGACGAACTCCGTGCGCAGGTCCCCGACCACCAGCGGCGGCGTGTGCCCGGCCCCGGCCATGACGATCTTGCGGGCGGCCGGCTCGGCGTACGCGAAAAGGGCCGTCGCGGTGCGCGCGGGCTCGGTCAGGCGCAGCAGCAGCTCCAGGTCGGACAGGACCGCCACCGGGTCCTCGCCCTCCATCACGGCGTACGCCCGCAGGGAGGCGCGCAGCCGGCCCATCGCGGCGAGCGCGCTCGGACCCGACCCGCTGACCGAGCCGACCGCGAGGCCGAGCGCGCCTTCGGGCAGCGGCAGCGCGTCGTACCAGTCGCCGCCGCCGCGGGGTCCGCTGCGGTGCCGGGCCGCGAGCCGGACACCGGGGACCCGGGGCAGCCGGCTGGGCAGCAGCTCCTCGGCCACAGTCGCGACGGTGGCCCGGGCGCGCTCCAGCTCCAGGAGGCGGGCGAGGTGCTCGGTGGCGTAGCGCATGTAGAGGCCGACGAGATGGGTCTGGCGCTCGACCGGGCTGGCCGGTTCGTCGTAGAGCCAGACGGCCGCACCGAGCGTGCCCGAATCCTCGGTGGCCAGCGGTGACGTGTAGCTCGCGGCGTAGCCGAGGCGGACGGCGACCTCGCGGTGCAGCGGGTGCAGCGCGTCGTCGGCGAGCAGGTCGGGGTGGGCGACGGGCCGCGGCACCACGGGGGCCGGGTCCCCCGGGTGGCGGCCTTCGAGGATGGAGCCGTACGCCGTGGCCTCGCGCGGCACGGTCTCGATGTGGCCGAGGTCGGCGCGGCTGAGGCCCAGGCCCTTGATGCGGGCGGGGCCGCTGCCGGCGGTGAACGCGCCGTCGCGGGCGGGGTCGCGGGGCGGTTCGAGGACGACCATGCCGCGGCGGGCGCCGACCAGTGCGGCGCCCGCGCGCAGCAGTTCGTCGAGTGCCTCGTCGAGAGAGGCGGTGCGGATGAGGCGCTCGGTGAGTTCGTGGAGGGTGGTGAGGTCGGAGACCCAGCCGGCCAGCCGGTCCTGGATCACCGCGCCCGGAGCGGGTGGTGCGGCGGGGACGGAGGGCAGCGGGGCGGCAGTGTGCGTCGGAGCGGGAACTGTTGAATCGATTCCGGCCACTTTCGGCAGGTGCGGGGCGCTCATGGCTGCCGGCTTTCCGGCAGGTGCGTTTCGCTCAATAGCATCGCAAACCCCCATGTCCATCTGCGCCGCTACCCATGCATCCACATCTACACGCACACGTAAGGTGATGTCCAGCATTGTCCCGGTGGGATTGATGGTGTCTGCGGGACAGTTAACTTGGCTGAAAAAAGCACCCGATGGCCGATGTCTGCGGTCGACTGAGGGCGTTCGGCAGGGGGATCCCGGGGGGCAGACTCCCGGGGAAGCGTCATTGCAAGCGTGCTGGGTACGTGTACGTAAACGGTGATGGCCAGGGGCAGTTGGACCGCCCCCGGAACCTGGCAGCGGGCCCGAGCGTCTCAATGCCAAAGGCCGCGCCCCATCCTCGAGTGGCGGGGAACGTCAGAGCGGGACAGCAAGCGCCAGGCGCGCGCCACCCCTCGCCACGCGTTTAATGGACTACAGCCGACGTTCGGCCCCCGGGCGGCGATCCTGCCGCAGACACGACGGGGGGCGCCCATGCCAGTGGCACGGGCGGTGACGCGCCGACCAGTACGCATTTGTACGCACAGTGAAGTCATGTACACGTGTTGTGATGTGGACCCCGGCGTTCAACGGAAAGGAACGAGCGCTCATGCGCGAGATCCTCGGAAGGCGACGCAGGCTTCGGTACCGGCGCAAAAAGGGGCCTGTCCAGCTCGACGCGGCGCTCACCTGCGCGGTCGAGTGGGGATGGCCCGTACTCCCCGGTGTGGGACTGGCAGCCGCGGGGGGCAACTCCCCGGAGGGCTCCGGAAGAAGCGGCGGTGACCGCGGGCGCGGCTGCGCCTGCCCCGACCCCGAGTGCGTCGTCCCCGGCGCGCACCCCTTCGACCCAGGCATCCTGGCGGCCTCCACCGACGAGCGGATGATCCGCTGGTGGTGGGCCAACCGGCCCACCGCCCCGGTCGTACTGGCCACCGGAGGCCGGGCGCCCTGTGCGCTGAGCCTGCCCGCGGTGGCGGCGGCCCGCGCGCTGGCCGTGCTGGACCGGATGGACATGCGGCTCGGGCCCGTCGTCGCGACGCCCACCCGCTGGTCGCTCCTGGTCGCCCCGTACAGCCTGGAGCAGCTCGGCGAGCTGCTCTTCGTCAAGGACTGTGTGCCCAGTTCGCTGCGCTTCCACGGCGACGGCGGCTATCTGGTGCTGCCTCCGTCGGAGACCGGGGCCGGTCAGGTGCGCTGGGAGCGGGCGCCGCTGCCCGGGTCCGCCGCCCCCTGGCTCCCGGACGTGGAGGCCGTCGTCGACGCGCTGGTCGAGGCGACCGCGAGCACCACTCCCGAAACCGGCCTCTACCCGCCCGAGGCGGGCGGGAGCAACCGGCTCACCTACTAGGGGGTGTCTCGCCGATCATGCCGGGCTCGCGACGCCCTGCGACCCCGTCTCCCGCGTTGTCGTCGGTCGCCATGGCTCCGCCATGTCTCTCCCCCTACGCCTCCGGCGTGGGAGGTACCCCCACCTCCGCCTTGGATCCGGGGCCGCATGACGCCGCTCACTGATCCGGCCTGATCGGCGAGACACCCCCTAGGGCACACCGGCACGGACGGCAGCCCGCCGACGCGGTGCGGCGACCCGCTGTCGTCACTCGTACGGGTAAGAGCTGGGCCGACTTGTCACGGAAATGGGCGTGCACCGTCCAGGCCGTCCGCATTTCGCGGATATCTTCGGGCAACCGTCATGAATTCCCGCGCAGTCGGCAGGTGGCCCCATGAATCTCCGCATGATCGGGCTGGTCGCCGTGGTGGCCGTCGCCGCGCTGGTCCCCCTCGCCGCGTCGGCCGGAACGGCCGGCAGCCCCGGCACCGGATCCTCCACCACCGAGGGGGCGGAGGGCGGCGACGCGAGGAGCGGCGCCGGTGACCTCCTGACCGGCACGGCCGCCGGGGAGCAGGGCGCGGGGCTGCTCCCCGGGCTCGGTGCGTCCGAGGAGCCGGCCGGTGCGGAAGCGGCGCATGGTACTGGAACCGGCGAGCAGGTCCCACCGCACACCTCCGAGCGATGTGGGCCGGAACTCGCCTCCCCCGACGGGGTCGAGGCACAGACGTGTGTCCTTACCGACGGCGGCGAGACCTGGGCGCGTACGTATTACCGCAATGCGACGGGTGAGGAATTGACCTCGGTGCTGACCCTCATGGGCCCCGGCGGGCGCACCTGGCAGACGAACTGTCCGGTCGAGGAGGGCGACGAGCCGGGCACCTGCGAAACCCCCCGGGAACGTTCGCTGGGGGCACCGTCGCACTACTCCGCCGTCGCCGAGTTCGCCGCCGCGTGGGCCGGCGCCGACGCGCCCCTGCTGCTGCGGTCCGGGAGCAACTCCCGTACGGCCACGGGCCGTTGAGGAGCAGAACGCTCCGGAAAATGGAAGCGCCCGGTCGCTGGCGACGGGGGATGCACCAGCGACCGGGCTTCTAGAACGGTAACAAGAGATCTGCGGTTCGCAAATTCGATCTCTGGTATTCGGACAGGGATTTAGCTGCCGAAAGAGCGAGTTGTGACTGGGGTCACCCGGAAGGCCCCGGAATTCGTCACTCTCAGCTGAGGGTGACTTGGCGGTTGGTGAGGCCGCCGCGCGCCCGGCGCTCCTCCGGGGTCAGCGGCGTGTCGCTCTCCAGGGCCCCGGCGAGCCGCTCCGCGAACTCCGCGGCGGGCGTCTCGCACTCCTTGGCCCCCATGGAGCTCGGCAGGTCCCACACCGGGACCATGAGCCCGTGGGCACGGAAGGAACCGACCAGCCGGGTCCCTTCGCCCAGCGAGGACGCACCGGCGGCGTGCAGCCGGGCCAGTGCGTCGAGCAGCTGCTCCTCGGGGTGCGGCATGACCCAGCGCAGGTGGTTCTTCTCCGGCGTCTCGCACCAGTAGGCGGCCTCGACACCGGGCAGCTTCACGGTCGGGATCGCCGCGGCGTTCGCACGCTCCAGGGAGGCGGCCACCTCCGGCGACGCCTGCTCGGCCGAGTCCGGGACCCAGAACTCGAAGCCGGAGTGGACGACCGGCACGAAGGCGGCCTCGGGGTCGAGCAGATCCTGCAGCCGTACGTCGGAGCCGGGGCCGCCCGTCGTGACGGGGGTGCCGGGCTCGGCGGCGAGCGCCCGCCGCAGCGTGCCGGCGAGGTCGCGGCTGAGGTCGCCGGAGGGGGTGTCGTTCTGCAGCGCGAGCAGCACCGAACCGTCGTCACGGCGCAGCGCGGGCCACGCCATCGGCAGGACGGTGGCGAGCGTCACGGACGGCACGCCCTCGGGCAGTCCGTCCTTCAGGGTCAGCTCGGCGGTGGCGGCGGGCACCAGCTCGCGCAGGGCCACCCAGTCGCACTCGCCCGGCAGCCCCTCGAAGGGGCGCTGGACCAGTTCGGTCACGGCGTGCGCGGCGGCCCGGCCGTGACACGCCTTGTAGCGACGGCCCGAACCACAGGGGCAGGGCTCGCGCGCGCCCACGACCGGCACGGGCTCGTCGACGCCTGTGGCCCCGGTCTTGGTCTGAGGCTTCGTCGCCTTCGTCTGGGGGCGCTTCTTGGCCATGGTGTGGCTTTCTCCCGAATGCGGCGTGCTGTGTCGGGCGCGAGCCTAGCCGTATGCCGCGGTCGTGGGGGAGCGCTGCCGCACCACCGCGCCACGGTGTGCCGGAACGAGGGTCTGACGAACCGTCGGAACGGCCACCGCGCAGGGCGCGCCGGTCAGTCCAGATCGTCGAACGAGTCGGCGAAATCGAAGGACGGCCCCGCGACGCGCGTAGCGAAATCCTCGCGGCGATGCCCCTCCGTGACGATCACCCACACGGTGACCTCACCGGACACGCCGTCCCTCACACCCCATTCGTGGGCCAGCGCCGAGATGATGTTCAGCCCGCGGCCTCCGCGTGCGGTGACCGAGGGCGTGGCCGGAACCGGGCGGGTCGGACCGCCCCCGTCCGTCACCTCGACCGTGAGCCTGCCCGCCTTGTCCACACGCCAGGCGGCACGGATGTCGCCGTCGCCCACGTCCGCGCGGCCCAAGGGCCTGCCATGGCGGCACGCATTGCTGAGAAGCTCGGAAAGGATCAGAACTGCATCGTCGACGACCGCTTCGGATACGCCGCTGCGGCTCAGCTGCTCACGCATCCGGTGTCGTGCCTCGCCCACGCCCGCAGGGCCATGGGGTACGGCCATGCTCGACGACGTGGGCACCTCCTGTGCCACCACAAACGCCACCCCCGAGACCTCCTTTGCCCCACGCCACGGTGTGAATGCCCCAATGGACTGGACCGGAAACCGGCCAACCATGGACGAGTGACGCACTCGACACACGCGAATACGCACCGAACGCGCCGGAGCACTCCCTGTAACGGCAGTTACGCGCGGCCCAGTTGGGACAGGACCTGTTTGGGGCGGTTGGTGATGATTGCGTCCACCCCGAGGCGGATGCAGAGTTCGACGTCGTCGGGTTCGTTCACCGTCCACACATGGACACGGTGGCCCGCCTCGTGGAGCCGGGCGACGCTGCCGGGGTGGCTGCGCACGATCCGGATGCCCGGACCCGCGATCCGCGCGCCGCCCGGCAGCCGCCCGTCCCGCAGCCTCGGCGTCATGAACTGCGTGAGGTAGACCGTGGGCAGGGCAGGGGCGCCGGCCGCGATCCGGTGCAGGGAGCGGGCCGAGAAGCTCATCACCCGCACCCGCGACTCGTCGGGCGACGGCGGCGCAGCCAGGCCGAAGCGCCCCAGCAGCTTCAGCAGCCGCTCCTCGACCTGACCCGCCCAGCGGGTGGGGTGCTTGGTCTCGATGGCGAGCTCCACGCGCCGCCCCGAGTCCGAGATCAGTTCCAGCAGCCGTTCCAGGGTGAGCACCGACGTGAGGGACGGGTCCCGCCAGTCCGGGCTCTCGGGGGCGTCCTTCCAGGAACCGAAGTCGAGGGCGGCGAGGTCCGCGAGCTCCAGGGCGGAGACCGCGCCGCGGCCGTTGGAGGTGCGGTTGACGCGGCGGTCGTGGACGCAGACGAGATGGCCGTCGGCGGTGAGCCGCACATCGCACTCGAGGGCGTCCGCGCCGTCCTCGATCGCCTTTCGGTAGGCGGCCAGCGTGTGCTCGGGCGCGTCCTCGGAGGCGCCCCGGTGGGCGACGACCTGGATGTGGTGCTGCCGTGCTTGGGTCACCGCGTCATGGTGTCATCGGGAGCGGGCATACGGATGCAGGAGTACGGCAGAACGTACCGTTCCCGCTGGGCAGCCGGTCGGACGCCGTGGAGATGCGTCCGTTTTGCCGGAAGTAAAGGATGGCCGGGATACGCACAGCTCCTGCTTACAGTGGCCTGACGTGCTGTGGGAAAAGCTGTCTGCGGACGGATCGTGCCGACGAAGCAGAACGAACCGAGACCGACGTGGAATCTGAGGAGACAGAGCTGTGAGCACCGAGAACGAGGGCAACGCGGTTCCGGCCGCCCCGTCCGTACCTCCTCGGCCGGGCACCGCTCCCGAGGGTTCTTCGCCCGGGCCGGGCTCCGGGACCCCCGAGACATCGCAGACACCGGCGGCCCCTGCGGCCCCGGAGGCGTCCCCCGAGCCCCCAGCGGCAGCGTCGGCCTCAGGGTCTTCCGAGGCGGCGACGGAGACCGCTGCGGAGCGGCCCTGGCAGGCCCCCCAGCCGGAGCACTCCCCCGGGCAGCACCCCGGTGCCGCATGGCCGCCGCCCCCGATCCCTTCCTACGCGAGCGGCGGCGGTCCCGCATGGGGAGCGCCGGTCCCGCCGGTCCAGCCCCGGCGCAAGCGCGCGGGCGGGCTCGTCGCCGCGGTGCTCGCCGCGGCTCTGGTCGCGGGCGGCGTCGGCGGCGGCATCGGCTACTGGGCCGCCGAGCGCAACGACGACGCCCCCGGTTCCACCACGGTCTCCGCCGTCTCGCCGCAGGACCTCAAGCGCGAGCCCGGCACGGTGGCCGCGGTCGCGGGCAAGGCGCTGCCGAGCGTGGTGACCATCGAGGCCAAGTCGGGCGCCGGCGGGCTCGACGGCTCCGAAGGCGGCGGCGAGGCCGGTACGGGCACCGGCTTCGTCTACGACAAGGAAGGCCACATCCTCACGAACAACCACGTGGTGGCCTCCGCGGCCGACGGCGGCGCGCTGTCGGTGATCTTCTCCGACGGCAAGAAGTACGACGCCGAGGTCGTCGGCCGGGCCCAGGGCTACGACGTCGCCGTCCTGAAGCTGAAGAACGCCCCCTCCGGTCTTGCCCCGCTGCCCCTCGGCAACTCGGAAAAGGTCGTGGTCGGCGACTCGACCATCGCGATCGGCGCCCCCTTCGGCCTGTCCAACACGGTCACCACGGGCATCATCAGCGCCAAGAACCGCCCGGTGGCGTCCGGCGACGGCTCCAGCGGCAACAACTCCTACATGAGCGCGCTGCAGACCGACGCCTCGATCAACCCCGGCAACTCGGGCGGCCCGCTGCTCGACTCCAGCGGGGCGGTCATCGGCGTCAACTCGGCGATCCAGTCGGCGGGCAACGGCCTCGGCCAGTCGCAGGCCGGTTCGATCGGCCTCGGTTTCGCGATCCCGATCAACCAGGCGAAGACGGTCGCCGAACAGCTGATCAAGACCGGCCGGCCGGTCTACGCGGTGATCGGGGCGACGGTCGACATGGCGGGCGAGGGTACGGGCGCCAAGATCGCCTCCGAGGGCGCGGGCGGCACGGAGGCGGTGATGCCCAACGGCCCCGCGGCGAAGGCGGGTCTGCAGCCGGGCGACGTGATCACCGGCTTCAACGGCAAGACGATCGACAGCGGCCCCACGCTGATCAGCGAGATCTGGAACCACAAGCCGGGCGACAAGGTCACGCTGACGTACGAGCGCGACGGCAAGGAGCGGACGGCCGAGGTGGTCCTCGGCGAACGCGAGGGCGACAGCTGACCGCCCGACCCCCGCTCCCCCCGCGGAACGCTGCTGCACCCGAAGGGCCCCGCCCGGTAGTCTGTAGCCCGCTCCGGCGCAGGTGGCCGGGGCGCTGGTGGGTTGCCCGAGCGGCCTAAGGGAACGGTCTTGAAAACCGTCGTGGCGCGAGTCACCGTGGGTTCAAATCCCACACCCACCGCTCGCAGGTCAGAGAACTTGCAGGTCAGAGGGCGCGTCTCCGAGTCGGAGACGCGCCCTCTGCGTTCACCTTGTCTCACCCCGAGCCGCCCGCATCCGACCTCTGAGCAGGGCGTGCGGCCATCTGTGGGCCAGGACCCCGCTCAATCGCCGCTGCTCGCGGCATGTCCTCCCCTCGCGGCTACGCCGCGGCCGGGACGAAGCCGCCGTGGGCGTGGCCCCGGGTGAGGAGGGTCGGCCAGTCGAGGTCCTCGGGGAGCGTGTCCAGCGACAGCACCACCGCTCCGCCGGTCTGTTCGACCGCCGAGCACCAGGTGGACATCTCCTCGGCCTCGTCCTCCGCCTGGGCGCCCTGGACGAGGCAGCCCGCCTCGCCCGGGCCGTCCACCACCGTCATCGTCAGCCGGGGCATGATCTGCCAGCCGTCGCAGGTCGGCACGCGGCCGTCCGGTGCGTGCAGCGGTGGCAGGGACTCGTGGACCGGGGCGCCGCCGAGCAGGAGCAGCGGGGTGGGACCCAGGACGAAGCGCGCGTGGTGGCGTGGCAGGAACATGGCGTCACGGTTGCACAGACCGTCCGGACGCGGCAGCGCCGCCCCCGCCCCCGAGGGGGCCGAGGCGGCGCTTCGTCAGGACGGGGTGTCAGGAGGCGGAGTCGGCGTTCCGGCGGCGGACGACGAACACCGCGCCTGCGCCGAGCGCGACCGCCGCTCCTGCCGCCGCCGCGAGCTGCGGGAGCGCGGAGGCGGAGCCGGTGTTGGCCAGCGTGCCGTTCGTGCCGCCCTGCGGGACGGCGGCCGGCTTGGTCTTCGACGTCTTGCCGGGCTTGGCGTCGTCCACGGTGCCCGGCTTGCTGCCCGCGGCCAGCACGTCGAACTCGTACTCCGTGAAGAAGTTGCCGCCGCACGTGTCGTCGTCGTTGACGTAGTCACCGGCGATGAAGGCGACGCCGTCGCCGGCGGGCGCCTTGGCGTCGACCTTCAGGCGCAGCTTGACGTCGGCGTGGGCGCCGGCCTTCAGCGGGCTGATGGAGCCCGCGTAGCCGCCGTCCACGACATCGGTCCACTCCGGCGAGGAGTCGGGGGACCACCACTGCAGGTCGAAGTACTCGTCGACGACGTTGTAGCCGCTCTTGTCGGTCGCGTGGAAGTACACGAACGGCAGGACCTTGTCGAGGGTCTTGTCGGTGCCGTTGGTGACCCGGACCGAGAAGTTGACCGTCGAACCGGCGACGATCTTGGAGGGCAGGCCGCTGGCGACGGTGGTCAGCTCGGTCGCGGGGACGCAGGCGGGATCCTCGTCGTCGTCGTCGTCGCCGTCGTCATCGTCGTCCTCCTCGGCCCGGGCGTCGGCGAGGGCCTTGTCGGCCGCCTTCTTCGCCTCGAGCGCCTCGGCCGTGGCCCTCTGCGCGTCGGTCAGCGCCTGCGCGGCGGCGACGCGGGCGTCGTCCGCGGCGTCGGCGGCGGTCTTCGCCTTCTCGTCGGCGGCGGCCTTGGCCGCCTCCGCGGCGGCGGCCGCTTCCTTGGCGCTCGCGACCTTCTCCTCGGCGGCGGCCCTCTCCTCCTCCGTCGCGGTCTCGGGGAGCGCGTCCAGCTCCGCCTCGGCGTCGACGACCGCCTGGTCGGCGGCCTCCTTGGCTGCCTTGGCCGCGGCGGCCTCGTCGGCCGCCGCCTTGGCGGCCACGGCGTGGGGCGCCTGGTCGGAGAAGGCGAGGTCCATGGCCTTCTGCGCCGCCTTCTGCTTGGCGACGGCGTCGTCGTACGCCTTCTGCGCCTCCTCGGCGGCCTTCTCCAACTCCTCGATGGTCGGCTTGTCGTCCGCCGCCTGCTGCGTCGCCGACTGTCCGGCGGTGGGCTGGGTTTCGGCGAACGCGGGAGTGACGGTGAGCAGCACTGCGGGGGTGGTCACTGCCGTGACAACCGCCGTGGCCAGCATGCGGCGAATGTTCAAGAGAGCCCTTTTCTCGGGTCCGATGCGCGGTCAGAACGCAAGCAGAGGGCAGCCGCCGCGGTGGCACTCACGCGGTGCGGCTGCCCGGTGATCGTATGACCGGATATGGGTGAGGAGAAAGGAGGTTACGCAGAAACCGGGGAGGGGCCCGGGGGTTCGCCGGGAAGGCAAAACAGTGGATAAGCCGCAGTTGCCTCTGGCCCGGCGACCTTTTGTGTGATCCATGTCATCCACGGGGCCCCGCGGTGAGCCGGGCGGCGGAGGCGATCGTCGCGCGTGCCTCCCGCTCGGGGAGCCCGGCGCGGACCGCCGCATCGGTCAGCGCGTCCGCCAGCGCGTCGCCGAAGCCGTGCTCGTACGCGCGGCAGGCGGCCCAGAACAGCCGGGTGTTGCGCTGTCCCTCCTGTGCCGCGAGCACGAACTGGACCAGTCCCTGCCCCTGGTGCGTGCCGTCCGCCGTCTCGTCCGGGCGATGTCCGCCGGGAGGGGGCGGCGCGGCGTGGCGGGGGCGCGCCGGCGGCGCGATCAGGCGCAGGAGGGCGCGCGGGCAGGGCGCGGGCGGCAGGTCCGCCGTCCCGGGGGCCAGGCGGTACGCGCCGTGCGCGGTGACGGAGCCGGGCCCGACGAGGTAGCCGCCGGTGCCGCGCACGTCGATGCCGGGCGCGAGGCGGCCCGCGGAGTTGGGGACGACCACGTCGGGCGGGCCGGTGAGCCACAGATGGCGGCCGCCGCTCGGCGTGAGCACGGTGACGGTCTCCGGGATGGTGAACAGATGGCGCAGGGCCAGGTGCCGGAGCTCGGCCACGGAGTCGGTGTGCGACGTGGTGTCGAGATCGATGCCGATGAGCCGGTGCGGCGGGCGTCCGCAGGCGATCCCGTACCCGGTCGCCCAGGGTGCGGCGGCGAACAGGGCGCGCACGGCGGCGGGGTCGGTGGTCGCGTCGTGCACGCCGTGGCCGGGCAGGCCGCACTCGCCGCGGCACAGGGACGGCCGCGGCTCGTCCCGGTGGGGAGAGCGCAGGGCCGGGAGCTTGGTGGGCGACAAGGGGAT
This sequence comes from Streptomyces sp. NPDC015127, assembly GCF_043080095.1. Classification (NCBI taxonomy): domain Bacteria; kingdom Bacillati; phylum Actinomycetota; class Actinomycetes; order Kitasatosporales; family Streptomycetaceae; genus Streptomyces; species Streptomyces sp. NPDC015127. The sequence continues at coordinate 322,215 of NZ_JBIBVE010000005.1, forward strand.
GACGGGGAGCCCGCGCTCGGCGGCGGTGAGGGCGTGGGCGAGGGCCAGGGTGGCGGTCTGCCGGTCGGTGATGGCCATAGCTCTATGTTCGTACACACGTTCGAAGAAGGGAAGAGGGAGGGATCGGCCGAAAGGGTGGCGTAACGCTTCATCCCGTACGGCGACGGCAGCGGTGTGGCCGGGATGCGGCCGGGTGCGAGCGGCGGTTTCGGGGGCTGCGGGCGCGAAGGGGGTTTATCGACTTGTCATCACGCTTGAGAGCGAATCGTCCGGTCCGAGGTGGTTCGTCGGGGAATCGGTGGGCAACTCTGCTCTCGCGACGTCGTGGAAATGATCCGGATCGGTCGGCCAACCGCCCGGAAACCAAGCGCACTTGAGCAGTTCCGGTTCCTGGAGGAAAGAAATGGAAAGCATCCGTTCCGCCCGCACCCTCGCCGCTGTCGCCGCTCTGCCCCTCGCTCTCGCGCTCTTCACCGGAGTGGCCCAGGCCGACAACGGCGGCTTCGCGGACGACGGATCGAACGCCTCGGTCGCCACGATCATCGGCAGCGGTGTCGCGGGCGGCAACCTGGGCAATTCGACCACCACCCAGCAGGTGGCGACCGGCGCCGGCGCGTCCAACCAGAACAACACCGCGAACGTCATCGGCTCCGGCTTCACCGTCGTCGACCAGGGCGACATCGACATCGACTTCACACACCTGTGGTGGTGACGCCCGGCCCGAGGGGGGTGTGGGGGAAGCAGTGAACGACCGCCTGCGCGACGGTGCTTCGGCGCCGTCGCGCAGGCGCGTCGGTGACCGGTCCATGGCCTTGACAGGCGACAAGTATCTGACGGACAGTCAGATTCTCCGGCCGGAGGGGGACGAGGTGACCGACGAGCTCTACGCACGGCTGAAGAGGTACGAGGGGCGGCCCGCCGCTCGCTCCTGCGAAGGCAAGGACCTCGTCAATGAGCCCATGATCAGGCACTGGTGCGAGGCGATGGGGGACACGAACGCCGCGTACCGGGGGCCGGGCGCCGTCGCGCCGCCGACCATGCTGCAGGCGTGGACGATGGGCGGCCTTTCGGGGCACAGCGGCCGGGTGTCGGCTCAGGACGAGCTCTTCGCCCTGCTCGACGCGGCGGGATTCCGCTCCGTGGTGGCGACCGACTGCGAGCAGGAGTACCTGCGGCAGTTGCGACCCGGCGACCGCATCACGTTCGACACGGTGATCGAGTCGGTCTCCCCGCGCAAGACGACGAAGCTCGGCACCGGGTACTTCATCACCACGCGGACGGACGTGAGGGCCGGCGGCGAGCCGGCGGGCACGCACCGCTTCCGCATCCTCAAGTACGCCCCGGCCCCCGCGCCCCGCCCGGCCCCCGCGCCCCGCCCGCCCGCCGCACTCCGCCCGGTCGCCGAACCGCCCGCCGCCGTGCGCCCGCGCCCGGTGGTCAACAGGGACAACGAGGGCTTCTGGCAGGGCGTGGCCCGCCACCAGCTGCTCATCCAGCGGTGCGGCGGCTGTCGAACGCTGCGCCTGCCCTGGCTGCCGGGCTGCGGCGCGTGCGGTTCGCCCGAGTGGGACACGGTGGCCGCGAGCGGGTCCGGCACCGTCTTCTCGTACGTGGTGATGCACCATCCGCCGTTCCCGGCATTCGACCCGCCCTACGCGGTGGGGCTGATCGAGCTGGCCGAGGGCGTGCGGTTCGTCAGCAACGTCGTCGGTGTGCCGTACGACAAGGTGCGGATCGGGATGCCGGTGGACCTGGTGTTCCTGCGGGTGGACGACGGACTGGAGCTGCCGGTCTTCCGCGCCGCGGCCGGGGAGGGCGTATGACCCCCGTCCCGGCCGTCGGCACGGAGCTGCCCCCGCTCACCGTTCCTGTCACGCGCACGCTGATCGTCGCCGGAGCCATCGCCTCGCGTGACTACCAGGATGTCCATCACGACGCCGAGCTCGCGCGGGAGAAGGGGTCCCCGGACGTCTTCATGAACATCCTGACGACGAACGGCCTGGTCGGGCGGTACATCACCGACTTCTTCGGGGAGCGTGCCGTCCTGCGCAGGGTCGCCGTACGGCTGGGTGTGCCCAACTACCCGCGGGACACTATGGTGTTGACCGGTACGGTCGCCGCCTGCGACGGCCGGACGGCCGAGGTGCGGGTCGTCGGCGTCAACGGCCTGGGCACCCATGTGACGGGCACGGTGACCGTGATCCTCCCGGAGGCGGGCGCATGAGCATCAGGGCGAGGGACGCGCTGGGCGGGAGGGCGGCCGTGGTGGGGATCGGCGCGACCGAGTTCTCCAAGGACTCCGGCCGCAGCGAACTGAAGCTCGCCGTGGAGGCCGTGCGCGCCGCGCTCGACGACGCAGGCCTCTCCCCCGCCGACGTCGACGGCATGGTCACCTTCACCATGGACACCAGCCCGGAGATCACGGTCGCCCAGGCCGCGGGCATCGGCGAGCTGTCCTTCTTCTCGCGCGTCCATTACGGCGGCGGTGCCGCCTGCGCCACCGTGCAGCAGGCGGCGCTGGCCGTCGCGGCGGGCGTCGCCGACGTCGTCGTCTGCTACCGGGCGTTCAACGAGCGCTCGGGCCGCCGCTTCGGCTCCGGAGTACAGCACCGTGAGCCGTCCGCGGAGGGAGCGGCGCTCGGCTGGAGCCTGCCGTTCGGGCTGCTCACCCCGGCCTCCTGGGTGGCGATGGCCGCGCAGCGCTATCTGTACGCGTACGGGCTGACGCCCGAGGCGTTCGGCCACGCCGCCGTGAGCGGCCGGCGGTATGCGGCGGCCAACCCGGCCGCGTACTTCCACGGTCGGCCGATCAGCCTCGCCGACCACGCCGCCTCGCGGTGGATCGCCGAGCCCCTGCGGCTGCTGGACTGCTGCCAGGAGACCGACGGCGGCCAGGCGATCGTCGTCACCGGCGTCGAGCGCGCCCGTGACCTGCGCCGTCCGCCCGCGGTGATCCTCGCCGCGGCGCAGGGCGCCGGGCGCGCCCAGGAGCAGATGACCAGCTTCTACCGCGACGACCTCACCGGACTGCCCGAGATGGGCGTGGTCGCCCGGCAGCTGTGGCGCACCTCGGGGCTCGCTCCCGCCGACATCGACGTGGGGATCCTCTACGACCACTTCACACCGTTCGTGCTGATGCAGCTGGAGGAGTTCGGCTTCTGCGGTCCCGGGGAGGGGGCGGACTTCGTGGCGGCGGACGGGCTGCCGCTGAACACCCACGGGGGCCAGCTGGGGGAGGCGTATCTGCACGGGATGAACGGGATCGCGGAAGCGGTCAGGCAGCTGCGCGGCACGTCGGTGAACCAGGTGCCGGGCGCGTCCAGGGCCCTGGTCACGGCGGGCACCGGGGTCCCCACCTCCGGACTGGTCCTCGGGGCCGACACCCCCTAAGGGGGTGTCTCGCCGATCTTGCCGGGCTCCCAGCGTCTGGCACCGCGCCTCTCCCCCGTAGCCCTTCGGGCACGGGAGGTGCCCCCAGCGTTGTCGTCGGTCGCCGACGCTCCGCGTCGCTTCCCCTCCTCCGCCTTGCGATGCACGGCACCAGACGCCGCTCGCTGATCCGGCCTGATCGACAAGACATCCCCTAGCCCCTGGGGGCACCCTCCACCTTCAGGAGGTGCGGCCCGCGCCGGCCCTCCAACCTGAGGGGGACACCGCTTCGGTCCCTGGGGCCGATCCGCCGCGCCGGGCCCGCTCCTAGCGTGGAGACATGACCACGCCAGTCTGTACGAACGCCTCCCAGGCCGCCGCGCCGGTGCCGTCGTACACGCCGTACACATCGTTCTCGTCGTACGTACGGGCGCGGGGGCCCGTACTGCTGCGGACCGCCAGGTCGCTCACCGCGAACCCCAGCGATGCGGAGGACCTGCTGCAGACCGCGCTCACCAAGACGTACGTCGCGTGGGACCGGATCGAGGACCATCGCGCTCTCGACGGCTATGTGCGCCGGGCCCTGCTCAACACGCGCACGTCGCAGTGGCGCAAGCGCAAGGTGGACGAGTTCGTCTGCGACGAGCTGCCGGAGCAGGAGCCCCTGCCGGCGACGGACCCGGCCGAGCAGCAGGTGCTGCACGACGCGATGTGGCGTGCCGTGACGAAGCTGCCGGACCGGCAGCGGGCGATGGTCGTCCTGCGGTACTACGAGGACCTGAGCGAGGCCCAGACGGCAGAGGTGCTCGGCGTGTCGATCGGCACGGTCAAGAGCGCCGTGTCGCGGGCGCTCGGCAAGCTGCGCGACGACCCCGAGCTGACACCGGTCCGCTGACGGGAGGCCCGGTCGGGCGACCGGAGCACTGGCGCGCTCATCCGCACCGCCGGCCCGCATGCCGGACGCGGACGCCCGCTACCGGCGCGCGTTGTGCGGCCTTGCGCGGGGATGTGCGCTGATGTGCGGGATTCATTACTCCCGGGTAGTGACATACCGCTCGGTATGTGCGCAGAATCTTCCCACTTGCCGCAACGTAGCGCCAGCGCCCACCGGGAGGACGCCGTGCTGAGCACCATGCAGGACGTACCACTGACTGTGACCCGCATCCTTCAGCATGGGATGACGATCCACGGGACATCGCAGATCACCACCTGGACCGGCGAGCCGGAACCGCACCGCCGCAGCTTCGCCGAAGCCGGCCGGCGCGCCACTCAGCTGGCCAACGCCCTGCGGGACGAGCTCGGTATCGACGGCGACCAACGCGTCGCCACCCTCATGTGGAACAACGCCGAGCACGTCGAGGCGTACTTCGCGATCCCCTCCATGGGCGCCGTGCTCCACACGCTGAACCTGCGCCTGCCCGCCGAGCAGCTCGTGTGGATCGTGAACCACGCCGCCGACCGCGCGGTGATCGTCAACGGCTCCCTGCTCCCCCTGCTCGCCCCGCTCCTTCCGCACCTGCCGACCATCGAGCACATCGTGGTCTCCGGTCCCGGCGACCGTTCGCTGCTCGCCGACACCGAGGCGCAGGTCCACGAGTACGAGGAGCTGATCGCGGGCCGGCCCACGACGTACGACTGGCCCGAGCTGGACGAGCGCGCGGCCGCGGCCATGTGCTACACCTCCGGCACCACGGGCGACCCCAAGGGCGTCGTCTACTCCCACCGCTCCATCTACCTGCACTCCATGCAGGTCAACATGACCGAGTCGATGGGCCTGACCGACAAGGACACCACGCTCGTGGTCGTCCCGCAGTTCCACGTGAACGCCTGGGGCCTGCCCCACGCCACCTTCATGACCGGCATCAACATGCTGATGCCCGACCGCTTCCTCCAGCCCGCGCCGCTCGCCGACATGATCGAGCGCGAGAAGCCGACGCACGCCGCGGCCGTTCCCACCATCTGGCAGGGCCTGCTCGCCGAGGTCACGTCCGGTGGTGCCGCGGGCCGTCGCGACCTCAGCTCCATGAAGCAGGTCACCATCGGCGGCGCCGCCTGCCCGCCCTCGCTCATGGAGGCGTACGACAAGCTCGGCGTGCGGCTGTGCCACGCCTGGGGCATGACGGAGACCTCGCCGCTGGGCACCATGGCCCACCCGCCGGCCGGCCTGAGCGCCGAGGACGAATGGCCCTACCGCGTCACGCAGGGCCGGTTCCCGACCGGTGTCGAGGCACGGCTGGTCGGCCCGGGCGGCGAGTTCCTGCCCTGGGACGGCGAGTCGGCCGGTGAGCTGGAGGTGCGCGGCGCCTGGATCGCCGGTGCGTACTACGGCGGAGCGGGCGGCGAGGACTTCCGCCCCGAGGACAAGTTCAGCGAGGACGGCTGGCTGAAGACCGGTGACGTCGGTGTGATCAGCGCGGACGGCTACCTGACCCTGACCGACCGGGCCAAGGACGTCATCAAGTCCGGCGGCGAATGGATCTCCAGCGTCGAGCTGGAGAACGCGCTGATGGCCCACCCCGAGGTCGCCGAGGCGGCAGTCGTCGCCGTCCCGGACGACAAGTGGGGCGAGCGTCCGCTGGCGACGGTCGTGCTGAAGGAGGGATCGACGGCGGACTACGGGACGCTGCGGGACTTCCTGGCGCAGTCGATCGCCAAGTGGCAGCTGCCGGAGCGCTGGGCGATCGTCCCGGCGGTGCCCAAGACCAGCGTGGGCAAGTTCGACAAGAAGGTGATCCGCAGGCAGTACGCCGACGGGGAGCTGGACGTCACCGAGCTGTAGAGACGTCACGCGGCTGCCCGCGGCGGCGACGAGACGACGCAGGGGCTGGCGGTCGTGACCGCCGGCCCCTTCGCGCGAGCACGGGCGTCAGTTGGTGCCGATCTTCGCGAGCAGATCGACGATGCGGGCCTGGACCTCGTTGCTGGTCGAACGCTCGGCGAGGAAGAGCACCGTCTCTCCCGACGACAGGCGCGGCAGCTCGGCCGGGTCGAGGCCCGCCGAGGTGTAGACGACGAGCGGGGTGCGGTTCAACTGCCCGTTCGCGCGCAGCCAGTCGATGATCCCGGCGCGCCGGCGGCGCACCTGCATCAGGTCCATCACCACCAGGTTCGGCCGCATCTGGGTGGCCAGCGTGACCGCGTCCGCGTCGGCGCCCGCCCGGGCCACCTGCATCCCGCGCCGCTCCAGCGTCGCCGTCAGCGCGAGCGCGATCTCCTCGTTCTCCTCGATCAGCAGCACGCGCGAGGGGTGCTGCTCGCTGTCGCGAGGGGCCAGCGCCTTTAGCAGGACGGCCGGATCGGCGCCGTACGCGGCCTCCCGCGTCGCCTGCCCCAGGCCCGCGGTCACCAGCACCGGCACCTCGGCGGCCACGGCGGCCTGCCGCAGCGACTGCAGCGCGGTCCGGGTGATCGGCCCCGTCAGCGGGTCCACGAACAGCGCCGCCGGGAACGCGGCGATCTGCGCGTCGACCTCCTCGCGGGAGTGCACGACGACGGGCCGGTATCCGCGGTCGCTCAGCGCCTGCTGCGTGGAGACGTCCGGCGCGGGCCACACGAGCAGCCTGCGCGGGTTGTCCAGCGGCTCGGGAGGCAGCTCGTCGTCGACGGGCTGCGGCTGGGGCCGGTTGGCGACCTCGACCGCACCGCCGGGACCGTCCAGCGGCTCGGGCCCCTCGGCGCCCTCGTCGGGTGCCCCTATGGCGTACGCGCGGCCTTCTGTGCGGTCGGCGGGCAGCCGTGATGTACCGGGTGCCGGGACGACGGGGGCGGGCGCGGGGCTCGGCGCCGCCTGCGGCTGCGGATGCGGGCGGGCGGCGGCCTCGGGGAGGTCGCTGTCCGGGCGCGTGCCCAGCTTGCGGCGGCGGCCGGAGCCGAGCGTCTGGTTCTGCTGTTGCGTGAGGTGCTGGACGAACGGCACGCCCTGCCCGAGAGTGCGCACGCTGAACGCGCGGCCCTGTGTCGAATCGGCCGTGACCGGCTCCTCGGCGGGCAGCGGCTGGGCGACGCGCGGCGGGGGCACGACGGGGCCGGCCACTCCTGTTGCCGCTCCCGTCCTCGCCGCCGGACCCGCCGCGGCTGTCGTTGCCGCTTCCGCAGCGGGAAGCGCCGGAGGCAGCGGCAGGGACACGGCACCGGTGTCCGTGCCCTGCGCGGGCGTGCTCGCCGGGGCCGCCGGAGCCGGAGCCAGATCCGCCGCGTCCGCGGGGGCCTGTGCCGCGGCCGGGACCGAGCCGGTCCGCCCGTTCTCCGGCGCGCCAGGCATCGGCTGCGCCGCGGGCCAGGTGCCGGACGCGCTGTCCGGGGCGGTCTCCTGCGCGTTCTGCGGCGTCTGCTGCCCGGGCGGAACGGGCTGCGGGACGGACTGCGGGACGGACTGCGGAGCGGCCGGCCGGCCGCCGGTCCCACCGGCACCCCCCGGGGCCGTCTCGACGGCGGCGGCCGGCTGCGCGCCGCGCGCGCGCCTGCGGCCCGTGGGTGCCGGATGCGGCTGCGGCGGCGTGTGGTGCTCGGTGCCGGGGGCCGTGGCCACCGCGTCGTGCTGCTCGGCCGGCTGCGCGGCGGCGGCCTCGGGCTGCACGCGGTCCGCCTCGGCGGGCGGCAGCGCGAACGCGGTCCGCGGGGCGCCCTCCGCCTCGGCCGGTGCGGGGGCGAGTGCCCGCCGGGCCCGACGTCCGGTCGACTGCGCGGCCACCGGCTGTGCGGCGACCGACTGTGCGGCGGGCTGCGCCGGGGACGGCGCTGCGGCCAGCTCTGGCCGCCCGCTCTCCACGGCCCGCCGGGCCCGCCGCCCCGAAGGAGCGCCCGCGAGTCCATGGGCGTCGACCGGCACGCCCTGCGGCGGCACGGTCTCGCCGCGCGCGGCCCGGCCGCTCGCGCCTTCGGCGGCCGTGACCACCGAGCCCTCGGCGGCCTGCGGCGCGGCGGCCGCGGCCTGCTCGGCGGGGCTCGGCCGCCCGCGCCGGCGCCCGGTGCCGCTGCCGTTGCCGCCGTTGCTGCTGTTGCCGTTGAGGCTTCCCTCTCCGGAGGTGTCGCCCGCGTCCTGGGCGGGAACTGGCCCCGCCTGGGCCGCCCGGCGGCGCCCGCTCGGCGGCGCGGCGACCGGGTCCTCCATCGCCACGGGGCTCTCCAGGAAGGCGTCCGTGGAGGCCCGCCGCGCGCGCCGCCGACCGCCGCCGGCCGTTGCCGGGGTGGGCTCGGACGACTGCTGGGCGGGCAGGGCGAGCTCCATGGCCGGCGGCGGGGCCACCGTCCCCGCGCCCTCGCCGAGCGGCACCTCCAGCACGTACGCGCTGCCGCTCATGCCCGGCACCTCGTGGGTCTGGAGCACTCCGCCGTGCGCCCGGACGATGCCGCGGACGATCGGCTCGTGCACCGGGTCCCCGCCGGTGAAGGGGCCCCGCACCTCGATCCGTACGACGTCGCCGCGCTGTGCCGCCGCGACCACGACCGTCGAGTCCACGTAGCCGCCGCCGGGCACGACCCTGGCCTTGCCCGTCGAGTCGACGCCCGCGACGTCCGCGACCAGGTGCGCGAGCGCCGTCGCCAGCCGCGCCCCGTCCACCTCGGCCTCTATCGGCGGCGCGTGAACGGCGAACTGGGCCCGCCCCGGGCCGATCAGCTCGACAGCGCCCTCGACGCCCGTCGCCACGACGGCGTCGAGCAGCACCTTGGACTTGGTCAGCGCCTCCGCGCCCATGTCGAGGCGCTGGTAGCCGAGCACGTTGTCGACCAGCGTCGTCATCCGGGCGTAGCCGGCGGCCAGATGGTGCAGGATCTGGTTCGCCTCGGGCCACAGCTGTCCGGCCGGGTCGTCGGCGAGCATGCCCAGTTCCCGGCGCAGCTCCTCCAGCGGCCCGCGCAGCGACTCGCCGAGCACGGCGGTCAGCTGGGCGTGCCGGGCGGCCAGTTCCCCGTACCGCTCGGCGCCGGCCTCCAGCTCGGAGCTGTACCGCTCGGTCTTGTCGGCCAGTTCGGCCTCGTACTTCTCCGTGGTGGCCGCGAGCTCGGCCGTCAGCCGGTCCTTCGTCCGCGACAGCTCACCGGTCAGCCGCTCCGTCGTCCGTGACAGCTCGGCGGTCAGGCGCTCGGTCGTCTCCGCGAGTTCCGCCGCGTGCTTCTCGGCCAGCTCCTCGAACGGCCGCCGGTCGGTGAACGTCATCACCGCGCCGACCAGCTGGTCCCCGTCGCGCACCGGCGCGGTGGTCAGGTCGACGGAGATCTTGGCGCCGCTCTTGGACCACAGCACCTGGCCCCGCACCCGGTGCTTGCGCCCCGACTTGAGGGTGTCGGCGAGCGGCGACTCCTCGTACGGGAAGGGTTCGCCGTCCGCGCGGGAGTGCAGGATCAGCGGGTGCAGCTCCTGCCCGCCGAGGTCGCTGGCGCGGAAGCCGAGGATCTGCGCGGCGGCCGGGTTGACGAGGACGACCCGCCCCTCGGTGTCGGTGCCGACGACTCCCTCGGCCGCGGCCCGCAGGATCATCTCGGTCTGCCGCTGCGAACGCGCCAGCTCCGCCTCGGTGTCCACGGTTCCCGACAGGTCCCGCACGACCAGCATCAGCAGCTCGTCGCCGGTGTAGCCGCCCGCCGAGTCGTAGGCCTCGCGCCCGTCCAGGCCCGCGCTGGTCACCTCGACCGGGAACTCGCTGCCGTCCGTCCGCCGCGCGATCATCCGGGTGGGCTTGGTGCGCCCGTGCTCGTCGGCCGTGTCGGGCCGGCGCATGGAGCCGGGGATCAGGCGCGAGTCGAACTCGGGAAGCAGGTCGAGCAGACCCCGTCCCACGAGAGCGGTGCCCGGCGCCTCGAAGAGCTCGAGGGCGATGGTGTTGGCGTTGACGACCGTGCCGTTGGCGTTGACGAGAACGAGCCCGTCCGGGAGGGCGTCGAGTATGGCTGCGAGGCGAGCAGCGCCTCGGGATGGCCTGCTGCTCACGACGACGGTTCCTCCCTGACCTACTGCGTATTGCGGACGGCCGGTCCCATCTTGCCCCTCGGGCCTCGGCCTGTCACTGAGGGAGTCTAAGGGCAGCGCTGGGCGCCGGGACGGCGGATGCGGGGGAGCTCTCACCAAGGTTGTGTGCGGATGGCGTACTCCTTCGGCCTATGACCTGGTGTTCGGCAGGAGGGGCTCCAGCATGTGCCAGCGCGAGATCTCGCAGCCGTCGGACCGGTCGAAGGTGGCGTCCACGCGGCGCCCCTGCCAGGTGCCGGTGACCCGCGCGGTGGCCGGGCCGCCGAATTGCTGGGTGCACATCTGTCCCTCGGGCACCGGCGCGAACGGGTCGTGGTTCTGCAGGGCGAACTCGTCGAGCCGCTCGCACGCGGCGCCGGCGGCGGGGTGGGTGCCGCCCGCGGGGGAGCACTCCAGCTCGTAGCGGCCGTCCGTCCGGGTCCCGGTCTCGGAGACGACGACTGTCAGCCGGTCGGGTGAGTCCAGAAGCGTTACGGGCAGCGGCAGGGGCGACGTCACGGCTCCGGCGGCGGGCACTGCACCGGCCAGTGCGGCGGCGGACACGGTGGCGGTGAGGACGAGGCGTCTCAGCATGTAGGGCTCCTGAAGATTCACGGGTCCGTCCGGGGGCGGGTGCCGCTCGGCGGATCTCGACCGGGCAGCGGGAGGGCCCCGGCATCTCTAACGCTGCGGGTGCCGCCGCGTTGCGCAACCGGAGATGCTTTGCCCTGCGGCCCCCGGGGCTAGTACCGTGGACGGCGATTGGTGACAGGCCACCGTGCTGTGTCATCATCTGCACGCACCATCCGCGCCCGCGCGGGTGTGCTGGAGGCGTCGCCTAGTCCGGTCTATGGCGCCGCACTGCTAATGCGGTTTGGGTCTTAAAGCCCATCGAGGGTTCAAATCCCTCCGCCTCCGCCAGTTGATCACCGAAGCCCCGGCCCGACGGCCGGGGCTTCGGTCGTTCCCGCGCCCGGTTCGCACCCGGCCCCGTCCGCCGCCGCCGTGGCCCCACCGCACGTGCGCACTCCGCCCATTCGGGCGTTTATGCAGGTCAGAAGGGGTGCGGCTAATGGATTTCGCGTGACGGCGCAGGTCATGTAATGTTGTTCCCGCAACGCCGACCGGGCAGAAAAGCCCGGGAAGCACAAGCACTCGTAGCTTAACGGATAGAGCATCTGACTACGGATCAGAAGGTTGCAGGTTCGAATCCTGCCGAGTGCACACAGACGAGAGGCCCCGGACGAGAGTCCGGGGCCTCTCGCGTTGTACGGCAGTGGGCGCCCGGAGGTGTCGGCATGGCGTGGCGGTGTGCGGGGGTCGCGTGGCCCGCGGGGGCGCGGGGGGCCGTGCTGCGCTGGGAGGGCGGGCGGGTCAGTCCGCTCGGGGCCGGGCGGGTGATCGGCTTCCGCGCCGAGGGCGAGCGGCGCTGCGTCGGGGCCCGGGGGAACCCCTGTCCGCTGTGCGCCCAGGTCTCCGCGCGGGCCACGCAGGCGCGGTGCGCCGAGTGCGCGCGGCTGGACCGGGTGCACTCCGTGGCCGCCGACGGCGTGCCCGACGATCCCCGGACCTACCGGGTGTACCTGGCCTGGTTCGGGCCCGGGATGGTCAAGGTCGGGATCACCGCCGAGGAGCGCGGGGCGGCCCGGCTGCTGGAGCAGGGGGCCGTGGTCTTCAGCTGGCTCGGGCGCGGGCCGCTGATGGCGGCCCGGCGGACCGAGGAGCTGTTGCGGGCCGCGCTCGGCGTGCCCGACCGGATCCCGTACAGCACGAAGCGGGCGGTGCGGGCGGCGTTGCCGCCGGTCGCCGAGCGGGCCGCCGAGGTCGTGGAGCTGCACGCGCGTGCCGTCGCGCTCGGCGAGTGGGCCGGCTCGCTGGAGCGGATGCCCTGCGAGGTGGTCGATCACGCGGCCGTGTTCGGGCTCGACGGGCTGCCGGCCGCGACCGGGGTCGTGCGCGAGCTGGCCGACCGGGGCGTGGTCGCCGGGCGGCTGCTGGCCGTGGCCGGGCCCGATCTGCATCTGCGGACCGCCGGGGACGCGGTCGTCGTGCTGGACACCCGGCTGATGACCGGATGGTCGCTGCTGGGCGCCGACCCGGGGGCGCCGATCAGCGTCCCGGTGACCGACCTGCGGGCCGGGGGCGCGCAGGACGGACTGTTCTGAGCGGCGGCCCCCCGCAGGGCAAAGGAATGGATCCCTTTCGGATCCCGTACGGCAATGACGGTGGACAGCGACGCCCGCCGGACCGGAGTGTGGCGGTCATGAACATCAAGCCTGTCGCGGGCATAGAACCGCCCTACTACGCCGTCGTCTTCACCTCCGTCCACCGCGACGACCCCGACGGGTACGCCGAGACCGCCGTGCGGATGGAGGAGCTCGTCGGGGACGTGCCCGGCTTCCTGGGGTACGAGTCGGCCAGGACGCCCGGCGGCCTCGGCATCACCGTCGGCTACTTCCGGGACACCGACTCCATCGCGGCCTGGCGGCGGAACCTGGAACACCAGGAGGCGCAGCGGCGCGGGCGGGCCGAGTGGTACGAGAGCTACAGCGTCCACGTCGCCAAGGTCGAGCGGAGCTACGGCTTTGAGCTCGGCTGACGTGGCTGACGCGGCCCGCCCGGACCGCTCGGACCGCTCGACTGAGGGGGGCGGCTCGGCTGACGGCCAGGAGGCGCTGGAGGTACGGGAGTTCTGGGGGCGGCTCGGGCTACCAGGGCTCGTCGACGTCCACACGCACTTCATGCCCGAGCGCGTCCTGCGCAAGGTGTGGGCGTACTTCGACGCGGTGGGGCCTCTCACCGGCCGGGAATGGCCGATCACCTACCGGAGCGCGGAAGACGAACGCGTCGCTGTGCTGCGGTCGTTCGGCGTGCGGACGTTCACCTCCATGCTCTATCCGCACAAGCCGGGCATGGCCGCCTGGCTCAACGGCTGGTCGGCCGGCTTCGCGGCGCGCACACCGGACTGCGCGCACACGGCGACCCTGTTCCCCGAGCAGGGGGTGGCCACGTATGTGAGGGAGGCGGTCGAGGGCGGGGCGCGCGTGTTCAAGGCGCACGTGCAGGTCGGCGCGTACGACCCGGGCGATCCGCTGCTCGACCCCGCGTGGGGGCTGCTCGCCGAGGCCGGGGTGCCGGTCGTCATGCACTGCGGCTCGGGGCCCGCGCCCGGCAAGCACACCGGGCCCGAGCCGGTGGGCCGGCTGCTGGCGCGCCACCCACGCCTGCGGCTGGTCGTCGCGCACATGGGCATGCCCGAGTACACCGACTTCCTCGCCCTCGCCGAGCGGTACGCGCACGTGTACCTCGACACGACGATGGCGTTCACGGACTTCAGCGAGGCCATGGTGCCGTTCCCGGTGCGGGAGCGGGGACGGCTCGCCGGCCTCGGGGACCGGATCGTGCTGGGGACGGACTTCCCCAACATCCCGTACCCGTACGTCCATCAGCTGCGCGCCCTCGAACGGCTGGGGCTCGGGGACGACTGGCTGCGGGCCGTCTGCCACGACAACGGCGCGCGGCTCCTCGCACCGGCCTAGGGGGTGTCTCGCCGATCTTGCCGGGCTCGCGACGCCTGGCACCGCGCCTCGCCGCGTTCTCGTCGGTCGCCGACGCTCCGCGTCGCCTCCCTCCTCCGCCTTGCGATCCACGGCACCAGACCCTCCCCCTACGCCCTGCGGGCGTGGGGGGACCCCCACTCCCTCATCCGGCCTGATCGACAAGACACCCCCTAGCGTCCCTCGGAGGATTTCTCAGGGAATTCACAGCTTCGGCCAAGAGGGCTCTCAGGGCGGGCCCGCACGGTGGCGAGCATGACCACCACCTCGCCCCAGGGGCGCACCGAACTGCTCAGGCCCGACGGCAGTCCCGTACGGGTGCTCGTCGTGGACGACGAGGCGCCGCTGAGCGAGCTGCTGTCGATGGCCCTGCGGTACGAGGGGTGGGAGGTGCGCAGCGCGGGCGACGGCGCGGGCGCGCTGCGCTCGGCGCGCGAGTTCCGGCCGGACGCCGTCGTGCTGGACGTGATGCTGCCCGACATGGGCGGCCTCGCCGTCCTGGGCCGGCTGCGCCGCGAGGTGCCCGACGTGCCCGTGCTCTTCCTCACCGCGAAGGACGCGGTCGAGGACCGGATCGCGGGGCTGACGGCGGGCGGCGACGACTACGTGACCAAGCCGTTCTCGCTGGAGGAGGTCGTGGCCCGGCTGCGCGGCCTGATCCGGCGGTCGAAGGCGGCGGCGGTGCGCAGCGAGTCGCTGCTCGTCGTCGGTGACCTCACGCTCGACGAGGACAGCCACGAGGTGACGCGCGGGGGGCAGTCGATCCATCTCACGGCGACCGAGTTCGAGCTGCTCCGCTACCTCATGCGCAATCCGCGCCGGGTACTGAGCAAGGCGCAGATCCTGGACCGGGTGTGGAACTACGACTTCGGCGGCCAGGCCAACGTGGTCGAGCTGTACATCTCGTACCTCCGCCGGAAGATCGACGCGGGACGGTCGCCGATGATCCACACCCGTCGCGGGGCGGGATACCTGATCAAGCCCGGTGAGTGAGGTGCCGGCCCGCCTGCGCGGGCGGTCGGTGGGAGAAGCGTCGGGGCACCTGCGCAGGCGGCCGGTGCGTGGGGCGCGGGCAGGTCTGCGCGGGCGGGCGGTGCGTGGGGCGCGGGCGGGCCTGCGCCGGCCGCCGTGGTCGCTGCGGACCCGGCTGGTGGTCTCGGCGGTGCTGCTGATCGCCGTGGTGGGCGCGGTGATCGGCACGGTCACGACCGTCGCGTTCCGCACGTATCTGTACGGACAGCTGGACGCGCAGCTCGGCGCCGTGACGATGCGGGCCACCGGGCCGCCGGTCGGCCAACTCGCCCTGGCAGGGCTAGTGATCGTGGTGTCCGGCGGCTGGTGGGTGGCGGTCGTCGAACTGTGGCCCGCGTCCTCGCGCCCGTACGTCGGCGGCTCGCAGACCAACAGCTTCCTGGAGCTGACCTTCGGCTACAACGGCCTCGGCCGGATCAACGGCAACGAGACCGGCAGCGTCGGCGGTGGCGGCGGCCGGAGCGGCGGCGGCTGGGGGGAGACCGGCATCGACCGGCTGTTCGCCGGGAACATCGGCGGCCAGATCGCCTGGCTGCTGCCCGCCGCGCTGGTGCTGCTGGTCGCGGGGCTGGTCCTCACCCGGCGCGCGGGCCGTACGGACACGGCCAGGGCGGCGTTCCTGGTGTGGGGCGGCGCGCTGCTGTCGACCGCGGCGGTCTTCAGCTTCATGGCGGGGATCTTCCACGAGTACTACACGGTGGCGCTCGCCCCGTACATCGCGGCCCTGGTCGGCATGGGCGCCACGATGCTGTGGGAGGAACGGGCGGCCCTCCGGTGGTCGGCGGCGCTCGCCGGTACGGTGGCGCTCACGGCCGGGTGGGCGTACGTCCTGCTGGGCCGGAGCGCGGACTATCTGCCGTGGCTGCGTACGGCGGTGCTGATCGGCGGCCTCGTGGCCGCGGCGGGGCTGCTGCTCGCGGCCCGGGCCGGGCGGAAGCTGGCGCTCGCCGCCGCCGGGCTGGGTCTCGCGGCCTCGCTGGCGGGCCCGGCGGCGTACTCGCTCACGACACTGGGCGACGCCCACGTGGGCTCGATCGTCACGGCGGGGCCCGCGGTGGCGGGCGGCCGCGGCGGCCCGGGCGGCGGACCGGGCGGACCCGGCGGCGCCGAGGGCGCCCTCCGGACGCAGCCGCGCGGTCAGGCGGACGGTCAGACCGGTGGTCAGGCGGACGGCCAGACCGGTGGTCAGGCGGACGGTCAGGCGGACGGCCGGATGCAGCCTCCCGGGCAGCCGGGCGGCCAAGCCGGCGGCCAGGGCCCTGCCCGGAGTCGGGGTCAGGTGCCCGGTGGCGCCCCGTCCCGCGGCGAGGGCGGCCTGGGAGGACTGCTCGGCGGTACGACAGTCGACGCAGAAGCCGCGGCCAGGATCGAGCAGGACGCGGACGACTTCACCTGGGCCGCCGCGGCCGTTGGCTCCCAGAACGCCGCCGGCTACCAACTCGCCACCGGAGAGCCGGTGATGGCGATCGGCGGCTTCAACGGAAGCGACCCCTCCCCGACCCTTGCGCAGTTCAAGCAGTACGTCGCCGACGGGCGGATCCACTGGTTCGTCTCCGCCGGCGACGGCATGCGCGGCGGACCGGGCGGCGGCGCGGACTCCGGTGCGGAGATCGCCGCGTGGGTCGAGGAGAACTTCACCGAGGTCACTGTCGGAGGCACGACCTTCTACGGCCTGACCGCGGCCGTTTAGCGCTATACAGCGTACGAGAGTTTCTTGTACGGTGTACGGGACGACATCCCTTACACCGTACAAGGAGCGTGCATGACGGCAACGACTGCCGAGACCCGTCCGGCCCCCACGGGCCACCCGCAGCGCTGGCTGATCCTCGGCGTCATCTGCCTCGCCCAGCTCACCGTGCTGCTCGACAACACCGTCCTGTCCGTGGCGATCCCCTCCCTCACCCGGGAGCTCGACGCCTCCACGGCGGACATCCAGTGGATGATCAACGCCTATTCCCTGGTCCAGTCGGGCCTGCTGCTCACCGCGGGCAACGCCGCCGACCGGTATGGGCGCAAGAAGATGCTCGTCGCGGGCCTCGCCCTCTTCGGCACCGGCTCCCTCGCCGCCGGTCTCGCCCAGTCCTCGACGCAGCTGATCGCCGCTCGCGCGGGCATGGGCGTCGGCGGCGCGCTGCTGATGACGACGACCCTCGCCGTCGTCGTGCAGATCTTCGACGACGCCGAGCGGGTCAAGGCGATCGGCCTCTGGTCGACCGTCAACTCCCTCGGTTTCGCGGCCGGTCCGCTGATCGGCGGCGTGATGCTCGACCACTTCTGGTGGGGCGCGATCTTCCTGGTCAACATCCCGGTCGCGGCGATCGGCCTGTTCGCCGTCGTCGCACTCGTCCCGGAGTCGAAGAACCCCCAGGGCGACCGGCCCGACCTGCTCGGCGCGCTGCTCTCCACCCTCGGCATGACCGCTGTCGTGTACGCGATCATCTCCGGTCCCGAGCACGGCTGGACGTCCGCGCAGGTGTCGGCGTCCGCGGCCTTCGGCGTCCTCGTCCTCGGCGTGTTCGTGCTGTGGGAGCTGCGCGTCCCGTACCCGATGCTGGACATGCACTTCTTCCGCAACCAGCGCTTCATCGGTGCGGTCGCGGGCGCGGTCCTGGTCGCGTTCGGCATGGGCGGCTCGCTGTTCCTGCTCACCCAGCACCTCCAGTTCGTGCTGGGCTACGGCCCGCTGGACGCCGGTCTGCGCACGGCCCCGCTCGCGCTGACCGTCGTCGCGCTCAACGTCACCGGCGTCGGCGCCCGGCTGCTGCCCAAGCTGGGGACACCCGGGCTGATCGCGGCCGGCATGACTCTGGTGTCGGCCGGTCTGGCGGCGATCGCCCTGCTCGGCGGCGACGGGTACGGGGGCATGCTGCTCGGCCTGGTCGTGATGGGCGCGGGCGTCGCCCTGTCCGCGCCCGCGATGGCCAACGCGATCATGAGCGCGATCCCGCCGGCGAAGGCGGGCGTCGGAGCCGGCATCAACGGCACGCTCGCCGAATTCGGCAACGGCCTCGGCGTCGCCGTCCTCGGCGCCGTACTGAACTCCCGCTTCGCCGCGCTCGTTCCGGCGGTGGTGGGCGCGGCCTCGCTGCCCGCCGCGCTGGCGGCGGCCGACGGGCCGGGCGAACGGGCCAGGATCGCGGACGCCTTCGCCTCCGGCCTGGAGACCAGCCAGCTGGTCGGCGCGGTGGCGGTGCTGGCGGGCGGTCTTCTGGCGGCGCTGCTCCTGCGGCGCGCGGAGAACGCGGCACCGGACAGCACGGATCCGGCCCCCGCGGGCCCCGACGGCACCGAGCACCGGGCCGCCGCGGACCCCGACGGCGGCCAGGAGCCCGACAACGGCCAGGGCACCGAACCCGGCCGGCAGCCGGCCGATCCGCGGAGTGCAGACGCGCCGAAGACGGCGGCATAGCATCGACGCCGGGCGGACCTGCACATTCCGGTCCGCCCGGCCGGCCGGTGGCAGCCGGAGGAACCGAGGAGGGTGCGCAATGGTGAGTGCGGCCGACCGCGCGAAGAGTCCCACGAAGACCAGCGTCTGGCTGGAGAACAAGGCGGAGCGCGGGCGCAGGCCGGGCGCGGGCCAGCCGGACGGACTCGACCGCGACAAGATCATCGATGCCACGGTCCGGCTGCTGGACGCGGAGGGCGCGGCGAAGTTCTCCATGCGCAAGCTCGCCGCCGAGCTGAACGTCACCGCGATGTCCCTGTACTGGTACGTCGACACCAAGGACGACCTGCTGGAGCTCGCGCTCGACTCGGTCTTCGGGACCTTCACGCTGCCAGAGGTGGGCACGGGAGGCGCCGCCGACTGGCGCGACCAGCTGCGCGCACTGGCGAGCGGCTACCGGGCCCTGCTCGTACGCCACCCCTGGGTCTCCGCGCTGATCGGCACCTTCCTGAACATCGGGCCGCACTCGATGGCCTTCTCCCACGCCGTCCAGAAGGTCATCCGCGACACCGGTCTGCCGCCGGACGGCCAGATGGGCGGACTCGCGGCCGTCTTCCAGTTCGTGTACGGATTCGGCACGATCGAGGGCCACTTCGTGCAGCGCTGTGCCTCGGCCGGGCTCAGCCAGGACGAGTACTTCCGCCAGGCCATGGGGACGATCAGCGAACAGCCGGAGTTCAAGAAGGACTTCGAGCACGCCACGGAGCTGATGGAGGCGCGCGGCGGCGAGACGGTCGAGGAGATGCGCGAGCGGGACTTCGCCTTCGCCCTCGACCTCCTCGTGGCCGGCATCGAGGCGATGGTGGAGCGGTCCGCGAGGACCTGACCCCCGGCCCGGTGCCACGGCAGCGAGGCGCCCTGCACCGCCTGGATGTCCAGTTCCACCCGCAGCGTCGTCCCGATGGCCGCGATGCCCGCCTGCACGACCTGGTTGCAGTTCATCGCGAAGTCCTCGCGGCGCGGTTCCGCCGTCGCGCGGATGTTGGGGCGGCAGGCCGTCCCCTGCCTGCCGCCCCGTCCCCGTCGTCTCTCCGCTCGAAGAGCGACCGGGAGACCGACTACTCGCCCGGGTGGGCGAGTTCGATGTCGCCGTCGACCCCGCGGTCGGCCACGGTCAGCACGCCGGCGACTGGGGGCACCTCCCGCGCCGAAGGCAGCGGGGGAGGGCATCCGGCCGCGACGACCGTGTACGCGCCGGCGTCGAGGTCGGCGAAGGCGTACGCGCCGTCGTCGCCGGTCGTCGCCGTGGCGACCACGTTCCCGGCCGCGTCGACGAGGGTCACCCGGGCGTCGGCCATCGGCCGCCGCCCGGCGCCCGCGCGCACGGTCCCGAGGACCTGCGCCCCGGGCTGCAGGACCGCCTCGATCCGGGTCACGCCCGGGCCGCCGATCTCGACGGTCAGCGCCAGCGGGCGGTAGCCGGCGGCGTCGACCGCGACCTCCCCAGCCTTCGGCCTGGGGGCGCCCCCATCCGCACCGGGCACGAGCTCGGTGAACGCGAAGTCGCCCTGTTCCGCGCTCTTCCCGGTGGCCGGCACATCACCGCTGACATCGGTCACGACGACCGTCGCGCCTCGGCGGGGCTCTCTCCGTCGGCGGCCCGCACGGTCCCGGCGAGGCCGCTCGTCCCGGCGAGCAGGATGTCGTGGGCCAGCGACTCGGCGCCGACGACCACCGTGGCGGCCTGCGGCTGGAAGCCGTCGGCCGAGGCGATCAGCACGTACGACCCGGCGCCGGGGGCGTCCAGCGCGTAGGCGCCGTCGGACCGGGCGACCGCGCGGCCGAGCTGACGGCCGGCGGGCGAGC
The DNA here is from genome assembly GCF_043080095.1 of Streptomyces sp. NPDC015127. Lineage (NCBI taxonomy): Bacteria > Bacillati > Actinomycetota > Actinomycetes > Kitasatosporales > Streptomycetaceae > Streptomyces > Streptomyces sp. NPDC015127. Next base: position 342,373 of record NZ_JBIBVE010000005.1, read on the forward strand.
TCAGCGTGACCGCCGCCCGCGGCACCGCCGCGCCCTCACCGCCGCGCACCACCCCGCGTACGGAGACCCCCACGACGCCCACCGGATCGGTGTCCGCGTCGGCGACCGGGTCCGTGCCCGTGGCGGCGGCAGGTTCGGCCGCGACCGCCTGGGCCGGGGCGGGCGCCTCGGCCGCGGCGCCCTCGTCGGTGGTGTTGCTCTTCAGGGCGACCTCCTTGATGAACAGGGTCACGAGGAAGGCGACCAGGGCGAACGGCGTGGAGTAGAGGAAGACGTCCGCCACACCGTGTCCGTACGCCGTCTCCATCACCGTGCGGATGGGGGCGGGCAGCGCGTCCAGGTCGGGGATGGAGCCGCCGCCGGTGCCGCCGTGGTCCATCGCCGCGCCCGGCGGGCCGAGTTCGGCGAGCCCGTCCTTGACGTAGTGGGTGACCCGGTTGGCCATGACCGCGCCGAGCGCCGAGACGCCGACCGCGCCGCCGAGGGAGCGGAAGAAGGTGACGACCGAGCTGGCCGCGCCCAGGTCCACGGGGGCGACCTGGTTCTGCGTGCACAGCACCAGGTTCTGCATCATCATGCCGAGGCCGAGGCCCATGACCGCCATGAAGAGCGCGATCTGCCAGTAGTCCGTGTCGTAGCGGATGGTGCCCAGCAGGCCGAGGCCCGCGGTGAGCAGCACACCGCCGCTCACCAGCCAGGCCTTCCAGCGGCCCGTCTTGGTGATGATCTGGCCGCTCACCGTGGAGGAGAGGAACAGACCGCCGATCATCGGGATCGTCATGACGCCGGACATCGTCGGCGACTTGTCGCGGGCCAGCTGGAAGTACTGGCTGAAGAAGACCGTGCCGGCGAACATCGCGACACCGACGAACAGCGAGGCGAGCGACGCCAGCGTGATGGTGCGGTTGCGGAACAGCCGCAGCGGGATGATCGGCTCGCTCGCCCTGGACTCGACGAGCAGGAACAGCGCGCCGAGAACGACGGAACCGCCGACCATCGCGTACGTCTGCCAGGACAGCCAGCCGTACTTGTCGCCCGCGAAGGTGACCCAGACCAGCAGCAGCGAGACCGCGGCGCTGATGAGGAACGCGCCCGACCAGTCGACCTTCACCTCCCTCCCCTGGCCTTCGGCATGGGGGACCCCAACGACCGGGAGCCTGAGGGTCTTCTGCAGGACGATCAGGGCGATGACCGCGAACGGCACGCCGACGTAGAAGCACCAGCGCCAGCCGAGCCAGTCGGTGTCGGTGACGACGCCGCCGAGCAGCGGGCCGCCGACGGTTGCGACGGCGAACGTGGCGCCGAGGTAGCCGCTGTAGCGGCCGCGCTCGCGCGGGGAGATCATCGCGGCCATCACGATCTGGGCGAGGGCGGACAGGCCGCCGACGCCGATGCCCTGGACCACGCGGCAGGCGATGAGCATGCCCGCGTTCTGCGACAGACCGGCGACCACCGAGCCCAGGACGTAGATGATCAGCGATATCTGGACCAGCAGCTTCTTGGAGAACAGGTCCGCGAGCTTGCCCCACAGCGGTGTGGTCGCGGTCATCGCCAGCAGCGAGGCGGTCACGACCCAGGTGTAGGCGCTCTGTCCGCCGCCGAGATCGCTGATGATCTCCGGCAGGGCGTTGGAGACGATCGTCGACGACAGGATCGCGACGAACATGCCGAGCAGCAGCCCGGACAGTGCCTCCATGATCTGCCGGTGTGTCATCGGCGCGTCGGCGTCGGGGGCCTGCCCGCCGCCGTGCCTGGCGTGGCGGCCCCGCACACCGGTCGGTGTGGTCGTAGCCATGAACTTCCTTACGTCGTCTGTGCGGGTGTACGGGTGGCGTGGGCCCGGCAGTCCCCCACGGATTCCCGGAGGCGGGCCAGCATCGCGTTCAGCTGTCCGACGTCGTCGTCGGACCAGTCCTTCAGGCGGTGGGCGAACAGGTCCGTCGTCCGACGGCCGAGGTCGTCGAGCAGGTCCGCCCCCGCCGGGGTGAGCCGCAGGATGCGCGAGCGCCGGTCGTCCGGGTCGGGCGAGCGCTCCAGCCAGCCGCGTTCCACGACGTGGGCGACGTGCCGGCTGGTCACCGACATGTCGACGGCGAGCAGCTCGGCGAGGCGGCTCATCCGCATCTCTCCGTACCGGTCGACGAGGGCCAGTACGGCGGCGGACCCGGAGGGGCACTCGAGGGGCAGCATCCGCGCGAGGCTCCGCTTCACGGCGCCCATGGCGCTGATCTGCCGGGCCAGCTCCTCGTACTGACTGCGCTCGGCCATGGGCCCTCCGGGACATCTTGTTGCTTAGGGCAACGATAGAAGCGATTGGTTGCTACAGGCAAACGAAAATGGGCTTCAACGGGTAAAGGAACCCAAAAGGCTTTGCATGTGCAGAGTCATGGAACGGTCATCGCGCCGGGAAAGCGCATCGGGCACGCTCCCGGGGTTGGGTGGGACATCCGCGTTCGCTAGGGTCCTGCCCCATGGCACACAACCCCCATGCTCCCCAAGGCCAGGGCCCCGAGGGCACCTACGACCCGGCCGGCAGCACGCAGATGTTCCGCGCGTTCGTCGACGAGGGCGCCCCGCAGGGCCGCGCGGCGGCCCCGGCGCAATCGTCCTCGCGGGTCGGCCTGATCGTCGGCGTGATCGCCGCGGTCGTCGTCCTCGGCGCGGTGGCCTGGCTCGCCCTCGGCTGACCGTTACGGCCCGGGGCTCACGTCCACTCGGCCGTGACGTCCCGCGTCTCGATGTGCATCCCGAGCGGCACCCGCCACGCCTCCACGCACACCGTGTACGCCTTCTTCCGTAGGGCTCCGGGCGCGATCGGCGCGGGCAGCGGCTGGGCCGTCTCGATCGTGGCCCAGTCGATCCCGAGCGCGCCGATGACGTGCGTGGCGAACGTGACCGTGCCCGAAGTCGCCGCTCTTCCCCCGGTGTTGCGGAACTCCACGGTGACCCGCTCGCACCAGCGCTCGTCCAGCGCCTCGCGGACCGGTTCGGTGAGCTGGAGCAGCGCCGGGCCCGCCGGAGGCGCGGGGCTGCTGGGCGGCGGCTGAGGCGACGGCGGCCGGGGCGATGGGGTGCCGGGAGCGCCCGGCGAGGGTGTGTCCGGCGGGCCGCCCGTACCCGTGGCAGGCTGCTCGGCGGCGGGCGGCACCTCGCCCTGAGCGGGCGCCTGCGGGGCCGGCGCGTCACCGCCGGCAGGCGTACGCGGCGATCCGGGCACGTCCGCTTCGTCCAGGGGGACCAGGACGATGCCGCCCTCGGGCGGGACCGCGCCCGTCGGCGCAGGACCGGAGCCCGCGGCCCCGAGCGGTATCCGCCCCTCGCCAGGGGTGCCCGAACACGCGGTCAGCGCCCCGCCCAGGCAGAGCGCCACCGCCACGATCCCAGTCCGTCGACGTCGCCGCATGGCGGTCAGTGTCGCTGACGTACCGTCAATTCAGAAGAGCGCGGGCGCACTTCGTGCCGCCTCAGTCCGCGATGAGTCCCTCCCGCAGCTGCGCCAGCGTGCGCGTCAGCAGCCGGGAGACGTGCATCTGCGAGATGCCGACCTCCTCGCCGATCTGCGACTGCGTCATGTTGGCGAAGAAGCGGAGCATGATGATCTGTCGTTCCCTGGGCGGAAGTTTGGCCAGCAGCGGCTTGAGCGACTCGCGGTACTCGACGCCCTCCAGTGCGCTGTCCTCGTAGCCGAGGCGGTCCGCGAGGGAGCCCTCGCCGCCGTCGTCCTCGGGCGAGGGGGAGTCCAGCGACGAGGCCGTGTACGCGTTGCCCACGGCGAGGCCGTCGACCACGTCCTCCTCCGACACGCCCAGCACCGCGGCCAGTTCGGGCACGGTCGGAGAGCGGTCGAGCTTCTGGGACAGCTCGTCACTGGCCTTGGTGAGCGCGAGCCGCAGCTCCTGGAGCCGGCGCGGCACCCGCACCGACCACGAGGTGTCGCGGAAGAAGCGCTTGATCTCGCCCACGACCGTCGGCATGGCGAACGTCGGGAACTCCACGCCCCGTTCGCAGTCGAACCGGTCGATCGCCTTGATCAGGCCGATCGTGCCGACCTGGACGATGTCCTCCATCGGCTCGTTGCGGCTGCGGAAGCGGGCCGCCGCGTACCGCACGAGGGGCAGGTTGAGCTCGATGAGGGTGTCGCGCACGTAGGTGCGCTCCGGGCTGTCGTCGGCCGCGCCCTCGCTGTCCAGCGCGCGCAGCCGCAGGAACAGGGAGCGGGACAGAGTGCGGGTGTCGATGGCTTCCGAGCTGTCGGACACGACGGGCGCGGGTGCGCCGGGCGCACGCGTGAGCACCTTCGAGCTGCCCTGTTCTGCGGACATGCCACCCCCTTGAGGTCGCGGACGGTCGCGGTGGCCGCGACCGACTGAGGAACGCAGCCTCCACCTGAATACCGGCGGCGGGGCTGCGGCAAACGCGGTTCCCGCAGAATGTCACATGTCGGCAACACGCTGTAGTGACATGTCGACAAGTATCGGGGCGAAATGCCCAGGAAGCCAGGGGTGCAAGGGTTTTGATTCACCCTCAGGAGCTCGGAAGGGGTCTACCCGTTCTGGTTACGCTTCGATCCTGTTTGCGGATCGAAGACGCGCGAAGCTCCGCGCCAGCAGTCGTGACACATGCATCTGCGAGACACCCAGTTCCTGACTGATCTGGGACTGTGTCAGGTTGCTGTAGTAGCGGAGCATCAGGATCCGCTGCTCGCGCTCGGGCAGCTGGACGAGCAGGTGCCGTACGAGGTCGCGGTGTTCGACGCCGGCGAGTGCCGGGTCCTCGTAGCCCAGGCGGTCGAGCAGGCCGGGCATCCCGTCGCCCTCCTGGGCCGCCTCCAGCGACGTGGCGTGGTACGAGCGGCCCGCTTCGATGCAGGCGAGCACCTCGTCCTCGCCGATCTTCAGCCGCTCGGCGATCTCCGCGGTCGTGGGCGAGCGGCCGTGGGCCGTGGTGAGGTCCTCCGTCGCGCCGTTGACCTGGACCCACAGCTCGTGCAGGCGCCGGGGCACGTGCACGGTACGGACGTTGTCGCGGAAGTAGCGCTTGATCTCGCCGACGACCGTCGGCATGGCGAACGTCGGGAACTGCACGCCCCGGTCCGGGTCGAACCGGTCGATCGCGTTGATCAGCCCGATCGTGCCGACCTGGACGACGTCCTCCATCGGCTCGTTCCGGGAGCGGAAGCGGGCGGCGGCGTACCGCACCAGCGGCAGGTTGGCCTCGATGAGCGCCGAGCGCACCCGGGCGTGCTCCTTGCTGCCCGGCTCCAGCGTCTTGAGGCGGCCGAAGAGGACCTGGGTGAGGGCCCTGGTGTCGGCGCCCCGGCTCTGCGGCCTGGCGGCGACGGCGGGGGGCCCCGGCCTGACGGTGACGGCTGGGGTCTCGTCCGGCCTCTCGTTCTGAGGTGGCACCTGAGGCGCAGTACTGGCCGGCACGGTCACGCCACCCCTTTGCGGTCGATTTCGGTCAACTCATCCGTCAAAAGCGGTCATAGCATCACAAGACATGTCCACTGTGTGCAAGCACCCGATAACGCCGTGTTGACGGCGGGTTGGCATCCGATGAGCCGCAAAACACAAGAACCCCTCGCCGTGACGGCGAGGGGTACGGGGTGCGGAGCGCTCAGAACTCGTAGTCGGCGATCACCCAGGTGGCGAACTCACGCCACTGCGCGGCGGCCGCCTGGTGGGCCGGGTGCTCGATGTAGCGCTTCAGGGCGTCGGTGTCGGCCACGGCGGAGTTGACGGCGAAGTCGTACGCGATGGGCCGGTCGGTGATGTTCCAGGCGCACTCCCAGAACTCCAGCTCCGGGACGACTCCGTCCAGCTCCTGGAAGGCCTTCACGCCGGCGGTCACGCGCGGCTCGTCGCGCTCGACGCCGTCGTTGAGCTTGAAGAGGACCAGATGGCGGATCAAGGGGCACTCCTGGGGGACTGGGGGGCGGGGCTGAACGGGATGCCTGCCGGTCTAGTTGACGAGCTCGGTCATGAACTGTCCGACACCTTGCGCGGCGTCCGAAATGCCCTCGAACCCTATCCCGACGAGATCGGCGGCCTTCTCGGGGGAGGTGATGATCGTGTACAGGACAAAGACGACGACTATGTAAAGAGCGACTTTCTTCGCTTCCACCCTCGGCCCCTGTCTCCCCTGCCCTGCCTGCCCTGCCCGTGCGTCGCGTGAGTCTAACCGAGCGGTTTTTTCCGGCCACCCCGGCCGTGGGGCATGCACGAAGGGCCCCGGCGCGACTGCACCGGGGCCCTTCGACAAGAGCGGTAGCGGAGGGATTTGAACCCTCGGTGACTTGCGCCACACTCGCTTTCGAGGCGAGCTCCTTCGGCCGCTCGGACACGCTACCGGGAGAGAGCTTAGCCCAAGGTGGCCCGTACGCCGAAATCGGTATCCGTGCCGCCGCCGAAGAGGGGGCGGCACGCGTGTCAGCCGGCCGCGGGGCGGTCTCGGAAGAAGGCCGTCAGCTGGCTCGAGCACTCGCGTTCCAGCACACCGAGCACCACCTCGGGCCGGTGGTTGAGCCTGCGGTCCCGTACGACGTCCCACAGCGAACCGGCCGCGCCCGCCTTCTCGTCGCGTGCGCCGTAGATCACGCGGTCCACGCGGGACTGCACGATCGCGCCGGCGCACATCGTGCACGGTTCCAGCGTGACGACGAGCGTGCAGCCGGTCAGCCGCCACGCGCCGAGACGGGCGGCCGCACGGCGGATCGCCAGCACCTCGGCGTGCGCCGTCGGATCGCCCGTCGCCTCTCGTTCGTTGTGGCCCGTGGCCAGGATCGTGCCGTCCGCGGCCAGGACGACGGCGCCGACCGGTACGTCACCGGCCCGCGCCGCGCGCTCGGCCTCCTCGATCGCCAGGCGCATGGGCGCCTGCCAGGGGCCGCGTACGGGGTCGTTCGGATCTTCCATCACGTGATCGTCAGCGCACGGTCTCCAGGACCTCGCCCGCGCCGAGCGCCTCGGCGATCTCCAGCAGCGCGTCCGTGTCCAGCGCCAGCAGCTCCTTCTCCGACAGTCCGAGGTCCATCAGGATCTCGCGGTCGCCGACCGGCCCGGACGGTACGGTCTCGCCGCTCTCCAGAGCGCCGCCGTCCGCCGTGTCCTCGTCGTCGTCCGCTTGCGTCTCCCCGTCCTCGGTGCCGTCGAGGTCCAGGGCGTCCAGGTCGTCGGCCGGGTCGTCATCGTCCCCGCCGAGCAGTTCGTTGGTCAGGATCTCCCCATACGAGGAGCGTGCGGCCGCGGCCGCGTCCGAGACGAAGATACGAGGGTCCTCCTCGCCCTCGACGCGGACGATGCCGAACCAGGCGTCCTCCTGCTCGATGAAGACGAGCACCGTGTCCTCGTCCACCGAGGCATCGCGGGCCAGGTCGGTCAGATCCGACAGCGTCTCCACATCGTCGAGCTCTGTGTCGCTCGCTTCCCACCCGTCTTGAGTGCGCGCGAGCAGTGCGGCGAAGTACACCGTGACTCTCCCACTGATCAGAGGTGTGACGACCGGCGGTGCGCTGATGTCTGCCCCGCCCACTCGGAATCGTGGCAGAAACATCCGCGTTGCGAGAGGTCTTCCGTCGTTGCGTCGGCCACCAGTTCTGCGGGGGCCGGCTCCTGGGGAACCCCGCGGGGTCACCAGCGAAACGTCCGCATCCGCATCTGCTGGCGCATCCGGGCCGCGCGGGCCCGTCGTGGCTGCACCCGGTCGCGCAGTGCCTTCGCCTCGTTGAGCTCGCGGAGGAACTGGGCGCGTCGCCTGCGGCGCTCCGCGTCGGTCTCCGGCTCCTCGTCGCGCTCCGGCTCGGACTCCGCCATCGGTCACACCACCCCACGAGTGCTCCGTATGCCCTCGTGCCTGCAGCCCGGGGGTACCCCACCACCTTCCCTCCGATACCCCTGTTGATGCGAGTGCGGGCTACTGTTGGCGCCATGCGGATCCACGTCGTCGACCACCCGCTGGTGGCGCACAAACTCACCACACTGCGCGACCGGCGCACCGACTCCCCGACCTTCCGGCGCCTCGCCGACGAGCTGGTCACCCTGCTCGCGTACGAGGCCACCCGGGACGTGCGCACCGAGCAGGTCGACATCCAGACACCGGTGACGGGCACGACCGGCGTCAAGCTCTCGCACCCGCGCCCTCTCGTCGTACCGATCCTGCGGGCCGGTCTCGGCATGCTCGACGGCATGGTGCGGCTGCTGCCGACCGCCGAGGTGGGCTTCCTCGGGATGATCCGCAACGAGGAGACGCTGGAGGCGTCGACGTACGCGACGCGTATGCCGGAGGACCTGTCCGGCCGCCAGGTCTACGTGCTGGACCCGATGCTGGCCACCGGCGGCACGCTGGTCGCCGCGATCCGCGAGCTGATCAAGCGCGGCGCGGACGACGTGACCGCGGTCGTGCTGCTGGCGGCGCCGGAGGGCGTCGAGGTGATGGAGCGCGAACTGGCGGGCACGCCGGTGACGGTGGTGACGGCGTCGGTCGACGAGCGCCTGAACGAACACGGCTACATCGTCCCGGGCCTGGGTGACGCGGGCGACCGCATGTACGGGACTGCTGATTAATTGGGGCTCGGTCCAATGAGGGCTCGGTTCTCCCCCTGGCTTCGCCGGGGGGACCCCCACGGGGCGCTTTAAGCGGGTGTCGACGGTCGACCGTGCTCGACCCACGCCCACGTGCCAGGCGCCCCGAGGAGCGGACGACCTCTAACAAGAAGCCGACGGCTTCGGGGCCGGGGCGGCCAGCGCCGCCAGCGCCGCGTCCGCGTTCGGCTTCGGTTCCAGGGCCTTGAAGGCCGTACCGATGATCAGGTCGATGTCCGCCGTCTTGCGGGTGTCGGTCTTCAGCTGGGTGCCGACGAGCTGCGTGCCCAGTACGCGGAAGTACCCCTCGTGGGCCGTCGGACCGCCGAGCAGCACCGCGGTCCCGCGGACCTTCTTGTCGTACTCCGGCGTCGCGTTGCCCACCTTGCCGATCGTGAAGCCGCGCTTCTTCAGCTCGTCGGCCGCCGCCTTCGCCAGACCGCTGCGCGGGGTGGCGTTGTAGACGTTCACCGTGACGTGGCGGGGCTTCGGCGGCAGGGGCGCCGCGGAGGGGGTGGGGACCGGCTCGCAGTCGCGCTTGGCGCCCGCCGTGGACTTCTTGCCTCCGCCGGTGAAGGCGTCCACGAGCTGCACCGTGCCCCAGCCGGCGAGCCCGAGGGCGATCACCGCCGCCACCACCGCAAAGACGATTCTGCGGCGGTTCCGGGGGCGTCGCATGCGGGGGTATGTGTTGCCCGTGATGCGGTACTTTCCGCCCATGCCGGGGGGAGTGAGCATGCTCATGGGCGCAGCGTAGTGCGGCCCGGTCGCCGTGCCTACTAAACGATCAGCTGATTGCGTCCGTACGGTGCCGAAAGACCCCGAAAGGGTCAGCAGCCGGCCGTGCCGCGGGGCTCAGCCCAGCTCGAGCACGCGGGCGTGCAGCACCTGGCGCTGCTGCAGTGCGGCGCGCACGGCGCGGTGGAGCCCGTCCTCCAGGTAGAGGTCGCCCTGCCATTTCACGACGTGGGCGAAGAGGTCGCCGTAGAAGGTCGAGTCCTCGGCGAGCAGCGTTTCCAGGTCCAGCTGGCCCTTGGTCGTCACGAGCTGATCGAGGCGGACCGGGCGCGGCGCGACATCCGCCCACTGTCGGGTGCTTTCCCGGCCGTGGTCGGGATACGGCCGCCCGTTGCCGATGCGCTTGAAGATCACACGGAAAGCCTACCGGCCAAGGGGCACCGGGCGCAGCCGCGGAACCGCAGTGCGATCCTGTGAAAAAGTACGCAAAACGGAAAACGGGGGTCTCTCATGACAGCTCAGGAGCCAGTGCGACAGGGCGCCGTCGAAGAGATCGGGTCCGCCGTGGCGCTTCCGAAGCCCGCCGTGGAGATCGCGTCGGCCTACTCCTTCACCGGTTCCGCGCTCGATCTGGGTGCCCTGCTGTGGGACGGGCAGTGCCTGCCCGGGGCGCAGATCCGCGTCCCGCTGTCGATGCTCAACCGGCACGGTCTGGTCGCCGGCGCGACCGGCACCGGCAAGACGAAGACGCTCCAGCTGATCGCCGAACAGCTCTCGGCGAACGGCGTCCCGGTCTTCCTCGCCGACATCAAGGGCGACGTGTCGGGGATCTCCGCCCCGGGGCAGGGCGGCGGGCGGGTCGAGGAGCGGGCCGGGCAGGTCGGCCAGCGGTGGTCGGCGGCGGGTTTCCCGTGCGAGTTCTACGGGCTCGGCGGCATCGGGCCGGGCATTCCGGTGCGCGCCACGGTCACCGACTTCGGTCCGCTGCTGCTGGCGAAGGTGCTCCGGCTCAACCCGACGCAGGAGCAGTCCCTCGGACTGATCTTCCACTACGCCGACAGCAAGGGCCTTGAGCTGATCGACCTCAAGGACCTGCGGGCCGTCGTCGCCTTCCTGGTGTCGGACGAGGGCCGGGCGGAGCTGAAGACGATCGGGGGCCTGTCCCCCGCGACGGCCGGGGTGATCCTCCGCTCCCTCACGGCCTTCGAGCAGCAGGGCGCGTCCGGCTTCTTCGGCGAACCCGCCTTCGACACGGCCGACCTTCTGCGCACGGCGGCCGACGGGCGCGGGCTCGTGTCCGTGCTGGAGCTGCCGGCCGTGCAGGACAAGCCGCAGCTGTTCTCGACGTTCCTGATGTGGCTGCTCGCGGACCTCTTCCACGATCTGCCGGAGGTCGGCGACCTGGACCGGCCGAAGCTGGTCTTCTTCTTCGACGAGGCGCATCTGCTGTTCAGCGAGGCGTCGAAGGCGTTCCTGGAGTCGATCACACAGACCGTGCGGCTGATTCGCTCGAAAGGGGTCGGGATCTTCTTCGTCACGCAGACCCCGAAGGACGTGCCCGGCGATGTGCTCGCACAGCTCGGCAACCGGGTGCAGCACGCGCTGCGCGCCTTCACGCCCGAGGACGCCAAGGCCCTCAAGGCCACGGTGCGGACCTTCCCGAAGTCCCCGTACGACCTGGAGGAGGTCCTGACCGGGCTGGGGACGGGCGAGGCGGTGGTCACCGTGCTGAGCGACACGGGCGCGCCCACGCCGGTCGCCGTCACCCGGCTGCGCGCGCCGCAGTCCCTGATGGGTCCGGTCGATGCGGCCGCGCTGGACGCGGCGGTCGAGGGATCTCCGTTGTACGGGCGCTATGCCGAGGCTGTCGACCGCGAGTCGGCGTACGAGCGGCTGACGGCCGAGCAGCGGGCGGCGGAGGCGGCGGCCGAGGAGGCGGCGCGGAAGGCCGAGCGCGGGGCCGAGCCTGAGCCCGCGCGGCGGACCGGGGAGAGGCGGGAGGAGTCGCTCGCCGAGCAGGTCATGGGCAGCGGCGTCTTCCGGTCGCTGGCGCGCTCGGTCGGTACGCAGCTCGGCCGGGAGATCACGCGCTCCCTGTTCGGAACGGCGCGCCGCAGGAGGTGATCCCGCGGCGCGCCGATGTGTGATTCCGCGTGTGCCGTTACTCGGTGACCTCGTGGTCGTGTCCGTCGTGCAGGCCGCCGCCGCTGCCCGCGTCACCGTCCGTCGGGACGCTGACGACCGGCTTGCGCAGCGAGCTCAGGTCGTGGGCGTAGGTGCCCACGGCGTTGGCGATGACGCCGATGTTCACGGCGAAGGCGTCCATGTCGATGTTCTCGATGGTGTCGCCCTTGGCGTGGTAGTTCGGGTCGTACGCGACACCCGCCGTGCCGCCGAACTTCTTCGCCTGTGCCTCGGTCTTGATGCCCTCGGCACCCGTGAACGTGCCGCCGGACGGGATGCCGACCTCGATGAACGGGCCGTAGTCGGAACGGCCGGTGAAGTCGGTGCCCTCGTGCGGGTGGCCCTGCCGGTCGAGGAACTCGTTGATGTCGCGCTCCAGTTGCGCCGAACCGGCGGGGCCGGGGCCCGCGCCCACGCGGTCGGAGTCGTCGCCGTCGTAGACGAAGAGCCCGTAGTTCGGCGAGGCGATCATGTCGAAGTTCAGGTAGAGCTTGATCTCCTTCTTGCCGAGGTCGCTCAGGTGCGCGACGTAGTGCTCGGAGCCGAGGAGTCCGTTCTCCTCGGCCGACCACCAGGCGAAGCGCACCTTGTTGGCGGGCCGCGGCTCCTTCTTGGCCAGTTCCTGGGCGACTTCGAGCAGACCGGCCGAGCCGGAGCCGTTGTCGTTGATGCCCGGGCCCTCGGTGACCGAGTCGAGGTGCGCGCCGAGCATCACGGTGTTGGCCGCGTTGCCGTGGCGGGTCTCGGCGATCACGTTGTTGGTGGAGCGCTTCTCCTGGAGCTGGCGGATCTCGAAGGAGACGTTCACCGGCCCCTTGGCCAGGTCGGCGGCGAGCTTCTCGCCGTCGGCCTTGGCGATGCCGCCGGTCGGGATCTTCCCCGCGCCGGCCTCGCCGAGGGTGCCGGAGAGCACGCCCTCGGTGTTGTTGTAGACGATGGCGCCGACCGCACCGGCGCCGGCCGCGGCGGCCTGCTTCTCGGCGAACGTGCAGCCACCGCGCTTGATCAGCGCGATCTTGCCGGTGAACGCCGACGAGGCGTAGTCACCGGCCGTGCAGCCGGTCGTGTCGTCCACCGGCACGGCGGCCAGCGCGGCGCGGACGCCGCCCACCGGGGTGGACGTGGTGAACGTCATCGCCTTGATGGTGAGGTCGGCCGGCGACGGCGAGAGAACCGACAGCTTCTCCGCCAGCGTCTGCGTGTAGACGAACTCGAACTTCTCGTACGAGACGTCGTACCCGTACTTCTTCATCTGCTGGTACACATACGCGGCCGACGCGTCGTGGCCGAGCGATCCGGCGGCGCGGTGGCCGCCGGACGAGTCCGCTATCTGCTGGAACTTCTCGAGGTGCTCGAAGGCGTCGTCGGCCGACGCACGGTCGACCAGCTTCCCGGCCAGCTTCGCCGCGTCCTTCGCCGCGCGATCCGCGGGGTCGGGACGGTGGGCTGCGGAAGGGGAAGCGGATGCCAGCAGGAGCGGGGTCGCGAGTGCGGCTGCGGCCAGGGTGGCCGCGGCTCTGCGAGGGGTTGCGTTCACAGAGGTCCTTCCCGGTGCGAACGTGGGTTGAAGGGAAGCTAGCGATCTGCCGGGGGTTCTGGGAACACCTGTGCCACAACTGACGGCGCATTTCATCCTCCTGACACCCGGACGGGTTGCTTCCACGTCCATGTGCCGCCATCAGGGGTTTTTCGGGGCCGTCTTCTTCGCCTTGGCGGCCGCCTTCTTCTCCTGCTTGTACGCCCGCACCCGGGCCAGCGTCTCGGGGCCGGTGATGTCGGCCGCCGAACGGTAGGAGTCCTTCTCGCCGTACGCCCCGGCCGCTTCGCGCCACCCCTCGGGCGTGACGCCGTACTGCTTGCCCAGCAGCGCCAGGAAGATCTGCGCCTTCTGATCGCCGTAGCCGGGCAGTGCCTTCAGCCGGGCCAGCAGTTCGGCGCCGCTCGCCACGTCCCGCCACACGGCGCTCGCGTCGCCGTCGTACTCGTCGACGAGGAACTGGCACAGCTCCTGCACCCGCTTGGCCATCGACGCCGGGTAGCGGTGCACGGCCGGCTTCTGGCGGAGCAGCTCGCCGAAGGCGTCCGGGTCGTACGCCGCGATCTGCGCGGCGTCCAGGTCGTCGGTGCCCAGGCGCTGGGCGATCGTGTAGGGGCCGGTGAACGCCCACTCCATGGGGATCTGCTGGTCGAGCAGCATGCCGACGAGGGCGGCGAGCGGGCTGCGGCCGAGGAGCGCGTCGGCGTCGGGCTGCTGGGCGAGGTGAATCGTGGCGTCCATGCCCCGATGATCGCCCGGCGGCGTACGGGCCGCCAGCGCCGTGGCCCGCGCGTCAGGACGTGAGCCGGGCCGCCCGCATCTGGAGGTAGCGGGCCTCGGGCAGGCTGAGCGTGTGCCGTGCCGCCGACTGGTAGGCGGCGAGAGCGCCTTCCCTGTCACCCGCACGCTCCAGCAGATGCGCCCGTACGGCGTCCAGCCGGTGATGGCCCTGCAACCGGTCCTCGAGCCGCGCCACTTCGCCGAGCCCGGCTCGCGGGCCGTGCACCATCGCCACCGCCACGGCGCGGCCGAGCTCGGCCATCGGCTCGGGGAAGCCGTCGACGAGGAGGTCGTACAGGGCGAGGATCTGCGGCCAGTCGGTGTCCTCGGGACGCGTCGCCTCGTCGTGGAGGGCCGCGATGGCCGCCTGGAGCTGGTAGGCGCCGATCGGGCCCCCGGTCAGGGCCTCCTCCACCAGGGCGGTGCCCTCGGCGATGGCGTCCCGGTCCCAGAGGGCGCGGTCCTGCTCGTCGAGCGGGACCAGCTCGCCGTGCGGTCCCGTACGGGCCGGCGTGCGCCCCTCGGTGAGCAGCATCAGCGCCAGCAGCCCGGTCACCGCGCCCTCGCGCGGCAGCAGACGGCGCACCTCGCGGGTCAGCCGGATCGCCTCCCGTGCCAGGTCGGCGCGGTGCAGGGCGGCGCCGGACGTGGCCGTGTACCCCTCGTTGAAGATCAGGTAGAGCACCTGGAGGACGACGGCGAGACGGGCGTCGCGGTCCAGGGGGCCCGGCTGGCGGAAGGGCAGCCCCGCGATCTTCTGCTTGGCCCGGCTGATCCTCTGGGCCATCGTCGCCTCCGGCACCAGATGCGCGCGGGCGATCTCGGCGGTCGTCAGGCCGCCCACGGCCCGCAGCGTGAGCGCCACCTGTGCGGCCGGGGACAGCGCGGGGTGGCTGCACAGGAAGAGCAGGGTGAGGGTGTCGTCCTCGGAAGGGGCGCGGCTCTCACCGGGCGGCGGCGCGCGGAAGGCGTCCGTCGGGGCGAGACGCGCGGCCGTCTCCTCCCGCCGCCGCCGTGCCTCCTCGGCGCGCAGCAGGTCCGTGAGCCTGCGGGAGGCGACGCGGATCAGCCAGCCCCGCGGATTGTCCGGCACCCCGCCGACGGGCCACTGCTCCGCCGCCGACAGCAGGGCCTCCTGCACCGCGTCCTCGGCCAGGTCGAAGTGGCCGTAGCGCCGCACGAGCGCGCCGAGGACCTGCGGCGCGTGGCGGCGCAGCAGGTCCTCGGTCCCGGGCGCGCGGTTCACACATCGCCTCCGCCGTCCAGGATGGGCCGGATCACGACCGGATACTCGGTGCTGCCCTCCGGGACCGGGCACTGCGTGATCCGCGCGGCGATCTCCGTGACCCGCTCCAGGTTCTCGCAGTCCAGGATCCAGAAACCGGCGAGGACTTCCTTGGTCTCGCCGTACGGTCCGTCGGTGATCACCGGCCGGCCGTCCTTCCCGGAGGTCACGTGCCGGGCGAGCGCGGGCTCGGCGAGGCCCTGCCCCTCGACGTACTCGCCGGACTCGGACAGGTCGTCGTTGACGGACTGCATGAACGCGTACATCGCCTGCAGTTCCTTCTCGCTCCACGCGGGCGCTCCCGGCGACGCCTTGCCGCGCATCGCCTCGTAGTCGGCCTGCGTGCCCTGAATCATCACCAGATACTTCACGGTCTCGCTCCTTGGTCCCGGGGCGTTGGCCCCTCGCTGCCGCCCCTTGCGGGCAACTCTCACAGGGGACGTCGGAGCCGCCGGCGGATTCTCGACGGGCGCGCCGGACTTTTTTCTCAGGCGGGCGCGGCGGCGGCCCGGACGAAGCCGAGATCGTGCGAGGAGACCAGGTCGCGGGGGCCGGCGGCGCGCAGGACGACATCGAGCACCCGGCCGGGATCCGCGCAGTAGCTGTGCGAGAACCAGGGCATGTTGGCCTCGACCACGGCCCACTGCTCCGCACCCGTGTCGGGGTCCTGTGCGAGTCCGACGTCGACGGTGACGGCGCTCGGCAGGGTCCCGGCGACCGCGCCCAGCAGTCGCCGGGCGAAGCGGAGCGCGTCCGTGTCCCTCGTGCCCGTCGCCGAGGGGTGCCGTGTCGAGGCGGCCGTGCACGGCGTACCTGCTCGCCGCCACGACCTCGCCGTCCAGCACGAAGAGCCGGTACTCGGCGGCGAATGTCACCACCTCCGACACCAGCACGGCCGTGCCGGGCCCGATTCCGTCGCCGCCGCGCGGCAGCCGCGATCCGTCGGCGTAGACGGCGGCGGGCAGCGTCTTGTCGCGCGGCGGCTTCACGAACACCGGGTGCCGGGCGGCCCATGCCTCGGACAGCGTGGTCAGCTCGACGCGCCGCCGGGTGTACTCCCGCGGCAGCCGTACGAGCCAGTCGTCGGCGGGCTCCAGCAGCGCGAAGCCGGCCCGGCCGGCGGCGCGCGCCGCTGCCAGCGGACCGCCGTACCAGTGCACGGCCCGCCCCGCCACGGCGTCGACGGCCGCCGGGCCGGTCAGGACCGCGACGTGCATGCCCCGTCCGGCGGCCGCCCGCGCCAGCAGCGCGGTCGTGGACGTCTCCTGCGCGGAGGTGAGCAGCACCCGCGGATCCCCGGCCATCGTTTCCCCCTGCGTTCGGCCGGATCACCGTACCGGCAGGAAGGGTTGACCTCGCGTGCACTCCAGCGAGCAGACTCCGCGCCATGACCCGCATGAGATACCGCACGCTCGGCACCGAACCGGCGACCCGGCGGCAGGTGAGCGTCCTCAGCCTCGGTGCGATGCTCTTCGGCACCGCCACCGACGAGGCCACGTCGTACGCCATCCTCGACCGGTACGCGGAGGCCGGCGGCACCTTCGTCGACACCTCCGACAACTACGCGTTCTGGGTGAACGGCACCCGGGGCGGCGAGAGCGAGAGCCTGATCGGCCGCTGGCGGCGCAGCCGGGGCGTCGGCGACGAGATCACCGTCGCCACCAAGGTCGGGGGGCGGCCCCTCGCGCCGAGCACCGGCTTCTCGCGGCACATCGAGGGCCTGTCGGCGGAGGTGATCCGCGAGGCCGCCGACCGCAGCCGGGAACGGCTGGGTGTGGACCGGCTCGACCTGTACTACGCGCATGTGGAGGACCGGTCGGTGCCCCTGGAGGAGACCGTCGGAGCGTTCGGCTCCCTGGTCGAGGACGGCACGGTCGGCCTGCTCGGGGTGAGCAACCACTGGGCGTGGCGGGTGGAGCGGGCGAGGAACCTGGCCGCGGCGGCCGGGCTGCCCGGATACGAGGTGCTGCAGTACCAGCACAGCTACGTGCGGCAGCGCACCGACATGCCGACGCTGCGCTCCCCGGACGGGCAGATCGGCGTCGTGGGCGGCGACCTGCTGTCCTACGTTCGCGCCGAGCCGGACCTCGCGCTCGTTGCCTACTCGCCGCTGCTCGGCGGCGGCTACGTACGCGACGACAAGCCGCTCGGGCCCGCCTTCGACCACTCCGGCACCCCCGCCCGGCTCGCCGCCCTGCGCGAGGTCGCGAAGGAGACCGGGGCGAGCCCGAACCAGGTGGTCCTGGCCTGGCTGATCGGCGGTGAGATCCCGGTGATCCCGCTGGTCGGCGCCTCCTCGGTGGCGCAGCTCGACGAGAGCCTCGCCGCCGTGGACCTGGAGCTGTCGCCCGAGCAGCGGGCGCGGCTCGACGCGGCACACGGTGTCTGACGCCGCGCGTCACACCGGGTGCCGCCGGCGCAGCCCGTGCCTGCGGGCCACCATGCGCTCGACGGCCGCTCTCGGCAGCAGCCTGCGCAGCGCGAACACCACGGGCGCGTTGCTGCCCACCGCGTAGAGCGGCTTCGGCCGCGGCGCCTCTATCGCCCGCACCACGGTGGAGGCGACGCGTGCGGCCGGGATGCCCTTCGCCTCGTTGGCGTTGAGCGCGGCGAGCATCGTGCGGTACTCCGTCAGGAACGGCGAGTCATCGGCCACGTACTGCGTGCGGCGCTCGCTGATACCCGTGTTGATCGACCCCGGCTCGACGGTCGTGATGCCGACGCCGTACGGGGCGACCTCGCGCCGCGCCGCGTTCGCGAAGCCCTTGATCGCCGCCTTGGAGGCGACGTACGAGGAGCGGTACGCGAGCGGGAAGCTGGCCAGCATGGAGCCGACCATGACCACCCGGCCGCGCCGGCGGGCCCGCATGCCGGGCAGCAGGAGCTGGGTGAGCCGTACGGCCCCGAGCACGTTGACGCGGAACAGCCGTTCCAGCGCCTCCATGGGCAGCTCCTCCAGCGGCCCGTTCTGGCTCTCGCCCGCGTTGTTGACCAGGACGTCCACCGCGCCGGCCGCCGCGGCGCACGCCTCGACGGACGCGTCGTCGGAGAGGTCGAGGGCCAGGTACTCGACGCCGGGGACCGGGTCGGCGACCGACGCAGGGTCGCGGCTCGTGCCGTAGACGCGGTAGCCGCGCCCAACAAGCGCCGCGGCCACGGCGGCGCCGATCCCCGACGACGCGCCCGTCACCAGGGCCGTGCCCCGGCTCGTCACGCGAGCCGCCGGGCGATCGCGAGGCCGGCGGCACGGCCGGAGAAGACGCAGCCGCCGAGGAAGGTGCCCTCCAGTGCGTTGTAGCCGTGCACCCCGCCGCCGCCGAACCCGGCGACCTCACCGGCCGCGTACAGGCCGTCGAAGACGGATCCGTCGGGGCGGACCACCTGCGAGTTCAGTGTCGTCTCCAGGCCGCCGAGCGTCTTGCGGGTCAGCAGGTGCAGCCGTACGGCGATGAGCGGGCCCTGGTCGGGGTCGAGGAGGCGGTGGGGCTTGGCGACCCGGGTCAGCCGGTCGGGCCAGTACGCGCGGGCGTTGACGACGGACATGAGCTGGACGTCCTTGGTGTACGCGTTGTCCACCGCGCGGTCGCGTGCCAGGACCTCCCGCTCGACCTGGGCGAAGTCGAGCGGGCAGTCGGGCGTGAGGTCGTTCATGCCCTTGACGAGCTCCGCCAGGGTCGGCCGTACGACGAAGTCCTCGCCGTGGTCGAGGAACGCCTGCACGGGCCCGGGGGCGCCCTTCTTCGCCCGGGACAGCACCAGCTTCAGGTTCTTGCCGGTGATGTCGGGGTTCTGCTCGGAGCCGGAGAGCGCGAACTCCTTCTCCACGATCGCCCGCGTCAGCACGAACCATGTGTGGTCGTGGCCGGTGCCCACGATGTGCTTCAGCGTGGAGAGCGTGTCGTGGCCGGGGAACAGCGGCACCGGGAGCCTGCGCCCGGTCGCGTCCAGCCACAGGGAGGAGGGACCGGGGATGATGCGGATGGCGTGGTCGGGCCAGATCGGGTCCCAGTTCCTGATGCCCTCGGTGTAGTGCCACATCCGGTCGCGGTTGACGATCGAGCCGCCCGCGCGCTCGGTGATCTCCAGCATCCGGCCGTCGACGTACGCGGGAACGCCGGTGATCATCGACCGGGGCGCGGGGCCGAGCCGGTCGGCGGGCCAGTTCTCGCGGACCAGCTCCTGGTTGCCGCCGATGCCGCCCGAGGTCACGACGACGGCCTGCGCGCGCAGCTCGAACTCGCCCGCGGGCTCCCGGGAGGAGGCGACCCCGCGCGGCCGGTCCGACGCCTCCAGTACGGTGCCGCGCACACCGACCGCCGCCCCGTTCTCGACGATCAGCCCGTCGACGCGGTGCCGGTGACGGAAGGTCACCAGCCCGCGGGCGGCCGCCGCGAGCACGGGCTCGCGGAAGACCCGCACCACCTCGGGGCCGGTGCCCCAGGTGATGTGGAACCGCGGAACCGAGTTTCCGTGCCCGGCCGCCGTACCGTCGCCGCGCTCGGCCCAGCCGACCGTCGGCATCACGCGCAGCCCGAGCCGCTGGAGATAGTTGCGCTTCTCGCCGGCGGCGAAGTGCACATACGCCTCGGCCCACTCGCGCGGCCGGCGGTCCTCGCGCTCCCGGTCGAAACCGGCCGAGCCCAGCCAGTCGGACAGGGCCAGTTCGACGGAGTCCTTGATGCCCATCCGGCGCTGCTCGGGGCTGTCGACGAGGAACAGACCGCCGAGCGACCAGAACGCCTGGCCGCCGAGATTGGCCTCGTTCTCCTGGTCGACGACCACCACCCGCCGCCCGGCACGGGTCAGTTCGTACGTCGCGACGAGACCGGCCAGTCCCGCGCCCACGACGATGACGTCGGCGTCCTCGCTCACGCTGCCTCCTCGGTGCCGGGCGTGCTGTACGCCTGCAGGACGTTCAGGAACAGTTCCTCACGGCGCCTCTGCGGCACCTCGCTGCCCGGTTCGAGCAGCACCTGCACCGCGGTGCCGTCGTGCACGGCGACCAGGGCCTGTCCGAGGGCGACCACATCGGGGACGCGCCGCCCGGTCCGCCCGAGCGCGTCGACGACGACCGGCAGGATCGTGTCGAGGATCGCCTGCTCGCGGGCCGCCATGACGCGCCGCAGGGACGGATTGCGCAGTGCGTGCGCGGTGAACTCGGCCGTCACCCTGTACCAGGCGTCGTCCACGGGAATCGCGCGGAGCGCGGACCGCAGCGCCTCCTCGGGGGCCGCGACGGAGACCTCGGTCAGCGCCGCGCGCAGATCGGCGAGCATGCGCTGCGAGCGCTCCTCCCACATGGCGAGGAACAGTTCGTCGAGGGAGGAGAAGTTGGAGTAGAAGGCGCCGCGCGTGTAGCCGGCCCGTTCGCAGATCTGCTCCACGGTCGAGCGGCCGAAGCCCTCGTCGGCGAACACCTGGAGGGCTGCGTCGAGCATGCGCCGCCGGGTTTGGGCGCGGCGTGCGGTGACGCGCTTGGGCGCGGACGCGGATGCGGGCCGCGGTTCGGTGGTGGCCGCGGATGCGGATGCGGTGGCGGGCATGGCCGCTCCCCTCGTTCGATGCGCGAACGTATCCGATGCATTCGCGTATCGGCAAGGGGTGTGCACGGGCACGGGCCCGTGCGGTGCCGCGGCTCCGCTACCAGGTCGGGCGCGCGCTGACGCCGCCGTCCACCACCAGGTCGTGACCGCTGATCCAGGCCGCGGCGTCCGAGGCGAGGAACACGCACGCGTTGCCGACGTCCTCGGGGCGGCCCAGCCGGGTCAGGGGCGCGGACCGGGTCCAGCGGCGGACGCCGTCGGGCCATGCCTCGTCGATGCCGTCCCGGTGGATCAGGCCGGGGGAGACGGTGTTGACCCGGATACCGCGCGGGCCGTACTCCAGCGCCGCGGCACGGGCGAACATGATCAGAGCGGCCTTGGCGGCGCTGTAGTGCGCATGCCCGGGCGCCGGATGGCTGCCCTCGATCGAGGCGATGTGCGTGACCGTGCCGCCGCCCTGGGCCGACATCACGGCGGCGGCCGCCTGTGTGCAGCAGAAGGCGCTGGTCACGTTGGTGTCCGACATGCGACGCCAGTCTTCGGTGGTCATGTCCGTGAGGTCCTGGACCGGCTGGATCCCGGCGCTGTGGACCAGCGCGTCCAGCCGGCCACGCCAGGCGGCCGCCGCCTCGACCAGCCGGTGGCAGTCGCGCTCGTCCGTCAGGTCCGCCTCGACCGGCCGCGCCGCGCCGCCCATGGCCTCGACCGCGTCCGCGAGGTCCGCGACCGGCCGTCCGCCCGGCCGGTGGTGGAGGACCACGGCGGCACCGGCCTGCGCGAACCGCCGCGCGATGCCCGCGCCGACGAGTCCTCCGGCTCCGGTCACCAGCGCGACGGCACCCGTGAGCCGGGGCAGCGAGGGGTCGGTCATCGGCGGTCTCCTCTTGGTTCACGTGCCTCGTGGTTCGACGCGCTCCGTCGTCGCGCGCCTCGCTGTCCGATGCGTTTCGTCGTTCACGCGCCGGGGTCGTCCATGCGCAGGGGCGCGTGGGGACGGCACAACGCCCGGATACGGTCCGCCTCCTGCGGGTACCGGCCGACGAGTTCGCCGGCGTCCCCGCCCTCGTAGTCGGAGGCGACGAAGCCGGGGGCCATCGTCGTACCGCACAGGGACCATGCCCCGCCCGGTGCGACGCGCGCACCCATCCATGTGCCCGCGGGCACCACGGTCTGCACCCGTCCGCCGGAGCCCGGGGCGGCCATCAGCTCGACCCGGCTGCCGCCGCCGGGGGCGAGGAGCAGAAGCTCCAGCGGGTCGCCGCCGTAGAAGTGCCACACCTCGTCGGCCGGCAGCCGGTGCATGGCCGAGAAGCCGTCGTCGTCGGCGGTGAGCAGCACGATGATCGCCGAACCGGCCGGGCGGCCCGTGGCGTCCGGGGGCCCCGCCCAGGTCCGGCGGAACAACCCGCCCTCCACGGCGAGCCGTTCCAGCCCGTAGAGCGCGGTCAGTTCGGTGACCGCCTGCGCGACGTCCGCCCGTTGGTCCGCGTCGTCCGTCACCGCGCCCGGTCCCCTTCGACGGCGTAGCGGACCAGCACGAGCCCGGAGCCGTCCCAGGTGGGGGTGCCGAGCAGGCGCAGAGGCAACGGCGGCCCGCTCTCGAAGGCGCGGGTGCCCGCGCCCACCACACCGGGCCCGATCATGAAGTGCAGCTCGTCGACGAGTCCGTGGGCCGGCAGGTCGTTCCACAGGATGTGGCTGCCGAGGACGATGACGTCGCGGCCCGGGCCGTTCCTGAGTTCGGCGATCCGCGTGTCCGACACGACGACCTTGTCGACGTCGTCGATGCGGCGCGAGATCTCCCGCTCCAGCGGCGGGGCGTCGGGGTCGTCGGCGATCGCCGGCCAGTGGCTCAGGAACCCTTCGTACGACCTGCGGCCGAGCAGCAGGGTGTCGGCGGCCCGCAGCCGCTCGGCGTTGTACTCGGAGAACCCGTGGTCGAACGGCAGGGACATGACGTCACCGCCAGGGCGCTCGACGTAGCCGTCGAGCGACATGGTGTTGCAGACCATCAGCTTGCGCATGGTCGACATCCCTTCCGGGCCTGCGCCCTCGGTATGCGGCCCCGCAGGGGGAACGGGTCCGTGTCGTGAAGTCATCGGGCACGGTGAATTTCGACTCATCTGTACCCCGATGCGTCCCGGAAATAGACATGTGGCGACATCTCGCCCCGAATGGCAGGTGGGCGGATTCGTCCCCGGTCGGTGTGGCAAAAGTGCACGTCAGTTGACGTTGTCGTGAAGAAGTATTCACGGTCAAAACCGGAGGGTAGGTTGTCAGTTGGTCTGTTGACGTGATCTCATCCTGTCGTGCGGTAGTCGTGATCATGGATACCCGTTCCGGGCGTCAGGCGACCGTTTGCGTCGGCCTTTTTCCTTTGATGCGAATTCGGTCGGTGTCAATTCAGGAATCCCCCAGTATGGAAAAGGGAGAGAAAGTGCGTAACGACTTCACCCCGGTTGAGACTGCCGAGATCTCCGACAGCGAGCTGGACGGCATTTCCGGCGGTATCGCCAGCGCCCACGCCGGTGTCAACGGCTACGGCGCTGCCGTGAACGTCGGTGACGTCGTCGGGGCTGCCCAGTCCGTCGCTTCCGTCGTGCCGGTCGCCGCCGTCACCGGCGCGGTCAACGGTCTCGTCCAGGTGCAGACCACCGGCATCTGAGAACGACCTCACGGTCTTCTCAGCCACGAGCATTGCTCACCCCGCTCGCACCCGCGCGTGCGGCGAGGGTGGGACGGGGCCCCGGAATATCCAGTTCCGGGGCCCTTGCGCATGTCCGTACACCGAAGTCTGCGGCGTTGTCGTATCGGCACCTGTCGCGGAAGGATCAGTGAGCGGCGGGTATTTCGGGGCGGGCCGCGGAATCGGAACCCGTGACGACCGCGCCGCCCTGCCGGGAACGCAGCCCGAATGCGCTGACGGCGGCGGCGAGCAGTGCCGCGGCGAGGGGAACGACGAGTCCGGCACGGTAGCCGTCGAGCATGTCCGCGGGCGAGCCCGAGTCGGTGGCGGCGACGTTGACCGCCGTGACGGCGGCCAGGCCCACGGCGGCGCCGAACTGGAACGAGGTGTAGAGCAGCGCGCCCGCCAGCCCCTGCTCCTCCTCCGCCACGCCCTCCGTGGCGACGATGGTGAGCGGACCGTACGCGAGGGCGAAGGCGAGACCCAGGACGATCAGGCTCGGGAACATCGCGGCGTACGTCCAGTCGGCGCCGACGGGCAGGAACAGGGCGTACGAGAGTGCCGCGAGGAGCAGCCCGGCGAAGATGACCCGGGCGTTGCCGAAGCGCTTCACCAGCCGGGGCGTGAGGGTGGGCGACAGGACCGCGTCGACACCGATGACGATCATCGCGAGGCTGGTCTGCAGCGTCGACCAGTGGCGCAGCTCCTGGAGGTAGAGCACCACCAGGAACTGGAAGCCGAAGAACCCGGCGGCGAAGAGCAGCCCGGCGAGATTGGCCCGCGTCAGCGGTGCGGAGCGGAAGATCCCCAGGCGCACCAGCGGGGCGGACGAGCGCCGTTCGACGGCGACGAACGCGGCCAGCAGGACCAGGCCGGCGCCCAGCGTGCCGAGGGTCCAGCCGATTGTTGTGTGCGTGGCGCGCTCGACGCCGAGGACGAGCAGCACGATCGCGGCGGTGATGGTGACGGCGCCCGCGACGTCCACGCTCTGCCCGCCGCGGCCGGGGCGGGGCGTCCTCGGTACGAGAACGAGTGTGGCGACGAGGACCACGGCGGACAGGGCGACCGGTGCGAAGAACACCCACCGCCAGTCGGCGGCGGTCAGCAGGCCGCCCACGACCAGGCCGGTCGAGAAACCGCCCGCGGCCGTACCGGAGTAGACGAGCAGCGCCTTGTTGCGCTCGGGCCCCTCGGCGAAGCTCGTCGTGATGATCGACAGCCCTGCCGGCGTCATGAACGCGGCGGCGACTCCGGTCACGAACCGCGCGGTGATCAGCGTCCAGCCCTCGGTGGCGAATCCGCCGAGACCGGAGAAGAGCAGGAAGACGGTCAGCCACAGAACGAACATCTGCCGGCGCCCGAAGAGGTCGGCGGCCCGCCCGCCCAGCAGCATGAAGCCGCCGTAACCGAGGACGTAGGCACTCATGACCCACTGCAACTGACCGGTGTCCAGGCCGAGATCGGCCCGGATGGACGGCAGGGCCACATTGAGCATGGCCACGTCGATGCCTTCCAGGAAGATCGCGCCGCACAGGACGAACAGCACGCCCCAGCGTCGCGGGCCGAGCGGTGAGCCGTGCTTCTGTGTCTGCGCACCCGTGTGCGTACTCATACGAAAGCCCCGAAGAGAGAAGGAAGTTGTCGGCTCAACCACCTTCGAGCAGCCGTGAGGAAGGAACAACGGCGAAGAAGGCAACGTTCGTTCAGTCACGCTTACCGATCGCCGGCCGCAGACGCGAGGGGTGCCAGTGGAGCGCGACGAACTCGAGTGCTTTCTGATCCTGGCCGAGGAACTGCACTTCGGACGCACGGCCGACCGCATGCGCCTGTCCAGGGCGCGCGTCAGCCAGCTCGTCCAGCGGCTGGAACGGCGCGTCGGGGCAGCCCTGTTCATCCGCACGAGCCGCCGCGTCGCCCTCACCGCACTCGGCAGGCAGCTCCGCGACGACCTCGAACCGCACCACCGGGGGATCGAGGCCGCCGTCGCGCGCGCCGCCCGGGCCGCGCGCGGCGTCGCCGGAGTGCTGCACGTCGGATTCTCCAGCCCGCCCGCGGGGGAGATCGTGCTGCGGACGGCGGAGGCGCTGCGGGCCCGCCACCCCGAGCTGGACGTGGAGATCTGCGAGGTGCCGCTCGCCGATCCGTACGGGCCGCTGCGCAAGGGCGAGTTCGACGTCCAGCTCACCGAGCTGCCGGTGCGCGAGGAGGACCTGGGGGAGGGCCCTGCCCTGCTCACGGAGGGCCGGGTGCTGGCCATCGCCGGCGGGCATCCCCTCGCCGCGCGGGAGGCGGTGTCGCTGGAGGACCTGGCCGGTCTGCCGCTGCTCACGATCGCCGGGAACGTCCCCGATCACTGGCTGGAGCACCGCCTCCCGGCCCGCACGCCGGGCGGCCGCCCGATCGGCCGCGGCCCGGCCGTCACCAACATGCAGGAGGCCCTGATGCTGGTCGCGGGCGGCAAGGGCGCCCTGCTTCCGGCCGCGCACTCCGCCACGTACCACGCGCGGCCCGGCGTGGCCTACGTCCCGTTCGTCGACACCGACCCCATCGGCTACGGCCTGGTCTGGCGCGCCGGCGACGACACGGGCGCTGTCCGCGCCTTCGTCCGCACGGCGCACGAGGTGGCGGGCGCGACGGCGTGAGCGGCGCTCAGCCCGGGAGCTCCGTGCGCTCCCACCACTCGTAGACGGGCAACGCCCCTTCGGCGGTCTCCTGCCGCCGTGACGTGGCCTTGAAGTGCTCGTACCCGCCGCGGAACGGGATCTTGAGGTCGCCCCCGGGCGAGACGGGCTCGGAGAGGGAGACGACCCGCTCGGGAAGATCGGCGGGGCCGCCCTCGAGGACTGCTTTGGTTGCGTCGGTCATGACGGAAAGTCTCCCCAAAGGCCCGCACCCGCAGGTCCGTGACGCGCCGGTGACCCCGTCCCCGCGCACCCGGAGTCGGGCGCGACCTGCGGGCTCACCCCGGCCATCGCCGGGCCTGGGCCTTTCCACCTGCGCATTCAGGAAGGATGACGCTCAATGCCTCAGGATGCCGGAGACTTCTATGGGGGTGGGATGATACGGACACGGCGCCTATTCGACCTGTATAGGCGCGAGTAGGGTAAATGTCGCCCCGCCCGGTGGACGGCGAGTGTGATCCATATGGCCCCAAATGAACAGCTCGGTCAGGCTCCGCCGACGACAACGGAGGCGCCGGAAGCCGCCCGACTGCGCGTGCTCAGGAACTCGGGCGACGGGCAGACCCAGGCAGAGGTGATGCAGCTCGCGCTGCATCACGCCGTGGCCGCTCTCGGTGGGCTCGGTGGCATGGTGCACCTGCGCATACCCGGTGACAGCCGGCCGTTGCACCTGGCGGCGACGGGCGGACTGCCCCGGGAATTCGCCCAGAAGTGGGAGACCCTCGGCCGGCAGGACGAGACCGCACCGGTCCGGGCCCTGCGGGACAGGACGCTCGTGTGGCTGCCCACGACCGGCACGCAGACCTACGCCCTTCCAGCCGACACCGGGATCGTGGCTGTCCCGCTGCTCGCCGCGGAGGGCAGCCCGCTCGGAGTGCTCTCCGTCGTGACCGTGTGCGGGGTTCCCTCGGTCGCGCAGCGTGACTTTCTCGAGGCGCTCGCGCGGTGGGTGTGCGAGCGTCTGGCACATCCCGCTCCTGCCACCGGCAGCCTCGGCCCCGCCTGGTGGAACGTGGAGCAGCTGGCCGGGCCCCGGCTCCGGCAAGCGCGCGAGGCGGTCCGCGTCGGCAGGTGGGAGCAGGACCTCCGCACCGGCGACGTGGTCTATGACGAGACGACGATGGCCATACTCGGCATCGACCCGGAGACCTTCGACGGACGGGTCGACACCGTTGTGGGGCTCGTCCACCCGGACGATCTGCCGCGCGTCGTGGCCGCCGTGGAGCAGGCCGTCCGGCAGCGCGGCGAGTACGCGGCGGAGTACCGGCTGTGCCGGCCGGACGGCACTGTCGTCTGGATAGAGGCCCGCGCCCAGGTCGTCCTCGGCGACGACGGCGAACCGGCTCGCTTCATGGGCACCGTGTGGGACACGACCCAGAAGCGGACGGCGCTGGACTCGGTCGCCCATTCCTTGCTGCACATGAGCGACGGCTTCCTCATGGTGGATGCCGACTGGCGGATCGCGTTCGTCAACCTCCACGCCGAGCGCCTCCTCGGCCCCTCGCAGCAACTGTTCGGCCGCGTGCTGTGGGACGTTCCCGGTGCCGAAGTGCCCGATCTGGAGGACCGCTGCCGGCAGGCCGCAGCCGCGGGCACTCCGACCGGCTTCGATGTCGAGTGGCCGACGAACCGGCGCTGGTACCACCTGCGTCTGGTCCCTTCGCCGGACGGTGTGACGGTGTACCTCACCGACGTGACCGAGAAGCGGCTGGCGGACGAGCAGCGCGAGGCGGCACAGCGCGCCGCCGCCCAGCGCACCACGTACATCGGGCACCTCAACGCGGCGCTGGCCGAGGCGGTCGCGGTGAGCGACGTCGTGGAAACCGTCGCAGAACGTGCCCTGCCCCTCTTCGGTGCCAGCGGCCTTTTCGTGCAGCTCGTGGACGGCGAGAGCCTCCGGGTGGCAGGAAGCGCCGGGTACTCGCAGGAGTTTCTGGACGACTTCCCCGAGAGGATGAGCCTGGCGGATCACACCCCGGTCAGTGACGCCGTCCACCACGGCGCCCCGCAATACGTCCTCTCCAGGCAGGAGTTCCGCGAACGCTATCCGGATGTCGCCGACCTCGCCTTCTCGGGAGGGAAGCATGCCTGGGCGTACCTGCCCTTGATCGTCTCCGGCCGTCCCGTCGGCTGCCTGATCATCTCCTTCTCGCAGCCGCGCCGTTTCAGCGAGGAGGACCAGGCCCTGCTGACCGCGCTCGGCGGGCTGGTCGCCCAAGCCCTTGAACGCGCCCGCCTGTACGACGCCGAGCACACCCGCGCCCAGGAGCTGCAGCGCGGCCTGCTCCCGCTCGTCCTGCCCTCCCTGCCGGCCGTCACCAGCGCGGCCCACTACGTGCCGGCCACCGAGGGCCTGGAGGTCGGCGGCGACTGGTACGACGTCATCCCGCTGTCCGCCGAACGAGTCGCGCTCGTCATCGGCGACGTCATGGGCCACGGACTGTCCGAAGCCGCCACCATGGGGCGCCTGCGCACCGCCGTCCACACACTCGTGGGACTCGAACTGCCCCCCGACGAGCTGCTCTCGCACCTCAACGACCTGGTCAGCGACCTCGGCGACGACTTCTACGCCACTTGTCTGTACGCGGTCTACGACCCCGTCAACCAGGTGTGCACCCTCGTCCGGGCCGGGCACCCCCCACCCGCCCTCGTCCAGCCCGACGGCACCGTCCACTTCCCGCAGCTGCCCCAGAACCCGCCGCTCGGCGCGGCCACGCCGCCCTTCGAGACGGTGGAGCTGACGGTGCCCGAGGGAAGCCTGCTCGTGCTCTACACCGACGGCCTGGTGGAGTCCTCGTTCCGTGACATCGACAGCGGCATGGCCCAACTGGCCACCGCGCTCACCGACGCCCACATGTCCGACGGGCTGTCCGACGGGCGCGATCCGGGCGCCACGGCCGCCGACCGGGATGCCGACGCCCGGTGCCTCGACCGGCTGTGCACCGAGCTCACGTCCGCTCTCCTCCCCGCCAAGGAACAGACCAGCGACGACACAGCGGTGCTGGTGGCCCGCACCCACGCTCTCGCCGCCGGGGACGTGGCGTGCTGGGAGCTTCCCGAGGACCCGATCGCCGCGGGCCAGGCCCGCGACCACATACGACACCAGCTCACCGACTGGGATCTGGACGACCTCATGTGGACCACGGAACTGATAGCCAGCGAGCTCGTCGGCAATGTCATCCGTCACGCGAGCGGTCCCAGCCGGCTGCGCCTCATCCGCAGCCGCTCGCTCATCTGCGAGGTCACCGACGGCAGCCTGACCACCCCCCACATTCGCCGCGCGCTGGAGACCGACGAGGGCGGCCGCGGCCTGCAGCTGATCGCCGCACTCTCACAGCGCTGGGGGACCCGCTACACCTCCCACGGCAAATGCATCTGGACCGAGCAGCTCCTGCCGTAGTCGGTCGGCGATCGCCGACCGGGGCGGGCAACGCCGAAGGGCCCCACCGCAAGCGGTGGGGCCCTTCGACATCGTGCCCGGTGAGGCACTGGCGGAGGATACGAGATTCGAACTCGTGAGGGGTTGCCCCCAACACGCTTTCCAAGCGTGCGCCCTAGGCCTCTAGGCGAATCCTCCGCCGGAAACATTACATGACGTCGAGGAGTGCTCGCGAACCCGTTCGCACCGCCTCGGAACCGGGGGCCCGAGCACCCCCCTGCATCGGGTAACCTGGGCGCAGCCCCTCACGTGGCGCTATCTGACTGAACTCCCCCAGGGCCGGAAGGCAGCAAGGGTAGGTCGGCTCTGGCGGGTGCGTGAGGGGCGCTTGCGTGTGCGGGCCCAGGGCCTCGGGGCGGCGTCGATTGTCGGCGGGCCCCGATAACCTCGTAAGCGTGTCGTCCCTTGCGCTGTACCGCCGCTATCGCCCCGAGTCGTTCGCCGAGGTCATCGGGCAGGAGCATGTCACCGACCCGCTGCAGCAGGCCCTGCGGAACAACCGGGTCAATCACGCGTACCTGTTCAGCGGGCCGCGCGGCTGCGGCAAGACGACCAGTGCCCGCATCCTCGCCCGCTGTCTGAACTGCGAGAAGGGCCCGACGCCGACGCCCTGCGGCGAGTGCCGCTCCTGCCGCGACCTCGCGCGCAACGGGCCGGGGTCGATCGATGTCATCGAGATCGACGCCGCCTCGCACGGTGGCGTGGACGACGCCCGTGACCTGCGCGAAAAGGCGTTCTTCGGGCCGGCGGGCAGCCGCTACAAGATCTACATCATCGACGAGGCCCACATGGTCACGTCGGCGGGCTTCAACGCTCTGCTGAAGGTCGTCGAGGAGCCCCCGGAGCACCTGAAGTTCATCTTCGCGACCACCGAGCCCGAGAAGGTCATCGGGACCATCCGGTCCAGGACGCACCACTATCCGTTCCGTCTCGTGCCGCCGGGCACGCTCAGGGAGTACCTGGCGGAGGTCTGCGGCCGCGAGGGCATCCCCGTCGAGGACGGGGTGCTGCCGCTCGTCGTGCGCGCCGGGGCCGGGTCCGTGCGTGACTCCATGTCCGTCATGGACCAGCTGCTGGCGGGCGCCGCCGAGGACGGTGTGACGTATGCCATGGCGACCGCCCTCCTCGGATACACGGACGGGTCGCTGCTCGACTCGATCGTGGACGCCTTCGCCTCCGGGGACGGCGCCGCGGCCTTCGAGGTCGTCGACCGCGTCATCGAGGGCGGGAACGACCCGCGCAGGTTCGTCGCCGATCTCCTGGAGCGGCTGCGGGACCTGGTGATCCTGGCCGCCGTCCCGGACGCGGGGACGAAGGGCCTGATCGACGCGCCCGCCGACGTGGTGGAGCGGATGCAGGCGCAGGCGTCCGTCTTCGGAGCGGCCGAGCTGAGCCGCGCGGCCGACCTGGTGAACACCGGTCTGACCGAGATGCGCGGCGCCACGTCGCCGCGGCTCCAGCTGGAGCTGATCTGCGCCCGTGTGCTCCTGCCCGCCGCCTTCGACGACGAGCGTTCCGTGCAGGCCCGGCTCGACCGGCTGGAGCGCGGCGCGACGTTCTCGGCGGGCGGGCCGGTGCCCGCGATGGGGTACGTCCCCGGTCCCGAGGCCCAGGCGCACGCGCCCGCGCCCGTGCCGCCGGGGGGCGGTCCGGCGGTGGCACGCGCCGCCGTACGGCCCGATGCGGCCCCGCCCGCACCCGCACCCGCACCGGCCCTGGCCACACCGGCCCCGGCCACACCGGCTCCCGTCGCTCCGGTGGCAGCACCCGCCCCGGAGCCCGCGCCCGCCCGACCAGGTGCCTGGCCGGGTGCCACCGGTGCCGGCGGAGCGCCGGAGGCTCCCCGCCGTCCCGGCGGCTGGCCCACCGCCTCGGCCCCCGGCCAGGGTGCGCCGCCCGCCGCCCCGCAGACGCCCCAGCCGCCACGCACCCCGGAGCCCGCGCCCGCCGGCCCCGCCGCTCCCGCACCGGCCCCCGTCATGTCCCAGGGCGCCGGCCAGGTGCGGAACATGTGGCCGGACATCCTGGAGGCCGTGAAGAACCGCCGCCGCTTCACCTGGATCCTCCTCAGCCAGAACGCGCAGGTCGCGGGCTTCGACGGCACCACCCTCCAGCTCGGCTTCATCAATGCGGGTGCCCGGGACAACTTCGCGAGCAGCGGCAGCGAGGACGTCCTGAAGCAGGCGCTCGCCGAGCAGTTCAATGTGCAGTGGAAGGTCGAGGCGATCGTCGACCCGTCCGGCGGCGTGGGCGGCAGCCCGGGCGGAGGCCAGCCCTCCGGCGGCTCCGGAGGCTACGGCGGCCAGAGCGGTCCCGGTGGCTACGGCGGCCAGTCCGCTCCCTCCGGCCACGGCCAGAGCAGGCCGCCCGCCGCCCCGGCCCCGCCCGCCCCGTCGGCCCCCGCACCCCGGCCTGCTCCGGCCGCGCCGCCCGCGCCTCAGCAGGCGGCCGCGCAGCGGTCCGCCCCGGAGCCGGCCCGTCCGGCGGAGACGTACAGCCCCCCGTCGCCCCCGCCGGTCTCGCTCGAGGACGACGTCCCGGAGGAGGACGACCCCGACCTCGTCGACTCGGCGCTCTCCGGGCACGACCTGATCGTGCGCGAGCTCGGCGCCACGGTCGTGGAGGAATATACGAACGAGTAGCGGGCCCGCCCTCGGAGGCCCGTACGACACCGTCCGGTGTTCGGCGGTTAGGCTTGCGCCGTGAAGGTCCTCGTCATCGGCGGCGGCGCCCGCGAACACGCCCTGTGCCGCTCTCTGTCCCTCGATCCCGACGTCACCGCTCTGCACTGCGCGCCCGGAAACGCCGGTATCGGCGAGGTCGCCGAACTGCACCCGGTCGACCAGCTGGACGGTCCGGCCGTCGCGCGCCTCGCCACCGTCCTCGGCGCCGACCTCGTCGTCGTCGGCCCCGAGGCCCCGCTGGTCGCCGGTGTCGCCGACCACGTCCGCGCGGCGGGGATCCCGTGCTTCGGTCCCTCGGCGGCCGCGGCGCAGCTGGAGGGCTCCAAGGCCTTCGCCAAGGACGTGATGGCCGCGGCCGGAGTTCCCACGGCTCGTAGCTACGTCTGCACGACCCCGGAGGAGATCGACGAGGCGCTCGACGCCTTCGGCGCTCCGTACGTGGTCAAGGACGACGGGCTCGCCGCGGGCAAGGGCGTCGTCGTCACCGGTGACCTGGCGCAGGCCCGCGAGCACGCGCTGGCGTGCGGCCGGGTCGTCATCGAGGAGTACCTCGACGGCCCCGAGGTCTCCCTCTTCGCCGTCACCGACGGCGAGACGGTCGTGCCGCTGAGGCCCGCGCAGGACTTCAAGCGCGCGCTCGACGGCGACGAGGGCCCGAACACCGGCGGCATGGGCGCGTACTCCCCCCTGCCGTGGGCCGACCCCAAGCTGGTCGACGAGGTCATGGAGAGCGTCCTGCAGCCGACGGTCGACGAGCTGCGCCGCCGAGGCACGCCCTTCTCCGGGCTGCTGTACGCGGGTCTCGCGATCACGTCGCGCGGTGTGCGGGTGATCGAGTTCAACGCGCGCTTCGGCGACCCCGAGACGCAGGTCGTGCTCGCCCGGCTGAAGACGCCGCTGGCCGGTGTCCTGCTCGCCGCGGCGAACGGCACGCTGGACACGCTCCCGCCGCTCAACTGGCGTGACGACGCGGCCGTGACCGTCGTCGTCGCCTCCCACAACTACCCGGGCACGCCGCGCACCGGCGACCCGATCGAGGGGCTCGACGAGGTCGCCGCCGAGGACGCGCCCCACGCGTACGTCCTGCACGCCGGTACGAAGCGCGACGGCGACGCGGTCGTCAGCGCCGGCGGCCGGGTGCTGTCGGTGACGGCGACGGGCAAGGACCTGGCCGAGGCGCGCGAGCGCGCCTACCGGGCGGTGTCGCGGATCCGCCTGTCGGGCTCCCAGCACCGCACCGACATCGCGCGCGCCGCCGCGGAGGGCTGACCGGCCGCGGGCCCCTGTGGCTCCCGCATGCGAGCACCTTCTTCCGGACGGGGCCCGGCGCACACCGCGCCGGGCCCCGTCCGCATGCCGGACCGGTCGAACCGCCCGGCTCCGAGCCACCGCCGCGTGGCGGGAGTCGCAGACCCGGCCCGTACGCCGGGTAACCCGGGCCCGACCTGCCCTTTCGCGACCTGGGTCATCGCTCGTCCGGCCGGTTCGATCCTTTGCCCAAAGCCATTCCATCGAGTGATGCCTGAGCCATCCGGATGACGGTCGCCGAAGCCCCAACTAGGGTGCCGCGCAGGCATTCCGGCACTTGGCCCACCGGCATTGCGATGTCAGTGGGCGGTGCCACAGTGGGGGAGTGACCAACACCGTCGCAGGGCAAAGGGGGTGACGTCCGGTCGTGTCCGGTACCGCTATCGGGGAGTCGGTGGGCGCTCGAGGCGCCCGATCCAAGGCCCTCGCCGTGCTGCGCGTCCGCGGCTGGGCGACCGCCGTGGCGCTGCTCCCCGCGGCCGCCGCCGTGATCCTGCTGGCCGGCGGCGCGATGGGGCGGATGAACGGCGGTGGCTGGGACGCCGCGCGCTGGACGCTGACGGTGTGCGCCGTGGTCGTGCTGCTCGCCGCCGCGGCCGTCGCCGCCGTAATCGCCCGGGCGACTCCCGCACTCAGCCCCACGGTGGAGCTCCCGGAGCGCTCGGCCCCCGATCTCTACCGGCTGGTCCACGACCTGGCGGACCGCCTCGACGTGCCCGCACCCTCCGCGCTCGCGCTCACCCCTGACTGCGACAGCTGGCTCGAGGACCGTACGCATCCGGCCCATGCGATAGCCAGGACCAGGCGGCGCTCGGGCGAGGCGCCGGTCCTGGTCATCGGTTCCCCGTTCCTCTGGTGGATGCGCGTCGCCGAGCTGCGGGCCGTGCTCGGCCCGGTCGTCGCGGGCACCGGTCTCGCCGCCGATCCCGACATAGCCGCCGCCCGCCGCTTCGTCCGGGGCCTGGACGCGGCCGTCGCCGACGCGGCCGGCCCGGGGAAGCAGTCCATAGGCAGGCCGCTGTCCCTCCTGACCGGCCGGATCGCCCGAGTCCTGCTGCGCGGCTGTCAGCTGCACGCCGCCGAGATGGAGCGCTGGGTCGCGGCGGCCGCGTCCGAGCGTGCACAGGCTGTGGACTACGGCCTGCGGATCGTCGCCCAGGAGCAGGTGGGCCTGGCCTACGCGGGCTGGGACCGGCTGCTGACAAGGGTCGCCCTGCCCGCCTGGCGCATGGGCCGCTGGCCCTCCCGGCTGGACGCGGGCGTCGTGTCGGCGCTCACCGAGCTGTCCCGGCGTGACCGTCTCGCCGAGGGCTTCACCTCGCGCCTCGGGGAGCGTCCCGCCTGCGACCTGCTGGAGGAGCCCGGAGTCGTGGACGAGGCGGCGTCGCTGCTGGCGGCGCGGTTGTTCCACGGGGGCCCCGCCGAGGGCGGCCCCGACTGGTCCCCGGTGGACTGGCAGCGTTATCCGGACGAGGTCGTGGACCGTAAGTGGCGTTCGGAGGCGTCCCGTATCCACCAGGTCCTCGACGAGCTGGGGGTACCGGCCGCGACCGGGCCCGAGGGGCCGACCCTGGCCCGGCTGATGGAGCACCTGTCGCAGCGGCCCGGAGGGGCGGCGAGCGAGGACCTGGCGGCCGCGCTCACGGCCCGTACGGCCCGTGAGGAGGCGGGGAGCGAGCCCACTGGAGCCGCCGGCCCCGCACCCGCCGGGCGGGACGGCGCGGGCGAGGTGCTGGCCCTGTGGGGCGGGGACCCGCTGCCGCTCTTCCCGCTCCAGCCGCCGCGCACCGGCCGCGAGCTGCTCGCGGACCACGTCGTCGCGATGGTGTGCTGCACGGCGATCGACACCGTGGGGGCGGCGCCCGGCCTGGACTGGCTGGACGGCCCGGCCCTGCTGATCGACGGCGAGCGGCGGGCGGACCTCATGGCGCCGGTGCTGAGCCTCGTCGAGGACGGCGACGCCCAGCCTCTGCGTATCTGGCTCGGTTCCCTGGGTGTGCGGCCGGAGAAGCCCGTCCGCCTCGTCTGAGCGGATGCGCCTGCCGTACGCCGCCGACGGCCCCGCGCCCGCCCCACGACGCGTTCTGCCCGCGCCCGCGCCCACGCCCCGCCGCATCCGGAACGATCTCTTCCCCTTCACGTCAATTCGCGACGAACGGTGACGAAGTGAGTGCGTTATGTGATGTGCTGGAGACCGGCGCTGAACAGGTCGGCGCATCACCGATGTCCCGGGGGCACCGAGGGAGGGCGCAGCATGGGGGCGGAGCAGATCCGGCGATGGGAATCGGGCGCCCTCGCCCACGCCGTCAGCGATCCCTTCGGTCAGGGCCCGCTGCCGTGGCTGCGCGGTGGTGAGCACTACTTCGGCGACACCGGGCAGGTCGTCCCCTGGTACGCCGACCCGGCCCTGGCCCGCGGCGGTTCCGGCGGCCCACGCACCGCCGACGACGTGCGCCGCCAGATCAAGGGCTTCGTGTCGCCCGGAGCGGCCGCGCCCGGCGAGGCGATCGATTTCCACATCACCGTGGACCCGCCCCAGCAGTTCTCGGTCGACATCTACCGCATCGGTCACTACGGGGGCGACGGCGCCGCCAAGATCACCACGAGCCCGCGGCTGTCCGGCATCGTCCAGCCGCCCCCGCTCACCGCCGACCGCACGGTCTCGTGCCACCACTGGTGGCTCTCGTGGCGGCTGCAGATCCCCTCGTACTGGTCGATCGGCGCGTACGTCGCCGTGCTGACCACGCTCGACGGCTACCGCTCCCACATCCCGTTCACGGTCCGCGACGACCACCCGGCCGATCTGCTGCTGCTCCTGCCCGACGTGACCTGGCAGGCGTACAACCTCTATCCGGAGGACGGCCGCACCGGGGCGAGTCTGTACCACGCGTGGGACGAGAACGGCCGTCTCCTCGGCGAGGAGGACGCCGCCGTCACGGTCTCCTTCGACCGCCCCTACGCGGGCGCCGGCCTGCCCCTGCACGTCGGCCACGCCTACGACTTCATCCGCTGGGCCGAGCGCTACGGCTACGACCTCGCCTACGCCGACACCCGCGACCTGCATGCGGGCCGCATCGACCCCGCGCGCTACCGCGGCCTGGTCTTCCCCGGCCACGACGAGTACTGGTCGGCGCCCATGCGCCATGCCGCCGAGACCGCCCGCGACCGGGGCACCTCGCTGGTCTTCCTCTCCGCCAACACCATGTACTGGCAGGTCGAGCTCGCCCCCTCCCCTTCGGGGATGCCAGAGCGCCTGCTGACCTGCCGCAAACGCCGCGGCCCCGGCAAACCGGCCCTGTGGCGCGAGGTGGACCGGTCCGAGCAGCAACTGCTGGGCATCCAGTACACGGGCCGCGTCCCGGAGCCCTCCCCCCTCGTGGTGCGCAACGCGGACCACTGGCTGTGGGAGGCGACCGGCGCGGGCGAGGGCGACGAGCTGCCCGGTCTGGTCGCGGGCGAGGCCGACCGCTACTTCCCGCGCACCGCGCTCCCGGAGCACGTCAGCCGCATCCTGCTCGCGCACTCGCCGTACCTGGACGGCGACGGCGTGGTGCGCCACCAGGAGACGTCCCTGTACCGGGCCCCGTCCGGCGCGCTGGTCTTCGCCTCGGGGACCTTCGCCTGGTCCCCGGCCCTGGACCGGCCCGGCCACGTGGATCCGCGCATCCAGCGCGCGACGGCCAACCTCCTCGACCGCATCTGCAAACGCGACTAGGCGACGATCCGGCGCGTCCGGCACCCCTGCCCAGGAGAGTCCCGTCCGTATACGGGACAATCAGAGCTGTTGTACGTAACCACGGGGAGGAACCGTGTCCGGATTCGTCGAAAAGCCCGAGCCGATCCAGGTGCCCGGCCTGGTGCACCTGCACACCGGCAAGGTGCGCGACCTGTACCGGAACGAGGCGGGCGACCTCGTGATGGTCGCGAGTGACCGCATGTCCGCCTACGACTGGGTACTGCCCACCGAGATCCCGGACAAGGGCCGGGTCCTCACCCGCCTGTCGCTGTGGTGGTTCGAGCAGTTGCAGGACCTCGTCCCGAATCATGTGCTGTCCACCGACCTGCCCGCCGGCGCGCCCGCCGACTGGGAGGGCCGCACCCTGATCTGCAGGTCGCTGAACATGGTCCCGGTCGAATGCGTCGCCCGCGGCTATCTGACCGGCTCCGGCCTCGCCGAGTACGAGCAGACCCGTACGGTCTGCGGCCTGGCGCTCCCGGAGGGCCTGGTCAACGGCTCCGAGCTGCCCGCTCCGATCTTCACGCCGGCCACCAAGGCGGCCGTCGGCGACCACGACGAGAACGTCAGCTACGAGGAGGTCGCCCGCCAGGTCGGCGCGGAGACCGCCGCCCACCTGCGCCGCACGACGCTCGACGTGTACGCCCGCGCCCGCGACATCGCCCGGGAGCGCGGCATCATCCTGGCCGACACGAAGTTCGAGTTCGGCTTCGACGGGGACACCCTCGTCATCGCGGACGAGGTGCTGACCCCGGATTCCTCCCGCTTCTGGCCCGCCGCCACCTGGGAGCCGGGACGCGCCCAGCCCTCGTACGACAAGCAGTACGTACGCGACTGGCTGACGTCCCCGGCCTCCGGCTGGGACCGCGCCAGCGAGCAGCCGCCGCCCGCGCTCCCGCAGGACGTCGTGGACGCGACCCGGGCGAAGTATCTGGAGGCGTACGAGCTGCTGACCGGGACGGCCTGGCAGTAACCGGTCAGCAGTAACGGCACACGAAGAAGCCCCCGGCGAGATCACCGGGGGCTTCTTTTATCTGAGCGGACGACGAGATTCGAACTCGCGACCCTCACCTTGGCAAGGTGATGCTCTACCAACTGAGCCACGTCCGCATGCGCCGTAGCGCGGAGACCACTATACCCAATCTCCCGGCCGGAAGAGACACGCGGCCGTACGGATCTCCGTCCAGGCGTCGGAAGGCCGGTCCGGAGGTGCCGGACCGGTCCGCGCCGCTCTGGCCCGCAGGGCCCCAATCGCCTGTTGCCGATGGGCCGGAGAGGGCAGCGGCCCGCCACGGACGGAAGCACCGCATACCCGGATTTCTGTGGCACTCGTCACACGAGGAAGTCGCGGACATACGACGAAGGCCCTGCTCTTATCGACCAGGGCCTTCGCTCTCTGAGCGGACGACGAGATTCGAACTCGCGACCCTCACCTT
Organism: Streptomyces sp. NPDC015127; assembly: GCF_043080095.1. Classification (NCBI taxonomy): domain Bacteria; kingdom Bacillati; phylum Actinomycetota; class Actinomycetes; order Kitasatosporales; family Streptomycetaceae; genus Streptomyces; species Streptomyces sp. NPDC015127. The sequence goes on from NZ_JBIBVE010000005.1 coordinate 380,989, forward strand.
GGCAAGGTGATGCTCTACCAACTGAGCCACGTCCGCATTGCTGCCGCTCGGCTCTCACCGGGCGGTGCGTTCACCACTGTACCTGATCCACATCGGTGGACGGTAATAGCGATGCAGAGCGGGTGACAGGAATTGCACACTGCGCCTTCCCCCTGGAAGGGGGATGTTCTGCTACTGAACTACACCCGCATGCTCGGTGGACCGGGCCTTTCGGCCTTGCCCCTCGGCGTGCTCCAGACTCTAGCCGATCACCAGGGGTGCAGTGCAACTCGGTGCGCCGCCGCCCGCGTGCGCGGACCGCGCGCCGGCCCCGGAGGGCCGGCCGCTCAACTGGCCTCGCGGAACGCCTCGTAGACGTGCTTGGGGATGCGGCCCCGGGCAGGCACGTCCATCTTGCGCGACTGCGCCCAGGCGCGGACCGCGGCCGGGGACGGTTCGAGCGAGGTGTGCTTGTACGAGATGCGCGACTTGTCGCGCTTGCCGGCGCCTGTCTGCTTTCGAGCCGCGGCCACGTACGGGGCCAGGGCCTTGCGCAGTTTCTTTGCATTGGACGTATTGAGGTCGATCTCGTACGACTTCCCGTCGAGGCCGAACATCACCGTTTCCGCCGCTTCTCCTCCGTCGATGTCGTCGGAGAGCGTGACCACTACGCGCTGAGCCACGGATATCGGTCCTTTCCCTGCGGTATCACCGGTTCTGACATGCGGTGATACCGGCTTTACGGCCGTCGAGGGGCAATGCTGCTTTCCTCTGTATTCCTTTGTACAGCGCACGACCGCGCATTGTGAAGCCCTGCCAATTTTCTGCGCGTGTCCGCGGCAAAGGCGGTGGGATTCTTATCCGGGATTTAAGGGGTGCCCGACCGATATCTACTCGCGTAGATTTTCGGGGCGGGTACGCTGAGGGAACCGCCCTCGCAACACACCACCGGGAGTGCCCGTGGCTCGCGTCGTAGTCGACGTCATGCTCAAGCCCGAGATCCTCGACCCCCAGGGACAGGCGGTGCAGCGTGCACTGCCTCGACTGGGATTCGCCGGGATCGCGGACGTCCGTCAGGGAAAGCGCTTCGAACTGGAAGTGGACGGGCCGGTCGATGATGCCGCCCTTGCCCGCATCCATGAGATGGCCGAAACGTTCCTCGCCAACACCGTCATTGAGGACTTCGTCGTGAAGGTGGAGTCGTGACCGCTCGTATCGGCGTCGTCACCTTCCCCGGAACGCTGGACGACCGGGACGCGCTGCGTGCCGCCCGCCTCGCCGGTGCGGAGCCGGTGGCGCTGTGGCACCGGGACAAGGACCTCAAGCAGGTCGACGCGGTCGTCCTCGCCGGCGGCTTCTCCTACGGCGACTATCTGCGCGCCGGGGCGATCTCCCGGTTCTCGCCCGTGATGGAGACGATCATCGAGCAGGCGAAGGCCGGCATGCCGGTCCTCGGTATCTGCAACGGCTTCCAGGTCCTCACGGAGTCGCACCTGCTGCCCGGTGCGATGCTGCGGAACAACCACCTGCACTTCATCTGCCGCGACCAGAAGCTCCGCGTGGAGAACGCGGACACCGCCTGGACCGCCGACTACGAAGCCGGCCAGGAGATCTCCGTACCGCTGAAGAACATCGACGGCCGGTACGTCGCCGACGAGCGGGTCCTCGACGAGCTGGAGGCCGAGGGGCGGGTCGCCTTCCGCTACCTGGACGGCAACCCGAACGGTTCGCTGCGGGACATCGCCGGCATCACCAACGCCGCGGGCAACGTGGTCGGCCTGATGCCGCACCCGGAGCACGCCGTGGAGCCGCTGGTCGGTACGGGCCGTACCGACGGGCTCGGATTCTTCACTTCGATCTTGAAGAAGTTGGTCAGCGCATGACTCTCGACACCGTCAAGCACGCGGGCGAGACCCCGGACGCCGAGCAGCCCTGGAAGGAACTCGGCCTCAAGCAGGACGAGTACGACCGCATCCGGGAGATCCTGGGCCGCCGCCCGACCGGCGCCGAGCTCGCGATGTACTCCGTCATGTGGTCGGAGCACTGCTCGTACAAGAGCAGCAAGGTCCACCTGAAGCAGTTCGGCGAGAAGGTCCCCGAGAACGACGCGATGCTCGTCGGGATCGGCGAGAACGCGGGCGTCGTCGACGTCGGCCAGGGCTATGCGGTGACCTTCAAGGTCGAGTCGCACAACCACCCCTCCTACATCGAGCCCTACCAGGGCGCGGCCACCGGTGTCGGCGGCATCGTCCGCGACATCCTCGCGATGGGCGCGCGCCCGGTCGCGGTGGTGGACCCGCTGCGGTTCGGCGCGGCCGACCACCCCGACACCAAGCGCGTCCTGCCGGGCGTCGTCGCGGGCATCGGCGGCTACGGCAACTGCCTGGGGCTGCCGAACATCGGCGGAGAGGTCGTCTTCGACGCCTGCTACCAGGGCAACCCGCTGGTCAACGCCGGCTGCATCGGCGTGATGAAGCACGAGGACATCCACCTCGCCAAGGCGTCCGGCCCCGGCAACAAGGTCATCCTCTACGGCGCCCGCACCGGCGGCGACGGCATCGGCGGCGTCTCGGTCCTCGCGTCCGAGACCTTCGACGCTGCGTCCGACAGCGCCTCCGGCACGGGCAAGCCGAAGAAGCGGCCCGCGGTCCAGGTCGGTGACCCGTTCCAGGAGAAGCTCCTGATCGAGTGCACCCTGGAGATCTTCCGGGAGAAGCTCGTCGCCGGCATCCAGGACCTCGGCGGCGCGGGCCTGTCCTGCGCGACGAGCGAGCTGGCCTCCGCCGGATCCGGTGGCATGCGCGTCGAGCTGGACACGGTGCCGCTGCGAGATGCGACGCTCTCGCCGGAGGAGATCCTCATGAGCGAGTCGCAGGAGCGGATGTGCGCGATCGTCGAGCCGCAGTACGTCGAGCGGTTCATGGAGATCTGCGAGAAGTGGGACGTCATCGCCACCGTGATCGGTGAGGTCACCGACGGCGACCACTTGGAGATCTTCTGGCACGGTGAGCTGATCGTGGACGTGCCGCCGGGCACCGTCGCCCACGAGGGCCCCACCTACCACCGCCCCTACGCGCGCCCCGCCTGGCAGGACGCGCTGCAGGCCGACGACGCGAACAAGCTGCCCCGCCCGCAGACGGCGGCCGAGCTGCGCGAGCAGGTCCTGAAGCTGGTCGCGTCCCCGAACCAGGCGTCGAAGGCGTGGATCACGGACCAGTACGACCGGTTCGTGCAGGGCAACACGGTCCTGGCCCAGCCCGAGGACGCGGGCATGGTCCGCATCGACGAGGAGTCGAACCTGGGCGTGGCCCTGGCGACGGACGGCAACGGCCGGTACGCCAAGCTCGACCCCTACACCGGTGCGCAGCTCGCGCTGGCGGAGGCGTACCGCAACGTCGCCGCCTCCGGCGCCAAGCCGCTGGCGATCTCCGACTGCCTCAACTTCGGCTCGCCGGAGGACCCGGATGTGATGTGGCAGTTCGCGGAGGCCACCCGTGGTCTCGCGGACGGCTGCCTGCAGCTGGGCACCCCGGTCACCGGCGGCAACGTCTCGCTGTACAACCAGACCGGTGAGACGGCGATCCACCCCACGCCGGTCGTCGCCGTCCTGGGCGTGATCGACGACGTGACCCGGCGTACCCCGATCGCGTTCGCCGAGGAGGGCCAGCTGCTCTACCTGCTGGGCGACACGCGGGAGGAGTTCGGCGGCTCGGCCTGGTCCCAGGTCGTGCACGACCACCTCGGCGGCCTGCCCCCGCGGGTCGACCTCGACCGGGAGAAGCTGCTCGGCGAGATCCTGATCTCCGCCTCCCGTGACGGCATGATCGACGCCGCGCACGACCTGTCCGACGGCGGCCTGGTCCAGGCCGTGGTCGAGTCCTGCCTGCGCGGCGGCCACGGTGCCCGCCTCGTCGTGCCGGACGGACTGGACGCGTTCACGTTCCTGCTCAGCGAGTCGGCCGGCCGCGCGGTCGTCGCCGTCCCGCGCAGCGAGGAGCTCCGCTTCACCGACATGTGCGGCGCACGCGGCCTGCCGGCGACCCGTATCGGTGTCGTCGACGGCGACGCGGTGGACGTGCAGGGCGAGTTCAGCATCCCGCTCGACGAACTCCGCACCGCCCACGAGGAGACCATTCCGGGTCTGCTCGTCTGACGGAGTCCTGGCACCGAGGACGGCCCCGCCCCCTTCCGGGGGGCGGGGCCGTTCTTGTGCCGGTGCCGGGTCCGTTGTCGTACCCAGGCCGTAGGGTCGGCGTCATGCCGCCCGCCAGGAAGCGTCTTCGCGTCTACGACCCCGCCAGGACCCGTGCCGCCGTGCTCGCGCAGTTCGAGCTGGTGCGCGCCGCCGTGGGCGGCCTGACGCAGGAGCAGCTCGCCCTGCCGACGCGGCTCGGGGAGTGGACCGTGCGCGAGCTGGCCGCGCACCTCGCCATGGCGGTCGCGGCCGTCCCCCGGTATCTCGCCCTGCCCGAGCCGGCCCGGCAGGAGGTCGCGCTGCTCGACTGGCCCTTCGCGACCGTCACGGCCGCCGGGCAGGTCGACGAGGACACGCGGGAGTTCGCCGCGAGCGCCGGACTCGACGAGCTGTTCGCGCGCACGGCCGAGCGCGTCGGAGAGCTGCTGCCGCTGGTGCCGGACGAGCGGCTGGTGCCGACGCGGTTCGGGGCCATGCGGCTCGGGGACTTCCTCGTCACCCGCACCGTCGAGCTGGTCGTCCACACCGACGACCTGGCGGCCGCGACCGGCGAGGACATCCCGTACGACCGGCAGGCGCTCGCCGCCTGCACCCGGCTGCTCGCCGACGCGCTCGCGGTCAAGGCGCCCGGGGCGTCGACGGAGGTGCGGATTCCGCCGTTCGCCGTCGTCCAGTGCGTGGAGGGGCCCCGGCACACGCGGGGCACGCCGCCCAATGTCGTCGAGACCGATCCGCTGACCTGGATCCGGCTCGCCACCGGCCGTACGGGCTGGCGGGAGGCGCTGGAAGCCGGGAAGGTCAGCGCCGGAGGGGAGCGCGCGGACCTGGGCCCGCTGCTGCCGATCCTCGGCTGAGCCGCGACCTGGGGGGAACCGCCTGCGGGGCCGTCCCGTCCCAGGGATATGCGCTACCAGCTGAGCATTCCTGTCACCGCCCTGGCCCTCCTGGCCCTGTCCGCCTGCGGTACGGAGCAGGGAGGCGGGTCCGGCGACTCCGTGACACCGGACGTTCCTCTGACCGGCGTGCGCTGGACGGTGGAGAGCGTCAGCGTCGACGGCACCAAGACCGCCTCCCCGTCCGACGCGTACGTCGAGATCACCGACAAGGGCCGGGCGCAGGGCAACTACGGCTGCAACCACTTCGGCGCCGACATCACGGTCGAGGGCGACACCATTACGGTCGGCCCCGGCGAGATGACCGAGATGGCCTGCGACAAGAAGATCCAGGGCTTCGAGGACACGCTGCGCGCCGCCTTCTCCGGCAAGCTCAAGGCGAAGCTGACCGACGGCAGGCTCACCCTCACCAGCGAAAAGGGCGACGCGATCGCGCTGAACGCCGAGCGGCCCGCCCCGCTGGTCGGCACCCGGTGGACCGTGGATTCCCTGGTGTCCGGCGGGACCGCCACCTCGCTGCCCGCGGGCAGCGAGGGCAAGGCGCATCTGACCATCGCCAAGGACGGGACCGTCGGCGGCAGCCTCGGCTGCAACCGCTTCTCCAGCACCGCGAAGGTCTCCGGCGACTCGATCACCTTCGGCCGCCTCGCCTCCACCCGGAAGCTGTGCCCCGGCCCTGAGATGGATCTGGAGCGCGAGATGGTCAAGGTGCTGGAGCAGGGGACGGTGAAGTACGAGGTGAAACACCGCGCCCTGACCCTCACCGCGTCGAACGGCAAGGGGCTGGCGGCCTTCGCGGACATGCGCTGACCGGGAGATGGCCGACCGGGACACAACCGTTGTAACCGGGCGAGAGTGAGCGCAGGCCAGGACGCGGAAGAGGGCCGCCAGGTGCCCGGAATGTCCGGGAATGCGCCCCCTGTCGACGGAACCCGGATGTGAACTAGCGCACGCGGCCGCAGACGGCGCCCGCGACCCCGGCCGGGTCGACGCGGCGGCGCCCCACGAGGGTGACCGCACCGTCACCCGGCGGCCGCTCGGCACACGAGCTCGCCCGGGCCCGGCCAGGTGTGTGACCGATCGTCCCGGCATGCGGACGCTGCCATGGACACCTTGTCGATCTCCGGCGGTCGCTCCCGCTGCCGTACGGGCACCGGTGATTCGGGTCCCCGGCACGACGCGGCGGCCGCCCGACGGGCCCCCGAGACCCGGTTGCGAGGCATCCCCAATTCGGACCAGTGGTCGATCTCGCCTACACTCGGTGGCGTGCCACGTGGTGACGGACGACTCAACCACGACCTGCTCCCCGGCGAGAAGGGCCCCCAGGACGCTTGCGGCGTCTTCGGTGTCTGGGCTCCGGGTGAAGAGGTCGCGAAGCTCACTTACTTCGGGCTCTACGCCCTCCAACATCGAGGCCAGGAATCCGCGGGAATCGCGGTCAGCAACGGCTCTCAGATCCTCGTCTTCAAGGACATGGGCCTCGTGTCCCAGGTCTTCGACGAGACCTCTCTCGGCTCCCTGACCGGTCACATCGCGGTCGGTCACGCCCGCTACTCGACCACGGGCGCCTCCGTGTGGGAGAACGCGCAGCCGACCTTCCGGGCCACGGCCCACGGCTCGATCGCGCTCGGCCACAACGGAAACCTGGTCAACACGGCGCAGCTGGCCGAGATGGTCGCCGAGCTCCCCAAGGAGAACGGCCGCGCCACCCAGGTCGCCGCGACCAACGACACCGATCTGGTCACCGCTCTGCTCGCCGGACAGGTGGACGACGACGGCAAGCCGCTGACGATCGAGGAAGCGGCCGCCAAGGTCCTCCCCGACGTCCGGGGCGCCTTCTCGCTCGTCTTCATGGACGAGCACACCCTCTACGCGGCCCGTGACCCGCAGGGCATCCGCCCGCTGGTCCTCGGCCGTCTCGACCGCGGCTGGGTCGTCGCCTCCGAGAGCGCCGCTCTCGACATCTGCGGCGCGAGCTTCGTCCGCGAGATCGAGCCCGGCGAGCTCATCGCCATCGACGAGAACGGCATCCGTACCTCTCGCTTCGCAGAAGCGAAGCCCAAGGGCTGTGTCTTCGAGTACGTCTACCTGGCGCGTCCCGACACCGACATCGCCGGCCGGAACGTCTACCTCTCCCGGGTCGAGATGGGCCGGAAACTGGCCAAGGAAGCCCCGGTCGACGCCGACCTCGTCATAGCGACGCCGGAGTCCGGTACGCCCGCCGCGATCGGCTACGCCGAGGCCAGCGGCATCCCGTACGGCTCCGGCCTGGTGAAGAACGCCTACGTCGGCCGCACCTTCATCCAGCCCTCGCAGACCATCCGCCAGCTGGGCATCCGCCTGAAGCTGAACCCGCTGAAGGAAGTCATCCGCGGCAAGCGGCTGGTCGTCGTGGACGACTCGATCGTCCGCGGCAACACCCAGCGGGCCCTGGTCAAGATGCTCCGCGAGGCCGGTGCCGCCGAGGTCCACATCCGGATCTCGTCCCCGCCGGTGAAGTGGCCCTGCTTCTTCGGCATCGACTTCGCGACACGCGCCGAGCTCATCGCCAACGGCATGTCGATCGACGAGATCGGCAAGTCCCTGGGCGCCGACTCCCTCGCGTACATCTCCATCGACGGCATGATCGAGGCGACCACCATCGCCAAGCCGAACCTGTGCCGCGCCTGCTTCGACGGCGAGTACCCGATGGAGCTGCCCGACCCCGAGCTGCTCGGCAAGCAGCTTCTGGAGACCGAGCTTGCGGGCGGCGCCGACGCCGCCGACGCGCTCCGTCGCCCGTGATCCCTGCAGTACGACACGAAAGCTCTCGACCTCATGACTTCTGAGTCGTTTGAGCCTGCTCCGCAGGCGGGCACCGGTGCCAGCTACGCGGCTGCGGGCGTCGACATCGATGCGGGTGACCGCGCTGTCGAGCTGATGAAGCAGTGGGTGAAGAAGACGCAGCGCGCTGAAGTCGCGGGCCTTGGCGGCCTCGGCGGCTTCGCCGGCCTCTTCGACGCCTCCGCCCTCAAGCGCTACGAGCGCCCGCTGCTCGCCTCCGCGACCGACGGCGTCGGTACGAAGGTCGACATCGCCCGCCGGATGGGTGTGTACGACACCATCGGCCACGACCTGGTCGCGATGGTCATGGACGACATCGTCGTCTGCGGCGCCGAGCCGCTGTTCATGACCGACTACATCTGTGTCGGCAAGGTCCACCCGGAGCGGGTGGCCGGGATCGTCAAGGGCATCGCCGAGGGCTGTGTCCTCGCCGGCACGGCGCTGGTCGGCGGCGAGACCGCCGAGCACCCGGGTCTGCTGGGTCCGGACGACTTCGACGTCGCCGGTGCGGGCACCGGTGTGGTGGAGGCGGACCGGCTGCTGGGGGCGGATCGCATCCGTACGGGTGACGTCGTCATCGCGATGGCGTCGTCGGGGCTTCACTCCAACGGGTACTCGCTGGTGCGGCACGTGCTGTTCGACCGGGCGAAGATGACGCTGGAGCAGGAGGTCGAGGAGCTCGGCCGCACGCTCGGCGAGGAGCTGCTGGAGCCCACCAAGATCTACTCGCTGGACTGCCTGGCGCTCACCCGGACCACCGACGTGCACGCGTTCAGCCACATCACCGGCGGCGGGCTGGCGAACAATCTGGCCCGGGTCGTCCCGGACGATCTGCACGCGACGATCGACCGCTCCACCTGGGCGCCGGGTGCCGTGTTCGATCTCGTCGGCACGGCCGGCCGGGTCGAGCGGCTGGAGCTGGAGAAGACGCTGAACATGGGCGTCGGCATGATGGCCGTCGTCCCCGCCGAGTCCGTCGACGTCGCGCTGACGACGCTGGCCGACCGTGGTGTGGACGCCTGGGTCGCGGGCGAGATCATCGAGCGAGGCGACCGCGGCACGGGTGCCGAGCTGACCGGCGACTACGCAAGCTGAACAGCACAGAACCCGGTCCGGGGCAGGCCCCGGACCGGGTCGGTGAGTACAGCGTCAAGCGCCGCGGCGCTGCGACGAAGGACCGGACTCGTCGTCCTCGTCCTCATCGTCGTTGTACATGTCCGCGTACCGTGCGTACGGGTCGTCTTCCTCGTCGTCGTCCTCGAACGGCTCGCCGTTCGGCGGCTGGCTCGAAATCGGACTCGAAGTCGATGCGCCCAGCTCGTTGGCCAGACGCGACAGGTCAGTCCCGCCGCTGTTGTACTTCAGCTGGCGGGCGACCTTTGTCTGCTTGGCCTTGGCCCGGCCGCGCCCCATGGCTCGACCCCCTCGGTGACGGGGCTCGACGGCCCCAGAGTCTTGACACGCGTTCATGAGTCGGAACGGGCTCTCCGTGAAGAGCTCGGTCCGTAGGGCTTCAACGGTACCTGCTTCCGCGGCCATACGGTACGCCGCCCGCATGAGGTGCCGCTTCACACGACCCGCGAGGCGCCCTGTCCTCGCTGGTCAACTGCGATTTTAACCTCTTCCTGGTGCCCGACCCGCCGACCGGGGTGAGTCTTGTCTCGCCGGACAGGCGGGCCGGGCGGGTTCCCGGGTCAGCGGCGGCGGGCGTCGGCCATGCGCTGCTCGGCGATCCGGTCGGCCGCCGCGGCCGGCGGAATGCCGTCTTCCTTCGCACGTGCGAAGATCGCCAGCGTGGTGTCGAAGATCTTCGACGCCTTCGCCCTGCACCGGTCGAAGTCGAAGCCGTGCAGCTCGTCGGCAACCTGGATGACGCCGCCGGCGTTCACCACGTAGTCGGGGGCGTAGAGGATCCCGCGGTCGGCGAGGTCCTTCTCGACGCCAGGGTGCGCGAGCTGGTTGTTGGCCGCGCCGCAGACGATCTTCGCGGTCAGCACCGGGACGCTCGCGTCGTTCAGGGCGCCGCCGAGCGCGCAGGGCGCGTAGACGTCGAGACCCTCGGTGCGGATCAGGGCGTCGGTGTCGGCGACCGCCGTGACGCCCGGGTGCTTGTCGAGGATGCGGCGCACGGACTCCTCCCGCACATCGGTGATCACGACCTCGGCCCCGTCGGAGAGCAGGTGCTCGACCAGGTGGTGGCCGACCTTGCCGACGCCGGCGACACCGACCTTGCGGCCGCGCAGCGTCGGGTCGCCCCACAGGTGCTGGGCCGAGGCGCGCATGCCCTGGAAGACGCCGTAGGCGGTGAGCACGGACGAGTCGCCCGCGCCGCCGTTCTCGAGGGAGCGGCCGGTGACCCAGCGGCTCTCGCGCGCGACGACGTCCATGTCGGCCACGTAGGTGCCGACGTCGCAGGCGGTCACGTAACGGCCGCCGAGCGAGTCCACGAACCGGCCGTAGGCCAGCAGCAGCTCCTCGGACTTGATCAGCTCGGGGTCACCGATGATCACGGCCTTGCCGCCGCCGTGGTCGAGGCCGGCCATGGCGTTCTTGTACGACATGCCCCGGGAGAGGTTCAGCGCGTCCGCGACGGCGTCCTCGTCGGAGGCGTACGGGTAGAAGCGGGTGCCGCCGAGAGCCGGGCCCAGGGCGGTGGAGTGGATGGCGATCACGGCCTTCAGGCCGGAGGCGCGGTCCTGGCACAGCACGACCTGCTCGTGTCCTCCCTGCTCCGATCGGAACAGAGTGTGCAGTACATCGACCGGCGCGCCGGTTACATCGGTCACGGTGGTGACTCCCAAGTAGAAGCGGCGGATGCGGGCCTTCCTGCGGGTGGGGAAGGTCCGGTTGGGCAAGAGAGTAAGTCCTACGCCAGCGTAGATCCGACCCAGTGCCGAGGATCACCCTCCGGCGGAGTACCGCCGTGGAAGGATCTGCGGCATGCCAGCGCTGTCCTCGGTCCTTGTCCCGTACGCGGCCTATCTGCGGGTCTACGAGCCGCTGGCGGCCTTCCCCGAGCCCGAGCGCGGCCACTGGGCGCGTTACGCCCGCAGGGAGGACACCCCGACCGCGCAGGACGAACTGCGCCGGTCCCTGGCGGATTTGCTGCCGACCCCGCCCGTCGCGGTCCCTGTCCACGAGAGCGCGGACGCCTTCGTGACCGATGTCGACGGCGTGGTGTGCGTCTGCCCGTGGCGCACCCGGCTGCGCGGCTGGCTGGCGCTGGAGGAGCTGTCGGCCCAGCTGCCCGCGGCGCTGCTGGACGCGGTGCTGCCGCCGGTCGTCCGGGGACAGGCCGCTGCCGACTTCGAGCAGTGGCGCGAGCGGAACCCGGACGCCCGCCCGTGGATCAGGACGGCCGTGTGGGGCGTGCCCGTGGGGTGGTTCGTGCTCTTCGCCGACGAGGAGCGCGAGTACACGGCGACGCCCCCCTCGCTGCGCTACCGGACGCCGATGGTCCAGGCCCGCCGGCGGCTGGCCCGGGGGCTGCGGACGCTGCGGGAGGCGATCGACGAGGGGCCGCTGACCGAGAGCCTGGTGGACGTGGGGCGGTGGCTGGAGGAGTTCCACCCGCGCTCGCTGGTCGAGCTGGATTACGGCGGCCTCGTGCACGCGCTGCCCGGTGAGCAGCTGGCGGAGGACCGGTCGGCGGCGGACGCGGCGGAGGGGATCGCTGCGCTGCGGGCCGGGGACGGCGAGGGCGCGGCGGAGGCGTACGGGCGTCTGACGGAGCGTTGGAGGGCTGTGAGGGATCGTCAATTCGCGAACTGACGAAGGGGTGCGGAGAGGTCCGCCGCCGAGAGGGGACGTAGGTCCCGATCCGGGCGATTGCCCCAAGCGTGACGGATTACACTAACCGCTCCCTTGCGTCTATCGCCTTCCCTCGTGTCAAAATAGGACAAGGAGTCCGGGGAGGGTTCCTTCCGTCCAAGTGAGGGCGGATTACTCAGCATTGCACGCTATGGGGGGTCTGAGGACTCCTGATCGCTCTGTGACTGATCGTCACTGTGACGTGACTGTCCGTTATGGCATGGTCCATCGGCCTTCCGCCGCTGATGGACACCTGAGAGGGCAATTCCATCGGTTTGGCCGACGTGGCTGGACAGATGGTGTAGTTGTAGTGCCGAGGACAAGCCGTTCGTCCTATAACCGACTCGGCCCGCGTCCGCCATTTCGGGCAACGCGGGTCAAGGTGCAGAATTTAGAGGAAAGAACCGAGATGGTTCGGTTCTCCCGAGGAGGCCGCTCATGACCGCTCGCACCCCTGATGCCGAGCCGCTGCTGACCCCGGCTGAGGTTGCCACGATGTTCCGCGTGGACCCGAAGACGGTCACCCGCTGGGCTAAGGCGGGCAAGCTCACGTCCATCCGCACGCTCGGTGGACATCGCCGTTATCGCGAGGCAGAGGTCCGCGCACTGCTTGCGGGTATTCCGCAGCAGCGCAGCGAGGCCTGAACACCCCGTTTGACCGGGCATTTCCGGGGCCCCCACCCTGGATGAGCCCACCACTGGCTCCACAGACGTGCGTCTGCCCCAACAGGCCTTCGTCTTCGATCGCGCTGGACTCCGCCGGGTCCAGCGCGATCTTTTTGTGCGCTCGCGCCGGCTGTTGCCGGGGTGGCGCATGACATCGGTGTCGATCTCTGGGGCCCGTGGGGACATAGTGCAATGGCACATATTAAATGGGCCCCTTGTATGGAGGGGTTAAGTTCAAGGGTTCAGGAAATCCGTTCGGTGACACCCGTCACACTGCGCCACTCTTGCCAAAACGCGGCCGATCACCGAAAGAGGCTCACTGGGCTGGGCGTTGTCACTCCTCGGTGGGTTCCGGGGAGGCGTCGGGTGCGGCCGGCTCGGGCTCGGGGCGCTCCATGGCGAGGCGCAGGAGCCGATGGCAGACGGGGCAGCTCCTCGTGAGGTGGCGGTAGCCCGTGGCGGCCGCCAGGTGGGCGCGCAGCAGCGCGCGGGTCTCGTGCCGCCTCGCCGCCGATGCCGCCATGTACGCCACCCCCTGGACCCTGGGTACCGGTGGCGGAAGACGCCGTCAAGACGGCCCGTGCGCGCACACACGACGAAGGCCCGCATCGATGTGATGCGGGCCTTCGGTCAATACGCGCGGTCCTGACGGGATTTGAACCCGCGGCCTCCACCTTGACAGGGTGGCGAGCACTCCAAACTGCTCCACAGGACCAGGTCTCGCGGCCGAACACTCCTTGGCCGCGAGAGAGACTGTACAGCAGGTCGGCTGGTCAGGTCGAACTCACTCAGGGCGACCGGACCGTCACGGCGCGGCGGCGTCGATCGCCTTCACGATCCGCTTGTCCGAGACCGGGTACGCCGTGCCCAGCGCGTGCGCGAAATAGCTCACCCGCAGCTCCTCGATCATCCAGCGGATGTCCCGGACCTCCTGGGGCACCGGCCGGCCCTGGGGCAGCTGCTCCAGCAGCCAGGCGTACTCGTCCTGCATCTCGTGGACCTTCTCCATACGCGTGGTGTCGCGCTGGACGGCCGTCGGCATCTGCTGCAGGCGGCGGTCCGCGGCGACCAGGTAGCGCATCAGGTCGGGCAGCCGGCGCAGACCCGTACGCGTCACGAAGCCGGCCGGCACGAGGGCCGCCAGCTGCTCACGGACGTCCTGCACGTTGTTGATCAGGGTCAGGCTGTTCGTGGCCTTCAGGCGGCGCTCACAGGCCTGCCAGGCCGCCAGGATCTGCTGCACCTGGTCGATCGTGCGGACGGTCAGGTCAACGAGGTCGGCCCGGACCCTGTCGAACAGCTTCCGGAACGATTCCTCGTCCCAGGCAGGTCCGCCGTGGTCGGCGATGAGCCGGTCCGCCGCCGCCATGGCGCAGTCCTCGAACAGCGCCTGGACCGATCCGTGCGGATTACGGGACAGCGCCAGCTTCTGCTGGTTCGTCAGCCGGTCGGAGGCGAACTTCGCCGGACTCACCGGGATGTTGAGCATGATCAGCCGACGCGTGCCCCGCCACATCGCCTGCGCCTGCTCGGCCTCGGTGTCGAAGAGCCGTACGGAGACCGTGTTTGCCGCGGGCCCCTCTGCCTCGACGAGCGCCGGGTACGCCTTGACCGGCTGGCCGGCCCGGCGCGTTTCGAACACCTTGGGCAGCGTGCCGATCGTCCAGTCCGTCAGGCCCGTGCGCTCCAGGGACGCGCCCGAGGGGCCGGACGAGGCGGCGGCCTTGGACAGGGCCTGGCGGGCCTTGGGCCGCAGCTGGAGCTTCAGCGCCTCCAGATCCTTGTCCTCGGCCAGCTTCCGGCGCCGCTCGTCGACGATACGGAAGGTGATCTTGAGGTGGTCGGGGACCCGGGAGAGGTCGAAGTCGTCGGCCGAGACCGGGACGCCGACCATCCGCTGGAGCTCGCGGGCCAGGGTGACGGGCAGCGGTTCCTGCTGGGGTTCCCCATGCCGAAGGCCAGGGGACACGGCCCTCTCCAGGAACGCCTTCGCGTAGTTCGGCGCCGGCACGTAGTGGCGGCGGACCGGCTTCGGGAGGGAGCGGATCAGCTCGGTGACGACCTCCTCGCGCAGGCCGGGGATCTGCCAGTCGAAGCCCTCGTCGGTGACCTGGTTCAGCACCTGGAGCGGGATGTGCACGGTGACGCCGTCGGCGTCCGCGCCCGGCTCGAACTGGTACGTCACCCGGAACTTCAGCCGGCCCTGCCGCCACGCGTCCGGGTAGTCGTCCTTGGTGACCGCGCCGGCCTTCTCGTTGATGAGCATCTCGCGCTCGAAGTCGAGCAGGTCGGGCTGCTCACGGCGCTTGTGCTTCCACCAGGAGTCGAAGTGCGCACCGGACACGACGTGTTCGGGCACCCGCTGGTCGTAGAAGTCGAAGAGGGTCTCGTCGTCCACGAGGATGTCGCGTCGGCGGGCCCGGTGCTCCAGCTCCTCGACCTCGGTCAGGAGTTTGCGGTTGTCCGCGAAGAACTTGTGGTGCGTGCGCCAGTCGCCCTCGACGAGAGCGTTGCGGATGAACAGGTCGCGCGAGGTCTCCGGATCGATGCGCCCGTAGTTCACCTTGCGCTGGGCGACGATCGGCACGCCGTAGAGCGTCACCTTCTCGTACGCCATGACGGCCGCGGCGTCCTTCTCCCAGTGCGGCTCGCTGTACGTACGCTTCAGCAAATGCCCGGCGAGCGGCTCGATCCACTCCGGCTCGATCTTCGCGTTGACACGGGCCCACAGGCGCGAGGTCTCCACCAGCTCGGCGGACATGACGAACCGCGGCGGCTTCTTGAAGAGGGCCGAGCCGGGGAAGATCGCGAACTTGGCGTTCCGCGCGCCCAGGTACTCGTTCTTCGCGCCCTCCTTCACGTCCTTCATGCCGACGTGCGACAGCAGGCCGGAGAGCAGGGACACGTGGACGGACTGCTCCGGGGCGGCTGTGCCCGCCGAAGGCTCCTCGAGGTGCATGCCCATCTGCTTGGCGACCGTGCGCAGCTGCGAGTAGATGTCCTGCCATTCGCGGATGCGCAGGAAGTTCAGGTACTCCTGCTTGCACATGCGGCGGAAGCTGGAGGAGCCGCGCTCCTTCTGCTGCTCGCGGATGTAGCGCCACAGGTTGAGGAAGGCGAGGAAATCGCTCGTCTCGTCCTTGAAGCGCGCGTGCTGCTGGTCGGCCTGTGCCTGCTTCTCGGCCGGGCGCTCGCGCGGGTCCTGGATGGACAGTGCGGCCGCGATCACCATGACCTCGCGCACGCAGCCGTTCTTTTCGGCCTCGATGACCATCCGGGCGAGCCGCGGGTCGACCGGGAGCTGGGAGAGCTTGCGGCCGAGCTGCGTGAGCTTCTTGCGGGGGTCCTTCTCGGCCGGGTCGAACGCGCCCAGCTCCTGGAGCAGCTGCACGCCGTCGCGGATGTTGCGGTGGTCCGGCGGATCGATGAACGGGAACTTCTCGATGTCGCCCAGCCCGGCCGCCGTCATCTGGAGGATGACGGACGCGAGGTTGGTGCGCAGGATCTCCGCGTCCGTGAACTCGGGGCGGGAGAGGAAGTCGTCCTCGCTGTAGAGGCGGATGCAGATGCCGTCGGAGGTACGGCCGCAGCGGCCCTTGCGCTGGTTGGCGCTGGCCTGGCTGACCGGCTCGATCGGCAGCCGCTGCACCTTGGTGCGGTGGCTGTAGCGCGAGATACGGGCGGTGCCCGGGTCGATCACGTACTTGATGCCGGGGACGGTCAGCGAGGTCTCGGCGACGTTCGTGGCCAGGACGATCCGGCGGCCGGTGTGCGGCTGGAAGACGCGGTGCTGCTCGGCGTGCGACAGGCGCGCGTAGAGGGGGAGCACCTCGGTGAATCTGTACTGCTTCTTGTTGAGCGCGTCCGCGGTGTCGCGGATCTCGCGCTCGCCGGAGAGGAAGACGAGGATGTCGCCCTTGCCCTCGCCCATCAGCTCCTCGACGGCGTCCGTGATCGCGGTGATCTGGTCGCGGTCGGCGTCCTCGGCGTCCTCTTCGAGGAGGGGGCGGTAGCGGACCTCGACGGGGTAGGTCCGGCCGCTGACCTCGACGATCGGCGCGTCGCCGAAGTGGCGGGAGAAGCGCTCCGGGTCGATCGTCGCGGACGTGATCACGACCTTGAGGTCCGGGCGCCTGGGCAGCAGCTGCGCGAGATAGCCGAGCAGGAAGTCGATGTTCAGCGACCGCTCGTGCGCCTCGTCGATGATGATCGTGTCGTAGGCGCGCAGCTCGCGGTCCGTCTGGATCTCGGCGAGCAGGATGCCGTCCGTCATCAGCTTCACGAACGTCGAGTCCTGGTTCACCTGGTCGGTGAAGCGGACCTTCCAGCCCACCGCCTCGCCGAGCGGGGTCCGCAGCTCCTCCGCGACACGCTCGGCGACCGTACGGGCCGCGATACGGCGGGGCTGCGTATGGCCGATCATGCCCCGTACGCCGCGGCCGAGCTCCAGGCAGATCTTGGGGATCTGGGTCGTCTTGCCGGAGCCGGTCTCGCCCGCGACGATCACGACCTGGTGGTCGCGTATCGCCTCCAGGATCACGTCCTTCTTCTGGCTGACCGGGAGCTGCTCGGGATAGGTGACCTCGGGCACGCGTTCGGCGCGCCGCGCGGTGCGGGCCGCGGACTTCTCGGCCTCGGTGGCGATCTCGTCCAGCACGGCCTGCCGCGCCTCGGGCTTACGGATGCGGCGGGCGCCCTCGAGACGGCGGCCGAGCCGGTGGGCGTCGCGCAGGGACGCCCCGGCCAGCAGGGTCTGGAGGTCGGCGAAGGAAGTAGACATACGGAGTCCAGGATCGCACTCTCCGGAAAGCACTGGCGAACTCATTTCGTCAGCAAGCTGGTGCAGTATGGAGCGAATCGTTCATGCCTGCCGAGCGCCGAAGGGAAAGCGCGCCCATGCTGTTCGGCCGCGTACGCCGCGACCGCCGGCACCGCACCGCGGTGACCGCGAGCCTGCTGCTCGGGCTGCTCGGGACGCTGCTGGGGTGTGTGACGGCCCTGTCGGCCGGTGCCGCGGCCGCAACGCCGCTGTCCGCAGGCGCGGGCGGGGCGGGCGTGCACCGGGCTGAGGCCGTCCCCATGGTGACCGACCGCGCCGCGGTTGCGGTCGGCGCGGGTTTCGCGCGCGGTGGTGCGCCCGACGCGGGGCCGGGATCCGATACGGGCGAGGCGGCGGCCGCCGGGCCCGTGGAGCGGCCCGGGTGCGGGGATCGCACCGGGGCCGGGGACAGCGGGGCGCACCCCGGTGTGCCGCCGCGCGGCGGCTCCGCGTTCGAGCTGCTGCCGGCCCTGCCCCAGGCCCACGGCAGCGGCGGCGTCGCGCTCGTCTGCGACCAGACCGTGCTGGACCTCTCGCCCCTGCGCGGCCCGCCGCCGTACGCGCCGCCCTCCGCGGTCGATCTCTCCGTCCTGCGCGTATAGGCCCGCCGGTCCCCTCACCGGCATCCCTTTCCTTCAGGCCTTTCGTTCAGGAGCTTCGTCATGTCTTCCGCCACGTCCACCTCCTCCCGCACGCCGCTCGCCATCGGCGCGGGCGTGCTCGTCGCCGCGCTGCTGCTCGGCTTCGCCTCGTACACGGCCACCAGGCCGGATTCCGCGCCGTCCGGCCGGGCCTCGTCCGTCGCGGACGTCTCCGCCGAGCCGCAGGCCGGTACGTATCCCGAGCTGGAGAAGCTCGCCCGGCGCGATGCGAAGGACCCGCTCGCGGCGGGCCGCGCGGACGCGCCCGTCGTGATGGTCGAGTACGCCGATTTCCAGTGCGGCTACTGCGGGAAGTTCGCCCGTGACACCGAGCCGCAGCTGGTGAAGAAGTACGTCGACGCCGGTGTCCTGCGGATCGAGTGGCGCAACTTCCCGATCTTCGGAGAGGCGTCCGAGGCCGCCGCGCGAGCCGCGTGGGCGGCGGGGCAGCAGGGCCGCTTCTGGCAGTTCCACGCCGCGGCGTACGCGGAAGGCGCCAAGGAGAAGGGCTTCGGCCAGGACCGGCTCAGGGCGCTGGCCCGCGAGGCGGGCGTGCGCGACCTCGACCGCTTCGCGCGGGACGCGGACAGCGACGCCGCGCGCAAGGCGGTCGCGAAGGACCAGCAGGAGGGCTACGGCCTGGGTGCCACGTCCACGCCGTCCTTCCTGGTCAACGGCCGGCCCATCGCGGGAGCCCAGCCGATGGAGACGTTCACCGAGGCGATCGAGGCGGCGGCGCGGACCGCGAAGCAGGGCTCGTGATGAGTGGCATCGGCTATCTCGCCGCGTTCCTCGGCGGTCTGCTGGCCCTGATCAGCCCGTGCAGCGCGCTGCTGCTGCCGGCGTTCTTCGCGTACTCGATCGACTCGACGGGCCGGCTGCTGGCACGCACCGGGATCTTCTTCGCGGGCCTGGCGACGACCCTGGTCCCGCTCGGCGCGGCCGGGTCCTTCGCGGGCCGGCTCTTCTACGGCCACCGCGACCTGCTGGTCTCGGCCGGCGGCTGGCTGATCGTCGCGCTCGGTGTCGCGCAGATCCTCGGGATGGGCTTCGCCTCGCGCCGCATCGCCGGGATGTCCGGCCGTATCCGTCCGACGACGGCCCTGTCCGTCTTCGCCCTGGGCCTGGTCTACGGGCTGGCGGGCTTCTGCGCGGGCCCGATCCTCGGGAGCGTGCTGACGGTGGCGGCCTTGAGCGGCAGCCCGGTCTACGGCGGCCTGCTGCTCGCGGTCTACGCCCTCGGCATGGCGGTCCCGCTGTTCGTGCTGGCCCTGCTCTGGGACCGCTTCGACCTGGGCGGGCGCCGCTGGCTTCGCGGCCGCGAACTGCGCGTGGGCCGGTTCCGGCTGCACACCACGTCGCTGGCGTCGGGTCTGTTCTTCGTGCTGCTGGGCACGGTGTTCCTGGCCTTCGACGGCACGACGGCCCTGCCGGGCCTGCTGTCGGTCGACGACTCGTTCGCCGTGGAGGAGTGGGCGGCGGGCATCGGCAGCGCGGTCCCGGACTGGGTGCTGCTGGTGCTGGTGGTCGCGGTGGCGGCGCTGGTCCTGGGCGTGCGCGGCCGGCGCCGCGGGGAGCGGGAGAAGGCGTAGCGGGGCCGCCGCCCGGAGGAGACCCGACCGGCACGAGGCGGGCTCCTCCGGGCGGGGCTCCGGTCCCGCGGAGGCGACCTCCGGGCAACGACGAAGGCCCCGATCCGGGGATCGAGGCCTTCAGGTGGTGGCTGGGGCCGGGGTCGAACCGGCGACCTATCGCTTTTCAGGCGATCGCTCGTACCAACTGAGCTACCCAGCCACGAAGCTCTTTCGAGCTCCAGCGGTCCTGACGGGATTTGAACCCGCGGCCTCCACCTTGACAGGGTGGCGAGCACTCCAAACTGCTCCACAGGACCAAGCATTGTGCGAGAACAAGTCTCGCACACGGTGATGCGTGCCCCCAACGGGATTCGAACCCGTGCTACCGCCTTGAAAGGGCGGCGTCCTGGGCCACTAGACGATGAGGGCTAAGGGCCCGCCTGGGCGCTTCGCAGCGCGTCGGGGACGTGAGAAGCATATGGGATGCGGGGACCTATCGCCAAAACGGTTTACGGAGAGGGCGACGGCGAACTGCCGGACGGGCTCGGAGAGGGCTCCGGCGGCCGTGGCTCGGCGACGTGGCGGCTGACCTCAGCCGTGGTCAGCCCGAGGCCGCCGAGCGTGATCTCGTCCCACGCCTGCAGCTGCCTGCTCGTCCGGTCGAGGTAGAGCACCGAGGCGCGCACCTTCTCCGGCTCCTTGTCCTCCACCGCGCGCAGCCCGCCGCCGCCGGTCGAGCCCTCGATCCTGAGACGGGTGCCGTGCGGAAGGATCTCGGTGTGGCGCTTGTGGATGTGCCCCGCCAGGACCAGCGGCACCGTGCCGTCGGTCTCACGGGCCGCGACCGGGTTGTGGGCGACCGCGATGTCGACCGGGGTGCCGGCGCGCTCCTGGTCGCGCAGGGCGGACGCGAGGCGGATGCCGGTCATGCGTTCCGCCGGGTCGCCCTGGGCGACGACCGACCGGTCCGGTGTGTACTGCGGGTCGCCGGTGCCCGCGATGCGCAGTCCCGCGACGCTCACGGCCCGCCCTTCGTCGAGGACGTGGACGTTCTTCATCCGGGACAGGTACTCCTGCGTCGTCCGCGAGTCGTGGTTGCCGCGGACCCACACGTAGGGCGCGCCGAGATCGCGGATGGGGTCGAGGAAGCCGTTCTCGGCCGCGGACCCGTGGTCCATCGTGTCGCCGGAGTCGATGATCACGTCGATGCCGTACTGCTCCACGAGGGAGCGGATGATGTGCCAGGCCGCCGGGTTGAGGTGGATGTCGGAGACGTGGAGCACCCGCATCGTGCCCGGGTCCGGCGCATAGGTCGGGAGCGTGGACGTCGCGTCGTACAGCTTGGTGACGTTGGTGACGAGGCGCGCCAACTCCTTCTGGTACACGTCGAATTCGGTCACGATGGAGCGCGCGTTGCCGACGACGGAGGGCGCGGACGACAGCAGTCCGGAGAACTTCGGCTCCAGGACGGACTTCGGGTTCCAGGTCGCCGCCGCCGAGACGCCGGACGCCGCGAGGAGCGCGAGCGCGAGGCCGCCGGCGGCGAGGGCGCGGCGGGGGCGGCGGTAGACGGCGAGGCCGAGCGCGGTCGCGCCGGAGACGACGGCGACGACGGATCGCACGGCGAGGTCCGTGGTGCCGGCCCGGACGTCGGCGGCGATCTCGCCCTGGAGGCCGGAGAGCCGCTCGGGGTGTTCGACCAGGGCCTGGGAGCGGACCGGGTCGAGGCGGTCCACGTCGACGTCGAGGCGGACGGGAGCGACGTGGGAGTCGAGTTCGAGGGCGCCGAGCGGGGAGACGTTGATCTTCGTGCCGCCGCTCACCGAGGGGCGCAGCGTCATGGTGGTGTCCATCGGGCCGACCGGCGTACGGACGTTGCCGACGATCAGCAGGCCGAGCCACGCGCCGACGAGGACGACGGCCGTCAGCCCGAGCGCGCGGATCCAGGGCCGCGGGGCGGGCGTGAGTGCGGTGGTCTGCAAAGACGTACGGCCGCCGGGGCGCGGCGCGGTACGGAACGGACGGATCGGTCGGGGCGACTGGTGCGGTTCCGGGGCTTCGCGGGCCATTGGTCCCGTATGCCCAGAGCGACCCGTGCCCATGCCAGGGCGGCGCGGCCCGGGTGCCGTGCGTGACAATGGGCGGGTGCTGGAGATGACGCGCGAGGAGTTCGAGGAACTGGTCGCCGAGGCCCTGGACAGGATCCCGCCCGAACTGACGCGGCTGATGGACAACGTCGCCGTGTTCGTCGAGGACGAACCCACCGCGGACGACCCCGAGCTGCTCGGGCTCTACGAGGGGACTCCGCTGACGGACCGGGGGGAGTGGTACGCGGGGGTGCTGCCGGACCGGATCACCATCTACCGGGGGCCGACCCTGCGGATGTGCGAGACCCGGGAGGACGTCGTCGCGGAGACCGAGATCACCGTGGTGCACGAGATCGCCCACCACTTCGGGATCGACGACGAGCGGCTGCACGTTCTGGGGTACGGGTGACGTCCGGCGCCCGGGGCGCGGACGAGGCCATCGATCCGGACGTCGATCTGCATGTCCCGGCGCAGCGCATGGAGCTGGCCGGGGCCCACAAGTGGGCGGTGCTCGGCGCGATATCGGCCGGCGGCGCGGTGGGCGCCGCGGCGCGGTACGGGGCGGTTCTGCTGTGGCCGGCTCCCGAGGGGGCGTTCCCATGGGCCGTCTTCTGGGTGAACGTGCTGGGCTGTGCCCTGATCGGTGTGCTGATGGTCCTGGTGAGCGAGGGGGGCCGGTCCGCGCATCCGCTGGTGCGGCCCTTCCTGGGGGTGGGGGTGCTGGGCGGCTTCACGACCTTCTCGACGTACGCCCTCGACTTCACCGAGCTGCTGGAGCGCGAGGAGGCGGGCACCGCGCTGGCGTACGCGGGCGGCACGGTCGCCGGTGCGCTGGCCGCCGTGTGGGCCGCGGCCTCGGTGACGCGGTGGGTGGTCCGGCGGTGAACTGGCTGTTCGTGGTGGTGGGTGCGGCGGTCGGCGCCCCGCTGCGCTATCTGACGGACCGCGCGGTGCAGGCGCGGCACGACTCGGTGTTCCCGTGGGGGACGTTCACGGTGAACGCGGCCGGGAGCTTCGTCCTCGGCGCCCTGGCCGGGGCGTCGGTCTCGTCGGGAACGTACGCGCTGCTCGGCACGGGTTTGTGCGGCGCGCTCACGACGTACTCCACGTTCTCCTACGAGACGCTGCGTCTGGCCGAGCGCGGCTGGAAGTTCCTGGCCGTCGCGAACGTGGCCGCTTCGCTGCTGGTCGGCCTCGGATCGGTGTTCCTCGGCGTGGAGTTGGCGCGCGGCCTGGTGGGCTGAGGGGGCCGGGAGGGCGTGTCCCTTGCAGGGTGCGGGGAGTTGGGCAGGGCGACCCGCCCACCCCTGTCCCGGAGGTGCCCCCGTGCGCCAGTTGTCAGCCCCCGGCCGGACGGCCGTCTGGATCGCCGCCTCCTTGGCGGCCCTGGCCTCGGCAGGCTGTATGAGCGTGAGTGACGACGAGGGCGGGAAGCCCGCGCCCAGCACCTCGGCGGAGCGGCGCGGCGCGGCGGCGGAGCCGGACGGCGGCCACGGCGTCCCGGGCGGCCCGCAGCGCGGCGCCGGGTACGGCGAGGAGGACCCGGCCGGGAAGGACACCGAGGACGCCGAGAACGCCGGGGACGCGAAGGACGCCGAGGAGTCGCCGAGCCCGAGCGGCGCGGTGAGCACCGGGGAGCCGACGCCGGGCGGGAAGCCGTCGAAGCCCGCGACGAAGCCCACGCCGCCCCAGGGCGGCGGGTCGCCGGCCCCGACCCAGCAGCCCACGACCCAGCCCCCGTCCGAGCAGCCCACGCCCCCGGCGAGCCCGACGCCGCAGCCGAGCGGGACGACGGACCCTCCGCCGGCCTCGTCGGCGCCCGAGGTGCACGCCGGGGCGATGCGGGCGGTCGAGGAACCGGGCCCGGGGCACTCGGGCGGTGACGAGCCCACCGCGTCCCCGCAGGACAGCCCGGCGTAGCGGGCGCGGGCGCCGCGGGACGGGCGCCCGCCGCGGGGGTGCAGGTGTAAGCCGGGTCACTTCGCAGCGGTTTGCCTTTCTCGGGGGTGGGTGCGTATGGTGGTAGATCGTTTGATCCCATTGCCCGGCGCCGAAAAAGAAGCGCGCCGCGTGGCGCGTACCTCCCTAGCCGTGGCTGACCGCATCGAGGCGGTCGAATTGCGAATTCACGGAGTTTGGGCGCGTGCCGAGACTCCGGAAGGTTTCGCATTTCGCATGTCCACTTTCAGTACTGATCACGCCGTCATGCCCGAGAACGACACGCTCGTCGAGACGGTCGCGGAGGTCGTCGGGACGGCCGCCGAAGAGGCGCAGGAGCCCCAGGTCACGTTCGCGGACCTCGGTCTGCCCGAGGGCGTCGTGCGCAAGCTCGCCCAGAACGGCGTGACCACCCCCTTCCCGATCCAGGCCGCGACCATCCCGGACGCCCTGGCCGGCAAGGACATCCTCGGCCGCGGCCGCACCGGCTCCGGCAAGACGCTCTCCTTCGGTCTGCCGACCCTGGCCACGCTGGCCGGCGGCCACACCGAGAAGAAGAAGCCCCGCGCGGTCATCCTCACCCCGACCCGCGAGCTCGCGATGCAGGTCGCGGACGCCCTCCAGCCGTACGGCGACGTGCTCGGCCTCAAGATGAAGGTCGTCTGCGGCGGTACGTCCATGGGCAACCAGATCTACGCCCTCGAGCGCGGCGTCGACATCCTCGTCGCCACCCCGGGCCGCCTGCGCGACATCATCAACCGCGGCGCCTGCTCCCTCGAGAACGTCCAGGTCGCGGTCCTCGACGAGGCCGACCAGATGTCCGACCTGGGCTTCCTGCCCGAGGTCACCGAGCTGCTCGACCAGGTCCCGGCCGGCGGCCAGCGCATGCTCTTCTCCGCGACCATGGAGAACGAGATCAGCACCCTGGTCAAGCGCTACCTGACCGACCCGGTCAGCCACGAGGTCGACAGCGCGCAGGGCAACGTCACGACCATGACGCACCACGTGCTCGTCGTGAAGCCCAAGGACAAGGCGCCGGTCACGGCCGCCATCGCCGCCCGCAAGGGCCGCACGATCATCTTCGTGCGCACCCAGCTCGGTGCCGACCGCATCGCGGAGCAGCTGCGCGACTCGGGTGTGAAGGCCGACGCGCTGCACGGCGGCATGACGCAGGGCGCCCGTACGCGCACGCTGGCCGACTTCAAGGACGGTTACGTCAACGCGCTCGTCGCGACCGACGTCGCCGCCCGCGGCATCCACGTCGACGGCATCGACCTGGTCCTGAACGTGGACCCGGCCGGTGACCACAAGGACTACCTGCACCGCTCCGGCCGTACGGCCCGCGCCGGCAAGTCCGGTGTCGTCGTCTCGCTGTCGCTGCCGCACCAGCGCCGCCAGATCTTCCGGCTGATGGAGGACGCGGGCGTCGACGCCTCGCGTCACATCGTCGGCGGAGCGGGCGCGTTCGACCCGGAGGTCGCCGAGATCACCGGTGCGCGTTCGCTCACCGAGGTCCAGGCCGACTCCGCGAACAACGCCGCCAAGCAGGCCGAGCGCGAGGTCGTCGAGCTGACCCGTCAGCTGGAGCGCGTGCAGCGCCGCGCGGCCGAGCTCCGCGAGGAGGCCGACCGCCTGGTGGCGCGCGCGGCCCGCGAGCGCGGCGAGGACCCGGAGGCCGCGGTCGCCGAGGTGACCGAGGCCGCCGAGGCGGAGGTCGCGGCGGCGCCGGAGGCGCAGCCGGAGCGTGAGGCGCGCGAGGAGCGCCCCGCGTACGACCGCCGTGACGACCGTGGCAGCTTCGAGCGGCGTGACCGTCGTGACGACCGTGGCGGCTTCCGCTCCGGCGGCGACCGTCGTGACAACGACCGTGGTGGCTTCCGCCGTGACGAGCGCCGTGACAACGACCGTGGCGGTTTCCGCCGTGACGAGCGCCGCGACGACCGTGGCGGCTTCCGCTCCGGCGGCGACCGTGACCGCGGCTTCGAGCGTCGCGACAACGACCGTGGTGGCTTCCGTCGCGACGAGCGCCGTGACAACGACCGTGGCGGCTTCCGCCGTGACGACCGTCGTGACAACGACCGTGGCGGCTTCCGCCGTGACGAGCGTCGTGACGACCGTGGCGGCTTCCGCTCCGGCGGCGACCGTCCGTCCGCCCACCGGGGCAGCGACCGCCCGTTCAACCGCGACCGTCGCGACGACCGTCCCTCGGGCGGCTTCCGCTCCGGCGGCGAGCGTCACGACCGCCCGTACGGCCGCCGTGACGACCACCGCGGCGCCGGCTCGAACACCGGCTCCTTCGGTGGCCGCCGTGACGACAAGCCGCGCTGGAAGCGCAACGGCTGACGCTGTGTGACCTGCTGAAACCTGCGTAAACAGGGCCCGTACGACACTTCGGTGGCGTACGGGCCCTGTTTCTTTGAACGGGTTCGAAAATTCCTTCCGTTGCCCGTGGGGCTGCTGTTAAAGTCGGCCGACTTGCATGGGGTGCGGTGCGGCCCGGGGGGGCCTTCACACACTGCTGTTCAGCACGGGCACCGCGATGTCCCCATGCCTCTGTTATGCATCCCGGGGAGGGACCCGAGTGCCTCGAAGCGCTCTCGTACGCCATTCCATCGCCGCCGTGGCCGCAGCGACCCTTTTCGCCGGCGTCGGCCCCTTCGCGCTCACGGCCACCGCGGCCGAGGGCGACGGAGTCGTCTTCCCGGCGGCCGTCGCGTCGCAGCCGCGGACCGTCGTCCCGCTCGTCGCGGGCCCTACCGGCTACCTGCGCTACGAGCAGGGCGTCGGACATTTCTGGAGCACCTACGCCGGTGTCTCCACGCCGCTCTCCGTCGAAGAGGAGGGGCCTGAGGCCGACGGCACGTACGGTGCCGGTTTCGACGGCTTCGCCACGTACTTGGCCGACTGGACGCCTCGGTCGGACTCGGTCCGGCTGGTGAACATGGCCACGGACCGTGTCAGCTACCTCGACATCCCGAGCGGTCACCAGTACGTCGGCGCCTTCGGCTCCACCGTCGTCACCTTCACCCAGGCCACCACGACGGCCCCGCGCGCGTGGCATCTGCTCCGGCTGGTGAACGGCTCCGTGCAGGACACGCCGGTGACCGGCTGGCCGGAGGGCGCACAGCCGCCCGCCAAGGCGGTGGCCGGGGGCGCGGACGGCATCCTCGCCACGTACCAGGTGAGCGGCGTCTCCCGCTCCGCTTGGATCGATCTGGCCTCGGCGCAGGTCCGCACCCTTCCCGCCGACGCGACCGCTCAGCCGGTGTCCACCGTTCAGGGTCCGACCGAGATCGTGGAGTGGGCGAAGGACGGCAAGGCGCGCTTCTACGCCAAGGGGGGCGCCGACGCGTCGGGGCCGCTCACCCTGACCGCCACGGCCGATCTCCCCTACAACGAGGGCGATGTGCTGCTCGGCGTCGTCGGCGACCGGCTGATCGTCGGCCGCGCCTACGGCCAGGCGTCCTCCGCCCCGTACCGGGTGGTCTCCGTGCCGCGCGCGGGCGGGGACGAGACCGTGCTCTTCGCCCACGGGCGGGGGCAGGTGATGGCGGCTCCGGACGGAGGGCTGCTGCTCGTCGCCGGTACGGCCGCCGACGCGCTGGGCGTCCAGCGGCTCCGGGCGGAGGGGGACGGGACGACCGCGACCAAGCTCGTGGACGTCACCCCGCTCACCTCGAAGCCGAGGTCGCTCAGTTTCAGCCATGGACAGCTCCACTCCCTGGAGCGGATGCCGGACGAGACCAACTCCTACCGTTCGCGGACGGTTTCGGTCACGGGTGAGCTGACGGCCGGAGCGACGCAGGAGCGCGGTGACTTCGGTTTCCCGCTCGAAGAGTGCACCGACACGAACGGCTGTCCGGATCCCCTGGCCACCGGCGACGGACGCATGGTCGTCCGGCCGCCCTATCAGTCGGACCTCTCGGCCCTGGTGGTGGAGCCGGGCGCGACCTCGGGGCGCGTCCTCAGCAACGAACTCAAGAACGTCCAAGTCGGGGACGTCTCCGGGCGCTACGCGCTCGGCGGCGGACAGACCGAGACCGGCGAGTGGGTGACGAACACCGCCTTCGATCTCGACACGGGCAAGCGACTCGCCACGTTCGAGGTGCCGTTCGACTCCGACCTGTACGGCGACACTCTCTGGACGCAGGGCACGGTGAACGGAACGGTCGTCGGCTACGACGTCCGTACCGGTGCCGTGAAGCGCACGGTGGATCTGGGAACCGGCTGCCGGGCGGAGTTCCTCAAGGTCACGGCCCACTGGCTGAGCTGGAGCTGCGCCGGCACCCCCGACAGGGGCGGCATCTACGACCTCGACAAGAACACCAACCTGGACTACACCGAGCCGTTCTCGCAGCTCGGTGACGGTTACGTCGTCCGGACCCATGGCCGGGAGGTGCGGGTCACCGACGTCCGCGGCCCCGAGCCGGTCCTCAAGGCGACCTACCTGACCAGCGACTACAACTACGAGTCCGGCCTGTACGCCGTCGACACCGCCGCCGGCCGCGTCGCCTACCGGGAGAACGCCGCCGGTGACATCCGGGTGGCCGATCTCGGGATCCCGGCCTCGCCGCTGGCCCGTATCGACGCCGACGTGGCGACGGGTGCGGACCTGAAGACGGGTGCGTGGAAGCCGCGTTGGTGGCTGTCGAAGCCGGCCGGGTCGTGGCAGCTGACGGTGACGAGCAGGACGACCGGCGGGGTGGTCCGGACCCTCGCCGGGGGCGAGGCGCGCGGCGTGGTGAGTCCGGTGTGGGACGGCAAGGACGCGGCGGGCAGGTTCGTCGGGAACGGCGCGTACACATGGGCGCTGAGCGTGAAGCCGGCCGACGGCCAGGGCGCGGACCTGACGGCGGCGGGCGCGGTGTCCGTGACCGGCGCCGCGGCGGTCCGGCGGGATCTGGTCGGCGACGACGGTTCCGGCGATCTGCTGGTGATGGATTCGGCGGGTCTGGTGTCGCTGTACAAGGGCACGGGCTCGGGTGGTCTGTCGGCGCGGATCGCGGGGTCGGGAGGCGTGTTCTCGACGTCGTCGGTGCTGGTGCCGTTCGGCGATGTGAACGGGGACCGTTGCAACGATGTGCTGGTGCGGGTCGGTGATCAGCTGCGTGCGTACCGGCCGGGCTGCGGCAGGATCGTGTCGGCGTCGTCTCCGTACACGCTGATCGGCTCCGGGTGGGGGCAGTACGACGTGCTGACGTCGCCGGGTGACGTGAACGGTGACGGGTACCAGGACCTGATCGCGCGTCAGGCGTCGACCGGTGACATGTACTTCTACGCGGGGACGGCGGACCACCGGCTGGGGAGCCGGGTGAGGATCGGCACGAACTGGAAGACGTACACGAAGATCGTGGGTGCCGGTGATCTGAACGGCGACGGCCTCGGCGATCTGCTGGGGATCGACTCGGCGGGTGCGCTGTGGCGGTACTACGGCACGGCGTCGGGTGCCGTGACACCGCGGGTGAAGCTGGCGACGGGCTGGGGCGGGTACACCTCGGCGGTCGGGGTAGGCGACATCAGCGGCGACGGGAAGCCGGAGCTCCTGGGTCGTACGGGTGACGGCCGGCTGTACCGGCACAGCGCGACGGGCACCGGGACACTGGCGGCCCGGGTGCTGATCGGCACGGGGGGCTGGCAGGCGTTCAAGGGCCTGTACTGACGTGCTTCCGCCGCGGCCCGGCTCGACCGGGCCGCGGCGGGACCGGGCCGGTGTCGGATACCCGATCGGTTCCGGGGATCTCTTTGGTTATGCTCAGGGGTGTTGAGCCGAGGGCCGTTAGCTCAATTGGCAGAGCAGCGGACTTTTAATCCGTTGGTTGTGGGTTCGAGTCCCACACGGCCTACCGACAGCGCCCCCGTTGACCTGCTGGTTTTCCCCGGCAGGATCGGCGGGGGCGTTTTCCGTTGCTACCGGTCGCCAAAGCCCTCGAGCCGGTGCCGGCATCCGCGGCGGACGCGGTGGGCGCGCCGGCAGAGGCGCTCGGTTGGTGATCTTCCTGGGCCTGCTCGTGAGGGGCGCCGGGGGCGATCACGCTCGCGTGCGGCGCTGCTGGACCGCTCGGCGGCAGGTCCCGTGACGCTGAGCGACGGGTGGATGCCCGTCGCGGCGGCACGGCTGGGCAGCAGGGCCGGGATCTCGCGGACTCGGTGCTCAGCCGGCTGAGCCGTTCTCCGAACGCAGGGCTTCCAGCCGATCGACCCCGTCGACGAGGCGGCCGTGCTGTTCGCACCCTGCGCTGCGCGCGCGGCGGGACCGCCTGACTGCTCAGTCTCCGACGGCACCGGCTCCGAGCGGCTTCGATGCCGTCCCATCTCCCGCACCCACAAGGCAGTTTGTATCGTTTGACATTCATATAACGATATGCCTAGTTTGGGATCAGATCGACCGATTCCGAGGGACGGATGCCCCGCTGCAGGGTTGCCCGATGCCGCGCGTTCGGCGCGTGAGTCGGTGGTGGCGCTTCCAGCCACCCGGCCCCGATGTACCGGGCACTTTTTCGCGACGCATCATGCTGTGCACTTCTGTGCTGTTTCGCGTCTGCGGGCCATCGGCCCCGTCTAGGCCCCGGGAAGGAAGCGACCATGCGGGCAAAGACGACCAGGATTTTCCAGCTATTCGCCGCTCTGTTCGCAGCCGTGGCTCTCGCCCTCGGCGGAGCCGGTGTTGCGAGTGCCACCAGTTCGTCCCACTCGACGTCGTACGAGGAGTGCGACTACCGCTACTGGGACCGTCACGACGACAAGTGCGATGACGACGACGGCCGCGGCGGCAACGGACACCACAACGACAAGGACGACGACAACGGCCACAAGAACCACGGCAAGGGCCACGACAACGGCGACGACAAGGACCGTGACAAAGGCCACGACAACGGCCACGACAACGGCCACGACAACGGCCACGACGACCGCGACGACAACGGCGGGCACAAGGACGACAACGGCGGTGACCGCCACTGATGCCTAGGAGTTGACGGCACATCATGGTGACGTCCGGCCGGGCCGGGTTCAGTGAACCCGCCCGCTGGGCGGACGTCATCACATCGACGTCATCGCGTCGGAGCGGCCCGTCCCTGACCGACCCCGCGACGCGGTGCGTCGTGCCGTGTCGCACATGGATCGCCCGGCCGTAGTCGCGTCACGGCGCCGGGCCGGTGGCCGTCGAGGCTGTCGGTGAGCGAGCCGACCAGGGTCACGGTGCCGGCGCTGAGAGGACGTGGGCTCGGCGCGGAGAAACCTCTCCGACCTGCTGGGAAGCGCCTCGACCGGTTGCCACCGGTCGGGGCGCTCCGTCGTTCGCGGGCGCGTCTCACACGTCGCGGCGGTGGACCACGGCCACGGCGACGGCCGCCGCGACGAGCGGCCAGGCCCCGAACACAACCCACGTCTCGGTGACTGTGACCGGGTACCGGGCGACCGTGTAGTCCCGTGCGGAGTTCTGGACCAGGGCCTGCCACGCGGGGAGCGGCATCGCGTTGTGGATCTCCTTGACCCAGCGGTAGGTCTCTCTCCGGAAGAGCGTCGGCAGCAGGAGCAGGACGCCCACGACCGCGACGACGGCGCCGAGAACGAAACATGACCGCCGCGACGACCGTCGCCTCGGCCGCCGTGACCGCCCGGCGTGCGGGGACGGCGGCCAAGGCGAAGGTGGTGCGGATCAGCCCGCTGGTGTACTCGCCGAAGACCGCGATGGCGCCGACACTGCCGACGACGACCATGAGGAGCCGCCTGGGGCAGGTCGGTGAGTCCGGGCGGCGGGGCTGGCGGCAGTTCGGGCTGCGCGGGAGTCGGCGGGGGCACGTACACGTTCGGCTCGGACACGCTCTGTGCGGTCACTGTGCTTCTCCTGCGCTGTATTCGACGCTGTCGGCGGTGAGACCCATGAACGCCTCTTCCAGGGAGGCAGCACGGGGAGAGATCGTGCAGCAGCACGCGGTGGCGTGAGGCGAGCTCATCGATGCGTTCCTCGGCCAGGCCGGTCGCCGTGCACGCGCCGTCGTCCTTGCGGTGGACGGCCGCGCCCTCCGCGGTGAGGACGGGGGCCAGTCCGGCGACGCCGGGTGTGCGGACGGTCACGCTCAGCCGCCTGCCGCGGGTGGCGAATTCCACCAGGTTTCCCCAGCGAGAATCCCCCGATGCGACGGCGGGCCGCGGTTGCCGGCCCCACCTCCTCCAGGACCTCGTCCACCCGGAGCCGCGGCAGCCCGTTGCTGTGCGCCGGCGCGGACAGATGCGCACGCGCAATACGCCCGCGCGCCGCGCCCGCCGTGCACGTCGTGGGCGTCGAGCAGTGCCCCGACGGCCGCAGACCGCGTGGAGGTGCCCGAAACGGCTGTCCGTCGACGCGGACCGTGCCGCTGGTCGGCGTGCTCAGGCCGGGCATCATCCGCAACGTGGTGGACTTGCCCGCTCCGTTCGGACCGAGGAACCCGGTGACATGGCCCGGGTTGACGGTGAAGGCCAGGCCGGCGGCGGCGGTGGCGGCGCCGTAACGCTTCGTCAGTTCGTTGACTTCGATCACGCATGTCACGGTGCCGTGGCCGGAGCCCGGCGGCATCGGGCCGCGGGCCACACTCGCGGACTCGGCCGGTAGCCCACGGGCTTACGCTTCCGGGTCGATGGCCCGGCACGCGCCGCTCCCTATGATCGCGACATGCCCGCCCCGCCACGCACCAACAGCCCGCCGCGCGTGCCGCCGGCCGCGGCGGAGGCCCTGGGCTCGGCGGCCCGGCCGCCGACCACCGGCATGCGGGTCCTTCTGCCGGCCGTTTCAGCGGTTCTGCCCTTTGCCCTGCTGCGGCGCCGGCCCCTGCCCGCCCTGGCGCTGATGCGCGCCGGCTCGTACGCCGCGACAGTGACGGCGGTCACGAATCCGGCCTCGCCCGGCTCGCCCCTGTGGCCGGGGCCCGCGTGACAGATCGGGTGTCTGCAGGTGCTGTTGACCGGTCTCGCCGTCGGCTGCATCGCCGCGACCCGGACGCGCCGGGCCGCGCTCGCGGCCGCCGCCACGGCCCTCTCCGTGCAGATCGCCGCCGGGGCCTTCTACCGGACCGGGGCACAGGACCTCGCCTCGGCCGTCGTGTTCCTCGTCCTGGTCGCCCCCGCCTGGATGACCCGCTACCTGATCCAGGAGCGCCGCGAGCACGCCGAAACGGTGCGGGCCCAGATCGCGGTCCAGGCGGTCACCGCCGAACGGCTCCGCGACGCCCGCGAGTTGCACGGCATGGTCGCGCACAACATCGGCATCATCGCCATCCAGGCCGGTACGGGCCGCCGGATCATCGACACCCAGCCGGAGGAGGCGCGCAAGGCAATGGCCGTCGTCGAGGCCACCAGCAGGGACACTCCGGCAGGGCTGCGGCGCATGCTGGGCGTTCTCCGCAGGGGCGAACCGGCCGGCGCGCCGCCGGCCCCCGCGCCGGGACTGGCGGACGTCGACGGGCCGGCCGCGACCACGCATCAGCCCGGCCACCGCCAAGGCCCATGTGGGGCGGCTGCTCACCGAAATGGCGGCCCGTGACCTGGTCCAGCCGGTCATCATCGCCTAGGAGTTCGGCCTCGTGTCGCCGTCCCGCTGAGCGAGCGCCTCGCCGTCCCCCGCGTGCGCGGTGAGCGGATCGGCCCGGTCGGCGGTGGCCGACACACCGTCAACGCCCCACGGCCCCACGTCCCGCACCTGGCCACGCCGCGCGACGCGGCATGGGTCCCGTCGGACCGCAGCCTTCCACCGAGCTGCCTCGTCTGTTGAACTCCGAGTCACCTCACGGCAATCGACTGCGCTTTGCCTTGCCTTACGTTCCGACGACGGAAGGACGCCCATGCAGCGCAAGTCCCTTTCCCTCTTGGCGGCGGCTGCGACGGTGCTGGGCGCGGCAGCGGCCGCGCCTCTCGCGGAGGCGGCGCCGCCGCAGCGTTCGGCGGCCCGGACATCCGCCGTCCCCTCCGCGCAGCAACCCCTCATTCCCAGCGCCCCGCCGGTGACGAGCACCGTGGCGCCCGGAGTGACGCTGACCTCGATGGCGTTCGGCAAGCAGGACGCCAACGACCGGTGGACCGTTCACGTCTATCTGCCGGCCACCCCCGACGGCCCGCTCGCGTCAGCCGCTACGGCGCTCGGTCCCCGGACCACCGCCTACCGCGTGGCCGCGGCTCTGCGCGAGAAGGGGTTCAAGCCCCGCGTCGAGGAGGTCACCTCACCGGCGTACGCGGACCGCCTCCCCGGCACGCTCGGCTGGACCGTCCGCATCGGCCGTTACGCGGACGCCGCCGACGCGACCGCGGTGCTGGCCCGGGTCAAGGCGGCCGGATTCGCCGGCGGCACGCGCTACACGGCACAGGACGGCACCGACGCCCGCGCCCCGCAGAAGGTCCACGTGCTCCGGCTGGACTTCCGTACCTTCGACGGCACGGTGGGCACGGACTTCGGGCCCGCGCTCAACGGGACCGAGAAGCTGACCGACCTCATCGCCTCGACGGGCGCGATCGCCGGCGTCAACGGCCAGTGGTTCTACAACAGCGCCCCCGGTGGCCTGTACGTGAAGGACGGCAGGCTGCTCGGCTCCGCGACCCAGGGACGGGCCGGCGTGAAGCTGAGCCAGGGCGGGCGGTCCGTCGATGTGGACACGTTCACGGCGCACGTGACGCTCCGGGCCGGCGGGGAGACCGTCGAGGTCGACGGGGTCAACCGCGCGCCCGGTGACGTCTGGAACTGCGGCGGCGTCGGCGGCGACCTGCCGACCGAGAAGCCGCAGCACGACCTGAAGTGCACGGACAGCAGCGAGTTGGTGCGGTTCACCCCGGAGTGGGGCAGGCCCCCGGCGGGCGCGGGCGCGGAGGCCGTGCTCGACGCGAACGGCCGCGTCACCGCGGTGAACGCCTCGCGCGGCGCCCGCGTGCCCGCCGGAGGGTCGACCGTCCAGGCCATCGGCGAGAGCGCCGACTGGCTGCTGGAGCACGCCGCGGTCGGCGCGACACTGACCTTCACCGAGCGGGTGCAGGACAGCAGGGGCCGCACGGTGGAGCTCACCCCCGACACGACGATCCTCCAGGTCGGCCCGACCCTGGTCAGGGACGGGCAGGTGTCGGTCAACGCCCAGCAGGACGGCATCATCCGCGAGGGCACGGACCAGACCTTCACGTACAACTGGACCCTGCGCAGCAACCCGCGCTCGATGATCGGCGTGGACGACCGGGGACGGCTGCTGCTCGTCGTCGTCGACGGTCGGCAGGCGGGTTACAGCGAGGGGCTGGGGATCGCGGACGCCGCACGGCTGATGCGGCAGCTCGGTGCGCGTGAGGCGATGAACCTCGACGGCGGGGGTTCCAGCGTCATGGCCACGGCGCGGTCGGGGATCGTCAACCGGCCTTCGGACGCGGCGGGTCAGCGTTCGCTCGGCAACGTGCTGCTCGTGCACCCGCGACCGACCTCCTGATCACGGCAGCGCCCGCCGGCCCGTCGGGCGGGCAGGGCCTCGGCGCCTCGACCGGGCTGAACCGGTCGGGGCGCTCTGTCGTCCCGGGACGCGGCCGCCGACGGGAGGGGCGCTGACGGGACGGGCCCTGACCTGACCGAACGGCGCCGATGCGGCCGGATCGGAGGCCGGCCCGGAAAGTGGTGTGGATCTTGCTCCGGATGGCGTAAGGTTGTGTTCACCGACGCGGGGTGGAGCAGCTCGGTAGCTCGCTGGGCTCATAACCCAGAGGTCGCAGGTTCAAATCCTGTCCCCGCTACTGAAGACGGCGGCCCGGCAATCGATCATCTCGATTGTCGGGCCGCCGTCGTTTCCGGCGCTGCTGACCTGGGGATTCGTCCGGCCGGACGTGGCAAGTCGCCGCCCGTGGCACGGGCGCGCAGCATGGGAGGTGCGCGGCACCGGTCCGTGGGCCGTGGGCGGAGCGGCAGGGAGACACCAGTGGGGCGAGAACTGGGCAGGAGCTACGTCGCGCCGTGGTTCGTCCGTCTTCTGCCCGCCGCGATGATCGCCGGCGGGGTGATCTTCGATCTGCTGACGCCGGCCCGCTTCACCGCGGTGCCGCTCTTCGCCGCGGCCCCGCTCATCGCGGCGCCGATCGTCAGCTGGGTCATGACGCTCCTGATCGGTATCACCGCCGTGGTGGCCACGAGCGGTCTGCACGTCTACAACAACACCATCGCCCAGATCACCGCCGTCACCGAGACGAGCACGGTGCTCACCGTGGCGGGCTTCGCGCTGCTGATCAACGGGGTCGTGACGCGCGGCAGTGCGCGGCTCGCCTCGGCGCGGGTGATCGCCGAGGCCGCGCAGCGCGCCGTGCTGCCCACCCCTGCGGACCGGATCGCCGGTCTGCACGTCGCCGCGCGGTACGAGGCGGCGCAGGCGGACGCGTTCATCGGCGGCGACCTCTTCGCCGTGCAGGACACCCCGCACGGGGTGCGGCTGATCGTCGGGGACGTGCGCGGCAAGGGCATGGAGGCGGTGGAGGCCGTCGCCGTGCTGATCGGTGCGTTCCGGGAGGCGGCCGAGCAGGAGAGCTCGCTCGAGGGCGTGGCGCTGCGGCTTGAGCGGGCGTTGAAGCGCGAGGGCATGCGGCGTGAGGGGCTGGACGCCATCGAGGGGTTCACCACCGCCGTGCTCGGCGAGATCCCGCCCTGCGACGGGACGGGGCACGGGACCGTACGGCTGGTGAACCGCGGCCACCCGAACCCGCTGGAGCTGCACGCCGACGGCGGTCTGGACGTGCTGGAGCCGTCCGAGGCCGCGCTGCCGCTGGGGATGGGCGACCTGGGGGTGTGGCCGGACCGCGCGGAGGAGTATCCGCTGCCCGCCGGATCGACGCTGCTGTTCTACACGGACGGCCTGTCCGAGGCGCGCGACACCCGGGGCGTCTTCTACGACCCGGGCGAACGGCTCCGGGGCAGCATCTTCCCCGGTCCCGAGGCCCTGCTCGACGCGCTGGTCGACGATGTGCGCCGGTACACCGGCGGGGCGTCCACGGACGACATGGCGCTGCTCGCGGTCGGCCGGCCGGGGGAAGGGCAGCCGGAACGGCGCCGGACGGTGCCGGTCGTGTCCGCCGCCGACGCGGCCCGGGCGCACGGCCGGCGCGGGGTCGCGGGCGCCGGGGCCCGGGCGCGGGGCGCGCGGCGCTGGGACGGCGGCAGGCGCCCGGACGGCGAGCGGCGGACTCGGGGGCACGGCCGGCCGGGATGAGCGGCGACGGCGACATGCGTACGGTGTGTAGTCGCAAGGTGCCCCTGTGCATAACATTTGACACAACGTCAGAAACCATGGGTGACCTGAGGGGTGATCAAGTCGCCCGATTCCGCCTGCTTCTGTCCCGGTAAGTCCTGGCCGCAGTCGTTAACGATCAGTCGGAACAGCTTGGAATCCGGCCCCGGCTTCTATTAACGTTCGATAACGCAGCGCGGTCGTCCCAGCCGTCGCAAGAGACGGCACCGTGCGCACGCGCCGAATTCCGCAAGGGAACCGGGGAACCACCTCTTGGGGTGAATCGGGCATCTCCTGCCGCTCAGTTCGCGGCCGAAGACGCCCGTAGGAGACCTTCCTGCTCCGAACCCGTCAGCTAACCCGGTAGGCGAGAAGGAAGGAAAGGAGTACGCCTTCGTGGCGTCCAACATGCCTGCCCCCGAGGCCCCGTTCGCGCCCGCCCCCTTCGGCGGCGACGCCGCGGAGCAGACGTGGGAGGAGTGGAATCCCACCGAGGAATCCATCCGCCCGGTGCGCGGCCGGCACCGCGTCGTCAAGCAGCGCGGCGGTCTCGCCCGCAGCTCCACCGTCCTCGGCGTCGGCGTCATCGCCGCGGTCGGCGCCGGTGGCATAGCGACCGCCCAGGACAAGCCGGCGGTCTCCATCTCCCTCCCGGACTCGATCGCGGACAACCTCCCCGACGCCAAGTCGCTTCCGGGTGTGGGCTCCCTCCTCTCCGACGACGACGGCTCCGACGGCTCCGACGCGCTTGCGGCACCGCTGACCGCGATGACCGCCGTCGCCGACGACGGCGCGGGCACCGGCGGGCAGACCCTCGGCGCGGGCGAGGCCCTGCGCGCCCGCATCCTCCAGCAGGTCGAGCAGCAGCGGGCCGAGGCGGACGCCGAGGCGAAGGCCGCTGCCGAGAAGCTGGCCGCCGAGCAGGCCGCCGCCGCGGCAGAGAAGCAGCAGAGCGCGGCCGAGGCCAAGGCGGCCGAGGAGAAGCGCAAGGCCGAGGAGGCTGCGCGGGCCAAGGAGGAGGCGGAGCGCCTCGCCAAGCTCGCCGCGAGCTACGCCCTGCCCACCTCCTCGTACACGATCACCTCCACCTTCGGCGAGTCCGGTTCCATGTGGTCCTCGGGCCGGCACACCGGCCTGGACTTCGCCGCCCCGACGGGCACGCCGGTCAAGGCGGTGCACGGCGGCACGATCAAGTCGGCCGGATGGTCCGGTTCGTACGGCTACCGCATCGTGCTGGAGCTGGAGGACGGCACCGAGGTCTGGTACGCGCACCTGTCGTCGATGACCGCGAGCGCGGGCCAGAAGGTCGGCACCGGCGAGACCATCGGCCGTGTCGGCGCGACCGGCAACGTCACCGGGCCGCACCTGCACATGGAGGTCCACACCCCGGGCGGCTCCGGTCTCGACCCGATGGCCTGGCTGCGGGGCAAGGGCCTCACGATCTGAGCGACGGCGGCAGCCGAAGGCGCGCGGTACGGAGCATCCGTGCCGCGCGTCCCCATGTCTTCGCCGGAGTCTGTGCCCGTATCCGTGCCGGTGTCTGTGTCTGTCCGTGCCGGCCGACGGGGGGCGCGATGGCGGAATAGCCTCCGCCGGATGGGCCGTTGATTCCCGCATGACGTCACTTCGCACCCTTGGCTCGTCCGACCTCGCCGTCTTCCCGCTCGCCCTCGGCGGCAACGTCTTCGGCTGGACCGCCGACAAGGACACCTCGTTCGCCGTGCTCGACGCGTACGCCGCCGCGGGCGGCAACTTCGTCGACACCGCCGACAGCTACTCCTCGTGGGCGCCCGGCAACGAGGGCGGCGAGTCGGAGACCGTGATCGGTGACTGGCTGGCCTCGCGCGGCAACCGCTCCGAGATCGTCGTCGCCACGAAGGTGGGTGCCCACCCGCAGTACAAGGGCCTGTCCGCGACCACGATCAAGGCGGCGGCCGAGGAGTCCCTGCGCCGGCTCCGCACGGATCACATCGACCTCTACTACACGCACTTCGACGACCCGTCCGTCCCCGTCGAGGAGATCGTCACCGCCCTCGACCAGCTGGTGAAGGAGGGCAAGGTCCGCGCGATCGCCGCCTCCAACCTGAGCGCCGAGCGCCTGCAGCAGTCCTTGGACTTCTCCGACCGTGAGGGACTCGCCCGGTACGTGGCCCTGCAGCCGCACTACAACCTCGTCTCCCGGGACACGTACGAGGGCGAACTGCAGGAGGTGGCCGCGCGGGCAGGTCTGGCCGCCGTCCCCTACTACGCGCTCGCGTCCGGCTTCCTCACCGGCAAGTACCGTCCCGGCGCGACCGTCGACAGCGCGCGGGCCCGTGGTGCGGGCGCGCATCTGGAGACGGAGCGCGGCCGGAAGGTGCTCGCGGCACTCGACAGGATCGCCGGGGCGCGCGGTGCCGAGGTTGCGACCGTCGCGCTCGCGTGGCTCGCCGCGCAGCCGACCGTCGTCGCGCCGATCGCCTCCGCCCGCACGGTCGGGCAACTGCCGGCACTGGTCGCGGTGGCCGACCTGGACCTGACGCAGGAGGAACTGGCCGAACTGACGGCGGCGTCGGCGTAGGCCGCAGGCGCGTCGGCACGCGGGGCGCGCCTCGCTGGCGGTGGCGCGTCGGCACAGGGTGCGGGTGCCTCGGCGGCGCGGCGCGTGGCTCAGCGGCGGTAGGGGTTGTAGCCGCCGTAGTCGCGGTGCGGTGGCGGCGCGGCGACCCGGCCCGTCGCCTGCGCCGCGTACACCAGCGCGGGCGCGGCCACGTCCCTGCGCCGCCACAGGTCGTGCAGCAGCTCCCGCTCGCGCTCCGCGAAGTCCGGGCCCACCGCGCCGCGCCGGGCCCGGTGCCGTAGAGAGGCGAGCGACGTCGCGAACGCCTCGTACTCGGAGACAGCGTGGCCCGCCCCCGGTCCGTACGTCCGCCGCGCGTAGTCGCGCGCCATCGTGCGGGCGCGCATCGACGACAGCGCCTGCGGCTCCGCCGCCGCGAGCCAGCCCGCCGCCGCGTACGCCGGCAACTCGGCGGATATCGTGCGCAGCTCGCGCTGCCGCGTCCATATGGTCAGCCAGGTCAGCAGCCCGAAGGCGGGCACCATGAACGCCGCGTACACCCCGTAGAAGCCCCACGGGCCGAACAGCGTCGTCGAGCCGTTCCACAGGGCGTGCATGCCCATCGCCAGGGCCAGGCCCAGCAGCGGCAGCGCGACGCGGCGTATTCGGTGGTGGCGTGCGGCGAGCGCGGCGACACCGAAACCGATGCCGGTGAGCACCGTGAACAGCGGGTGCGCGAACGGCGACATCACGATCCGCACGAAGAACGTCGCCGCGGTGACCGATCCCAGGCCCGAGGTGCCGAACGCCTGGTCCTCGCCGAAGGCATTGCCCAGATACAGGATGTTCTCGGTGAAGGCGAAGCCCGTTGCCGTGAAGCCCGCGACCACGACCCCGTCGACGAGGCCCGTGAAGTCCCGTCTGCGGAAGAGGAAGAGGAGCAGGACCGCCGCCGCCTTGGCGCTCTCCTCGACGACCGGCGCTATGACGGTCGCGCCCAGGGTGTCGGCGGACGCGGGATCGGCGGTGGCGGTGGCGATCCAGCGGGTCGCGAAGGAGTTCGCGATGATCGCGATCAGGGCGGCGGCGCACGCGCCCCAGGCGAACGCGAACAGCAGATTCCGCCACGGGCCCGGCTCGACCCGGTCCAGCCAGCGGAACGCCGCCAGCAGCAACGGCACCGGCAGGGTCGCGAGGCCGAGACCGACCACGAAGCCCCGGGTGCCGGTCTGTTCCCGTACGAGCGCGAGGATCACCAGCCCGCACAGCGCGAGCAGCGTGATGAGCACGCCGGCCCGGACCGCACGGCTGCGCCACAGGCGGGCGGCCCGCAGCCGGCGCCGCCGCGCGGTGTGCTGCGGTGCGCCGCCGATCGGCCCGCCGCCCTGCTCCCGGCGGCATGCGGGCACCGCCGGCTGGGTCGGGCGGCTCGCCATGGTGTGCTGCGCGGACGACTGGGACACCTGCCGACCCTAGCGAGGGGCACTGACAACTGGCGACGGTGCGCGGTACGTCCCGGCCATGACATGGGGCCGGGGCCCGCGCGTCACGCCTGTGGCCGCACCCGGCGGAACAGCAGGTCGTGGACCCGGTGGCCCTTGTCCAGGCCCTGGCCCTCGAAGCGGGTCAGCGGACGGAAGGCGGGGCGCGGCGCGTAGCCGCCGTCCGGCACGGTGTTCTCGAAGTCCGGGTGCGCTGTGAGGACGTCGAGCATCTGCTCGGCGTACGGCTCCCAGTCGGTCGCGCAGTGCAGGACGGCGCCGGGCTTGAGGCGCTGGGCGGCCAGCGTCAGGAACTCCGGCTGGATCAGCCGGCGCTTGTGATGGCGCTTCTTGGGCCAGGGGTCCGGGAAGTAGACGCGCATGCCGTCGAGCGACCAAGGCGGCAGCATCTCGCGCAGCAGGATGATCGCGTCGCCGTTGGCGACCCGCACGTTGGTCAGGCCGTTCCGTTCGGCGAGAGCGAGCAGGTTGCCCTGGCCGGGGGTGTGCACGTCGACGGCGAGGATGCCGGTCTCCGGGTCGTCGGCGGCCATCTGCGCGGTGGCCTCGCCCATCCCGAACCCGATCTCCAGGACGACCGGCAGCCCGCCG
Organism: Streptomyces sp. NPDC015127; assembly: GCF_043080095.1. Classification (NCBI taxonomy): domain Bacteria; kingdom Bacillati; phylum Actinomycetota; class Actinomycetes; order Kitasatosporales; family Streptomycetaceae; genus Streptomyces; species Streptomyces sp. NPDC015127. The sequence continues at coordinate 422,254 of NZ_JBIBVE010000005.1, forward strand.
AACATCTCGTCCAGGTCGAGCACCCGGTGTCCGTCGATGTCGAGCCCCCACACCGGCCACAGCCGCTGCAGCGCGTCGCCCTGCCCGGCGGTCACCCGGCTGCGGCGCGGCTGGAAGCTGCGGATACGGCGCTCGTGGTGCGACCCGGCCGGATCGGCGGCGGGGCCGCCGGGGAAGCGCGGCTCGCCCTTGGCGCGGATCACCGGCCGCGGGGCATCGGGGGTGGTGTTTCGAGACTCAGACACAATGCCTCGATTCTACGAGGCCGGGCGCGGAGCTCCCCGGGGGCGGGCGCGGACCCCTGCGGCGGGGGCGACGCGGGCCGGGCGACGCCGGCGCGGGGCTCCCGCGGGCGGGACCGCGGGGCTCCGGCAGGCGGATGCGACGCGGGCCGGGCGCGTGGTCCACGGGGGCGGGGCATCGTCGCGTCAGTGCTCGGGGGCCCGGCCCGGCTCCGCGGCCGCCTGGTGGACCCGGTCCCCCTGCAGCGCCGCCAGCGCCCGGCGGGCCACCTCGCGGCCGATCGGCAGGGACGCCGTCGCCGCCGGCGACGGTGCGTTCAGCACGTGGACCGTCCTCGGCGCCTCGCGGATCAGGAAGTCGTCGGCCAGCGTCCCGTCCCGCAGCACCGCCTGGGCCCGTACCCCGGCCGGGGCGGGGCGCAGGTCGTCCTCGGTCACCGCCGGGAGCAGCCGGCGCACCGCCTGGGTGAAGGCGTGCTTGGACAGGGAGCGGTGCAGCTCGCCCGCGCCGTACCGCCAGTGCCGGCGGGCGATCTGCCAGGACCCCGGCCAGCGCAGGGTCTCGGCGAGCTCCCGGGGCCGCACGGCCGACCAGGTGTAGCCCTCGCGGGCCAGTGCGGGGACCGCATTGGGACCGACGTGGACGCCGCCCTCGATGCCGCGGGTCAGGTGCACCCCGAGGAACGGGAACGCCGGGTCCGGCACCGGATAGACCAGGCCGCGCACGAGACCGGGACGGGTCAGCTCGTAGTACTCCCCGCGGAAGGGGACGATCCGCATTCCCGGGTCGTCGCCCGCGAGCCGCGCCACCCGGTCGCAGTGCAGCCCCGCGCAGTTCACCAGGGCACGCGCGCGCACCACCGTCCCCGACGCCGTGCGCACCGCGACGCCCCACGGCCGGCGGTCGACGGCGGTGACCTCCTCGCCGTACCGCACGTCCGCGTCGGAGGCGCGCGCGAGCTGTGCCGCCACCGCGCCGTAGTCGCACACACCAGTCGTGCCGACGTGGATCGCGGCGAGACCGCGCACCTCGGGCTCGTACTCGGCGATCTGCGCCGGGCCGAGCTCGCGCACGGGGATGCCGTTCTCCCGGCCGCGCTGGACGAGGGCGTGCAGCCGCGGCAGCTCGTCGCGGTCGGTGGCGACGATCAGCTTCCCCGTGACCTGGTGGTCGATGCCGTACTCCGCGCAGAACTTGACCATCTCGGCCGCGCCGCGCACAGCGAAACGTGCCTTCAGGGAGCCGGGCCGGTAGTAGATGCCGCTGTGGATCACTCCGCTGTTGCGTCCGGTCTGGTGGCGGGCCGGGCCCCGCTCCTTCTCCAGGACCGTCACCCGGGTCCCGGGCGCCGAACGCGTGAGGGCATACGCCGCCGACAGACCGACGATCCCGCCGCCCACCACCAGCACGTCGCAGTCGAAGCTCCGCCCGGACGCCGTCACCGCGTCACCTCCCACCCCGATAGTGCACTGGCCCGCCGACCATCCGCTTAAACCAGCGTGCACGAGGGGGCGCGCGTCACCTGCTCACATCCCGCCCCGGCCGGAGGCGTACGAGCCTGATCCGGTGCCGGCCGCCGGAAGCCGGTGGGCCCCTACGCCGGTGCCGCCAGCAGCGGGCGGGCCCTCTCCCGCAGCTCCATCACCCTGGGCTCGTCGCCGTACGGCTCCAGGCGGTGCAGCAGGTCCCGGACGTATTCGGTGGTGCGCGCCGAGGAGATCCGGCCCGCGACCTCCACCGCGCGGGTGCCCGCCGCGCAGGCCGCGTCCAGGTTCCCCGACTCCAGCTCGGCCACCGCCGAGACGACCAGGCGTAAGCCGTGCGACCGCACGAACTCCTCCGTCGGCCGCGACAGCGCCTGCTCGGTGAAGCGGCGCACCTGCCGGGGAGCCTTCAGGTCCCGGTAGCACTCGGCGGCGTCGGCGGCGAAGCGGTCGTAGGAGTAGAAGCCGAGCCACGACGGGTCCGCGTCGCCCTCGCGGGAACGCTCCAGCCAGCCCTCGGCGGCCTTCAGCGCCTGACCGGCCGCGAGGGCGTCGTTCGCCTTGGCGTGCGCGCGTGCCTCCACCAGCCGGAAGAAGCTCATCGTCCGGGCGGTGGCGAGGCCGCGGTTGCGCTCCAGCGCGGCCTGCGCGAGGTCGACGCCCTCGTCGGCGAAGCCCCGGTAGGTCGCCTGCAGCGACATCGATGCGAGCACGTAGCCGCCCAGCGGCACGTCGGCCGCGGCGCGGGCGAGCCGGAGCGCCTGGATGTAGTAGCGCTGCGCCGCCTCCTGCTGGCCGGTGTCGAAGGCCATCCACCCGGCGAGCCGGGTCAGTTCGGCGGTGGCGCCGAACAGGGCGCGGCCCACCTCGTCCGAGTACGACCCGAGGAGCAGCGGGGCCGCGTCCACCCGCAGGCACTCCGGGACCATCGACGAACGCCAGTCCCCGCCGCCGTACTTGGAGTCCCAGCGGCGCGCGTCCTCCGCCGCCTCGCGCAGCTTGGCCACATCGCTGTGGCCGACGCGCACAGCGGCGTCCGTGCCGTCCGGCGCCTCGGCGGCGACCGGTGCGGAACCGGCGGCGGGGGCGGCCTGCCCGGCACCCGCGGGGGAGCCGACGAGCCGCTCGACCGACGGGTCCGCGGGGGTTATGAGCCAGCGCGAGGCGGGCGTCGCGTACGCGCTCACCGCGAACGAGCCGGCCAGCGACTGCCAGATCCCCCCGCCGCCGGCGCGCCGGCCCGCGAGGTCCAGGCGGTACAGCTCGGTGGCCGATTTCACCGCCTCGCCCACGTCCCGCGGAAAGGCCAGACCGACCTCGGGCGCCGGGTCGGCGTCCGCGAGACCGATCTCGTGCAGTGGCACCGGACGGCCCAGTTTGGCCCCGATGGCGGCGGCGATGAGATGAGGCGCGGCGCCCTGCGGCACCATGCCCTTGGAGACCCACCGCGCCACCGACGTCTTGTCGTAGCGGAGGGTCAGGCCGCGCTGTGCCCCCAGGTCGTTGACCCGCCGGGCGAGGCCGGCGTTGCTGATTCCCGCGAGGGCGAGAACGGTGCCGAGTTTTTCGTTCGGCCCGCGTTGCTCCCTGGACATGCGCCACCCCTCGACACACAGACAGCTGCCGTGACGCCTTCGGCGCACGGCATTCGTGCTGTGTCCTCCCGGTTCGCACACCCCCGCCTCCGGACGGTCCCGGCTGCAAAAGCAGGTGGCCGAGCCCTTCGGAATATGCGCTCCTGCCGAGGACAGCAGTAAACCCAGCGTAGTTCGCCACATCCCTACCGTTAAGAGGCGGTGTTCCGTATGGCGGGATTGTTGTGCGGACGGGAGTGCGCGCCCCGGTCGCCGTGCTCCCGCCGTGTGGCCGTGCGCCTGTCCGTGCGCTCTGGCCGGGGACGTACGGGAGCGCTTCCATGGGTAGCGCGTGGGTCGGCCCACTGCGGACTGGAAACCAGTGGGCTGGGGGACACTGCCGCCTCAATCCCCGCGGGCGGCGGGCCGGTCCGGGAGGCGAACTGCGCCTCCCGGGCTGGATGTTGGGGCCGCGGCCGACCGCCCAGAATGGCCGAATGCCGTCTGTGCCCAAGGGCTTCCGAAGCCCCCGAACAGCCCTCCCACCACGCGCGGCGGAGCACTGGCGGGCCTCCGGACGGCAGATAAATCGCCCATGCCAGAGGCGTGTTCACTTTTTGCGCGCGCTACCGGAGCCCCCTCCCTTGCGCCTCCTTCGTGGCAGCATGTTCCCGAACGGCTTCGGGAAACGTGGAGGCGGGGATGCGGTGGCTGGTGGGGTGGAGCAGTATCGCCGCGCACTTCGGCACGGCCGGGGCCGTGGGAGGGCTCGACGACCTCGACGGCGACCTTGACGGCGACGGCCGCACCGTCCACCCCGTCGGAGCCCAACTGCTGTGGGGAGACCCCGATCCGCTGTGGGCGGTCGGTGACTGGCGGCCCGACGAGGTACGGGTCGTCACGGCCGAACCGGCCGCGCGCGCCGTCCCCGGCGGCGCGAACCCGCCCGCGATCACCCGGCTCGCCGTCCTCGGCTGCTGCGCCGCCAGCGACGAACAGCTGCGCATCGGGCTGCTCGCGGCGCGCGGCGGCGCACTGCGGCATCTGACCGCATGGGCCGGCAGCTACACCGTCGTGGTCCAGGCCGGGCGCCGCATCACCGTCGTCGGCGATCTCGCGGGCGCCCGGCCCGTCTTCTACACCCCCTGGGCCGGCGGCACCGCGTACGCCACCGCCGCCCTCCCGCTCGCCGACCTCATCGAGGCCCAGCTCGACATCGGGCATCTGGCCGCCCTGCTCGCCTGCCCGGAGACTCCGGAGGCGCTGCGCGACTCGACCCCGTACGCCGGGGTCAAGCGCATCCCTCCGGGTCACGCGCTGATCCTGCGGGAGGGGTCGCGGGAGATCACCGGGTACGAGCCGGTGGCGTCCCTTGCCGTCGCGGGGCCGCAGGTCGACCCGGCGCAGGCCGTAGACGGCGTGCGGGACGCACTGGTCGAGGCGGTACGGGCGAGGCTCACCGCCCCGCGGCACGCACCCGAGACCCTGCCACCCGACCCGGGCCCCGTGCCGGGCATGGGCCCGGCCGAACGCCGCGCCGCGCGGGGGGCGCCCGCCCCCGGCATCGGCGCCGACCTGTCCGGAGGCAGCGCCTCCAGCACGCTGGCGCTGCTGGCCGCCGGGCTGCCCGGTGTGCCCGGCACCGTGCTCGGCCACGGGACGGGCGCGGGCGAGCGGCTGCTCGCCGTCACCTTCAACGACCTCGTCACCAGCGGACGCGAGGCCCGCGAACCGGAACTGGAACGGGCGCGGACCATCGCCGCCAACCCCCGGCTGCACCACGTCGTCGTCGCGGCCGGGGAGGAATCCCTCCCCTACGCAGGGCTCGACTCGGGGCCGCTCACGGACGAGCCCGCGCCGTCCCTGGTCACCGCCGAACGGCACCGCAGCCGGCTGGCGGCCGGCAGCGCCGACCACTTCACCGGGGCGGGGGCACGGCAGGTGCTGGACGCGCATCCGGCACGGCTCGCGGATCTGCTGATGGACCGGCGCCGGCGCCATCTGCTGCGGCCGGTCACCGCGCTGGCCCGGGCCGACGGGGCGTCGCCGCAGTCGCTGTTCGTGCCGCTCACCGTGTACCGGGCGGCGCGGCGCCTGGCCCGCACGCCCTACCGCGCCGGTATCGAGGCCGCCGCCGACCGGCTGCTCTCCGCGAACCGCACGGGCGCGGTAGGTCTCAACGGCGCGGTGGGAGCCTCGCTCGCCGCGCTGAACTGGGCCCGGCCGGGTCCCGCGGCGCGCTGGCTGACCGGCGAGGCGCTCGCTGAAGTATCGGTTCGCCTGATGGAGGCGGCGACACGGCCCACGTCCGTGCAGCGGCCGGGCGAGGCACGCGCCCGGGCGGCGCTCACCCGCCACGCGGCGGACCAGCGCATCCTGGAACAGGCCGCCGAGATCCGCAGCCAGCGGCTGCACGCCCCTTTCCTGGACAACCAGGTCGTACGCGCCAGCCGCGCCCTCCCCGAATCACTGCGGGTCCAACCGGGAGCCCGCGCCTCCGTGCTGCGTGCGGTCCTCGCGGGGGCGGGCATCCACGACCTGCCGCCGGGCTGGGGCGCCACGACGCACGCCTCCCACACCGCGACGGCGGCGGCGCGCACCGGCCTGCGGGCCGCGCTCCCGCACCTGATGGCCCTGTTCGACGCCCCGCTGCTCGCGGACGCGGGCCTGGTGGAGGCCCGCGTCGTCCGCAAGGCGCTGCGGGCCGCATCGGAGGGCGAACCCGTCCCGCTGGACGGCCTGGCCGACCTGGTCGCCACGGAACTGTGGCTGCGCCGGCTCCTGTCCCGCCGCGGCACCTGCTGGACGGGCACGGCGGCACCACGCCGCCGCGCGGTGGCGGGCGGCGTCCCCAAACGCCGGACGCTCCAGGCGTAGAGCAGCCGTCAGCGGAACCTGACGGGCCCGGCCGGGCCCGGGGCAGGGGACATGGGCCCTGGGCCGTGTCCGGCATCAGCCGTGGCGGCGCTCTTGCTGTTCCCTACCGGTCCGGTGAGCGAGGCGGCGTGTTGGGCTTGTTCCCTGCTGGTCCGGTGAGCGAGGCCGCGTGTTGGGTCTGTTCCCTGCCGGTCCGGCGAACCAGGCCGCTCCCGGGCGACGGGCGGCGGGCGCCGGCGCCGCGCGCCCGGGCGGGCGAGGCGCCCGCCTCCGCCACCGGGGCCGCGGGACACCGCCTAGCGGCAGCTGATGCGGGACTCCGCCCAGTCCGCCAGCGCCGCCGTGCTCGACGGGTCCTCCGGCTCCACGACCAGGCGCAGCGTCTCGTGGCCTGCGAGCGGCACGTGGACCGGCTCGGCCGCGTCGCCGTACCGGAGCGCGGCCGAGCGCCAGAGCCGGACGCCGTCCCCGTACACCGAGAAGCGCACCGGGCGCAGCCCCGGCGACAGGTCGTCGACGCCGACGAACGCGTCATAGGCGGTGCACTCGCGGTTGAGGTCGATGGTGACGGACGACCTGCCGTGCACCGTCACGCCGTGCCCGTACTGCTTGCCGCCGATCGACATGCCCCAGCGCTGCCACATCCAGCTGCTCTCGTCGTGCCGCACCTCGGGCCCGGTGTGGTCGCCGAGGACGCCGTACTCCAGGCGGTTCACCTGGTAGACCTCGGGCGGCGGGGGCGGAGGCGGCGTCGGCTTGGGTGTCGGGGTGGGCGTGGGTGTCGGGGTGGGCGTGGGGGTCGGCTTCGGCTCGGGCGGTGCCGGCTTCGGCGTGGGAGTAGGGCTGGGAGTCGGCTCCGGGCTCGGCTCGACCGGCGGGGCAACGGGTGCGGGCGGCGCGGGCGGCTCGGGCTCCGGCGGGGGCGCGGGCGGCACGGGTGCGACGGGCTGGGCGGCCGGGGGCTTGGCCACGGGCTCCGGTGCGGGCGCGGGGTCGCCCGAGAGCGCCCACACCAGCCCGGCGGTCGCGGCGACGGCCACGGCCGCGGCGATCCCGGCCTTCGCGGGCGCGCCGAGTCCCTCCGCGGCCGCCCCGCCGGCGGCTCCGCCCGAGGCGCCTGAGCCGGCGGCCGCGGCGGCGCCGGCCCCCGCCGCGCCCACGGCCCCGCCGGCGACGAGCCCGGCCGCCTTGAGGGAGTACCCGGCGGCGAACCAGCCGATGACCGCGACCGGCAGCAGCGCCGGGATGCCCGCGTTGACATGGGCGAGCTCCCCGGCGGCCAGGCGGCACTTGGCGCACTCGTCCAGGTGCTTGCGCAGGCCCCGCTCCGCCCGCATCCGCAGTCCGCCGCGGGCGTACGCGCCCAGCCGGTCGGCGTACCGGGCGCAGTCGCCGCCCGCGGTGAGCGCCGTGCTCACATGGGCCTGGAGATACGCCTGCTTGAGGCCCTCCCTGGCCCGACTGGCCAGCACCGCCGTCGCGTTGGCGGTCAGTCCGAAGAGCGGCGCGACGTCGCTCGGCGACTCCTCCTCCACCGTCGTGTGCCACAGCACCGCCTGCCAGCGCTCCGGCAGTGACCGGAAGGCCTGCAGCGCGAGCGACTGCTCGGCCTCGTGCATCGCCCGCACGTCCGCCCCGAGGTCGAGCGTGTCGTCGGTCGCCGTGTCCGTGCTGCGCGCCGCCTCCGCGGCGAACACCGCGAAGTCGTCGACCAGTTGCTCCCGTTTCGCCGTCTTTGTCCAGGCGGCGGCGACCCGGCGGACCGTGGTGAGCAGATACGCCCGCACCGCCTGCTCCGGCCCCGCCCCGCCGCGCACCGCCTGCAGGGTCCGCGCGAACACCTCCGCCGTCAGGTCGTCCGCGGTGTGCGCGTCGCGGCAGCATGTGCGCGCGTACCGCCGGACGGACTCGGAGTGGCGGCGGAACAGCTCCTCGTAGGCGCCGTCGTCACCGTCCCGCATGTGCTGGATCAACTCGGCGTCCGACGGGGGACGCTCGCGAGGCGGCGGCAGCACCGAACCGAGACTGCCGTCGCGCTGCTGCGGAACGGAGTACCCCTCGGCGCCCGTGCCCGCCCGATCCGGCCCGCGCGCGGCGCCCGTGTCCGCGCCGTCCGTGCCGCCGCCGTGTGGAGACGGACCGCCGGAGGAGCCGCCGCGTCCGCCCTGGCCGGGCACCTGCCGCGGAGGTCCGGCGGTCCCCGAACCGCCCGCACCGCCGAGTGACTCGTCCTGATGGTCACCGCTCATCGCGGAAGCCCCCGTAAGCACTTCGGACCCGGATTACCGGGCAAGCGTGCCACAGGGCGGCTGTACGACGGACCCCCATGCGCCGCAACCACTCGTCCGGGGCGACTTCCCCCGCACCCCGCACCTCCGGTCATCCGAAAGAGGCAGGATCAACCGGGCGTGCGGACAAGGACCGTTGACACCACCGTGCCGCCGTGGACGTGAAACGGACCGAAGCGCCCCGTGCGGAAACTCACGCCGACCGCGGCCGCAAGCCCTCCAGCAGGATGTCCAGCAGCCGGGCCGACGCGGCCTCCTGCTGCGCGGCATCGGGCAGCGACGGCGCGGCCGTCGCTATCACCAGCAGCACATCGGCCACCGTCACGTCTCCGCGCAGCTCGCCCGCGGCCCGCGCCCGCTCGACGAGCCGGCCCACGACCTCCAGCAGGTCCGCCGCACCCGCGTCGTCCTGCTCCTCGGTCGGCACCGCGCGCGGCCCGACCACACGCAGCCCGTTCGCCGCACCCGCCCGCTGATGGGGCACCCGCAGGTCCCCCGACAGGTCGTCGGCGCGCTCGCCCGCCGGCTCGTCGCCGTCCACCCGGACCCGCAGCACCTGCGGCGGAAGCAGCCGCCCCGCACCGGACGCCACCGACGTGCGCAGGAACCGGGAGAGCGCCGACCACGGCTCCTCCTCCTGCCCCAGAGCCGTACGCGCCTGCTCGGTCAGCCGGGCGATCTCCTCCGCGGCTATACGCCGCACCAGCACGTCCTTGCTCGGGAATCGGCGGTAGACCGTGCCCACCCCGACCCGGGCACGACGGGCCACGTCCTCCATCGGCGCCCCGTACCCCAGCTCGCCGAACACCTCGCGGGCAGCGCGCAGGACGTGTTCGAGATTGCGCTGCGCGTCCACGCGCAGCGGCGCCGAACGGCCCGTCCCGACCGGACCCGACGGCCCGTGTCCATTGCCGTCCGCGGCCGAAGCCGGCGCGACAGCGGTCTGCCAATGCGAATCCTGAATGTGCATAAGCGTTCCCCCGGTCATGTCGTCTCCCCCCGGAGACATCCCCGCCCTGGTCTGCCGGATGTGCCATGACCTGGCACCCGACCGACTACGAACATAGTTGAGCCGGAGTCAATTCAGAAGGGGCTACTTCGCACGGAGCGCCCCCCGATCGGAGCAAGGACCGGAAGGATCCCTATTCCACCCCCTGACCCCTCCCATCCCGCCGGGCCTGACCTGCGCAGCTTCCGTTATGCCCACAGCTGTGCCGCGACCGGGCCACCGACGGGTTCCGGTCACACAATTCGCCGGGCCTGTGGACAAACGACTGACGCCGTTGCGTCATGGGATGGTGAAGGCTGCAAACACCCGGGGCACGACCTCCGGCACCTCGCCGCGCACCCGCGTTCTCGTCGTCGGCGGCGGCTACGTCGGGATGTACACCGCGCTGCGCCTCCAGCGGAAGCTGAAGCCCGAGCTCGACCGCGGCGACGTCGAGATCGTGGTGGTCGCTCCCGACCCCTATATGACGTATCAGCCGTTCCTGCCGGAGGCCGCGGCCGGTTCCATCTCCCCGCGCCATGTGGTCGTCCCCCTGCGCCGCGTCCTCGGCAGATGCACGATCGTCATCGGCGAGGCAAAGGCCGTCGACCACGCCAAGCGCACGGCGACGGTCACCACCCTCGCCACCGAGGAGGAGGGCACCGGAGCCGTCGAGATCACCTACGACGAGCTCGTCATCGCCCCCGGCTCCGTCTCCCGCACCCTTCCCGTTCCCGGTCTCGCCGACTACGGCATCGGTTTCAAGACCGTCGAGGAAGCCATCGGCCTGCGCAACCACGTCATCGAGCAGATGGACATCGCGTCCTCCACCCGCGACCCGGCGATCCGCGACGCCGCCCTCACCTTCGTCTTCGTCGGCGGCGGCTACGCCGGCGTCGAGGCCCTCGCCGAACTCGAGGACATGGCCCGCTACACCTCGCGCTACTACCACAACGTCAAGCCCGAGGACATGAAGTGGATCCTCGTCGAGGCCGCCGGGCGCATCCTGCCCGAGGTCGGCGAGGAGATGGGCCGCTACGCCGTCCGCGAGCTGCGCGCCCGAAACATCGACGTGCGGCTCGAAACCCGGCTCGAATCGTGCGAGGACCGGGTCGCCGTGCTCAGCGACGGCTCCCGCTTCCCGACCCGGACCGTCGTCTGGACGGCCGGCGTCAAACCGGCGCCCCTGCTCGCCGCCACCGACCTCCCGCTCAACGACCGCGGCCGCCTCGCCTGCACCGCCCACCTCACCGTCGACGGCGTCGCCCACGCCTGGGCGGCGGGCGACGCCGCTGCCGTCCCGGACGTCACCGCCGAGACGCCCGGCGCCCTTTGCGCGCCGAACGCCCAGCACGCCGTGCGCCAGACCAAGGTCCTCGCCGAGAACATCGCGGCCGCCCTGCGCGGACAGCCCCTGCACCAGTACGCCCACAAGTACGCCGGATCGGTCGCCTCCCTCGGCCTCCACAAGGGCGTCGCCCACGTCTACGGGCGCAAGCTCAAGGGCTATCCGGCCTGGCTGATGCACCGCACCTACCACCTCAGCCGCGTCCCGACCTTCAACCGCAAGGCCCGCGTCCTCGCCGAATGGACCCTCGCCGGCCTCTTCAAGCGCGAGATCGTCTCCCTCGGCTCCCTGGAACATCCGCGGGCCGAGTTCGAACTCGCCGCGGGTACCAGACGCAACGGCAACGGAAAGGACAGCGGTGCGCCGCCCAGTGCCGCGGACGAGTCGGCGGACAGCTCCCCGGACGGCCCCGCGGAAACCTGACGCCGCCGACAGGAGCTGGGCGAAGAGGACTGTCAGTCCGGTCGGCCACACTGGACGTGTGACCATAGGTGGGCTCACACCTGCACAGAGTGACCCTTGGCGACGACCCCCATTGAGGCTAGAAAGTCAGTGAACTTCACGCGTTGGAGCCCCAGGCTCCCCGGTACGCAGCGTCGCGCCGCAGCACGGAGGACCGACCAGGGGCTCTCGCCGGTGCAGCGGGGCGAGGGCTCGGTGCCCGCGGCCCGCGGTGAGTCAGGACAGCCGGCGGAGACCCCGTCCGACGTCCCGGCGCTGGAGGACTTCTCCGTACCGGAGATCCTCGGCCGTCTCCCCGCCCTGGTCGCCCTCGTCTACGGCCCCGACCACCGCATCGCGTACGTCAACGAGGCGTACGCCGCCGCCTTCGGCCCCCGCACGCCCGGCGCCACGGCCGCCGACAGCTGCCCCGAGCTCACCGAGCTCGGCCTGCTCCCGCTCATGGACCAGGTGCTGCGCAGCGGCAAGCCGCGCACGGTCAAGTCCCGGAAGATCCAGGGCGGAGGGTCGTACACGGTCACCTGCCTGCCCGCCGAGCGGGCCGACGGCGGCAAGGAGACCGAGGGCGTCCTCGTCTTCGCGGCCGACGTCACCGACCACGCCGAGGCCGCCGAGCGGCTGCGTGCCAGCGAGCGGAGGCACCGCGAGACCGCCGTGACCCTCCAGCGCTCGCTCCTGCCACAGGAGTTGGAGCAGCCCGACGACCTGCGGTTCGCCGCCACCTACCAGCCGGGCGGCACGGACGCGGCCGTCGGCGGCGACTGGTACGACGTGATCACCCTCGGCGCCGGCCGCACGGCCCTGGTCATCGGCGACGTGATGGGCCGCGGTGTCCGCGCGGCGGCCGTCATGGGCCAGTTGCGCACCGCCGTGCGGGCCTATGCCCGCCTCGACCTGCCGCCCCACGAGGTGCTCCAGCTGCTCGACGGACTCGCCGCCGAGATCGACCCCAGCCAGATCGCCACCTGTGTGTACGCCGTCCACGACCCGAACGAGGGCCGCCTGGTGTACGCGTCGGCCGGGCACCTGCCGATCCTGGTCCGCGACGAGGACGGCACGGTCCGCCGTGCCGACGAGCCCACCGGCCCGCCGCTCGGCACCGGTGGCTACCTGCACACCTCAGGCTCCATCGACCTCCCGCCCGGAGCCACGGCCGTCCTCTACACGGACGGCCTGGTGGAGCGCCGGCGTGAGGACATCGACGAGGGGGTGGCCGCGCTGGAGCGCGCGCTGTCCGGGGCGACCGGCACCCCGCAGGTGGTCTGCGACCGGCTGATCCGCTCCCTGGGGGTGACCGCCGAGCACGACGACGACGTCGCCGTCCTCGTCCTGCAGCACCCGACCCGCAAGGGCGCGGACGCCGAACTGTTCCACAACGCCGCGCTGGATCTCCTCGGCGGCATCGAGGCCGCGCCCCGGGCCCGTGCCTTCGCCTCCGGGGTGCTGGCCTCCTGGCGGTTCTCGCCCGAGCTGCACGATCTGGGGGTCCTGGCGGTCAGCGAGCTGGTGGCCAATTCCCTGAAGCACGGCTCCCCGCCGATGCGTCTGCGGCTGCGCCGTACGAACCGGCGGCTGATCGTCGAGGTGACGGACGGGGACGAACACCTGCCGCGACGGCGCCGCGCGGAGTCCGAGGACGAGGCGGGCCGCGGGATCTCGATCATCGCGACGATCGCCTCGTCCTGGGGAAGCCGTCGTACACCGGGCGGCGGCAAGGCCGTCTGGTGCGAGTTCGCCCTGCCCTGACGGGTCAGTGGGCGGGGGCGACGGCCTCCTCCGGCTTGTGCACGGTCACCACGCGGGACTTCGCCGCGAACGCCGGCCGGTCCTGAACCGGGGTGAGCCGCCTGCCCAGCCGCAGCGCGAGCACGGTGATGCCGAGCGAGAACAGCACGAACGTCACGATGTACGGCCCGTGCAGCGCGGCACCCATCGGACCGCCGACGGCCGGACCGACCGCCAGCGCGAGCTGCTTGACCAGGGCGAACGCGGAGTTGTACTGCCCGACCATCGACTCCGGCGCCAGGTCGGCGACCAGCGGGGCGACGGTCGGCGACAGCATGGCCTCGCCGAGTCCGAACAGCGCGTACGTCGAGATGAACGCGGCGGTCGCCATGGCCTGGCTGCCCCCACCGAGCCCCGCGTACCCCGCGATCGCCCACGCGACGGCCCAGATCAGCCCGACCGAGGCGATGACCCGGCTGCGGCTGCGGCGCTCGACGAACCGCAGCACCAGGAACTGGGCGGCCACGATCACCGCCGTGTTGGCGGCGAGCGCCGTGCCGAGGGTGGCGGGCTCGATCCCGGCCGCCTCGGTGCCGTACGCGGCGAGTCCCGACTCGAACTGCCCGTAGCAGGCGAAGAAGAGGACGAAGCCCAGCACCAGGAGCTGCACCATCGCCCGGTGCCCGAGGAGCGCCCGCAGCCCGCCTCTGGCCCTGCCCTCCGTGTCGGCGGGCCGAGCGCTGCGCAGCGACGCGGACTCGGGCAGCCGTACGGTGAGCGCGATTCCGGCGAGGACGAGGAACATCGCCGCCTCGATGCCGAACAGGACGGTGAAGCTGGCGGGCCGGCTCTCGTCGACGATGTGTCCGCCGATCAGGCCGCCGATGCCGAGACCCAGGTTCTGCAGGAAGAACTGCATGGCGAAGGCGCGGGTACGCGTCGTGGTCTCCGAGCACCAGACGATCATCGTGGCCAGCGCCGGCTGCATGACGGCGGTCCCGGCACCGAGCACCGCCGCGGACAGGACGACGGCCGGAACGCTCGCCGCCAGCCCCATGCCCGCCGCACCGACGGACGCCAGCACCGCGGCACCCACCAGGACAGGCAGCGGCCCGCGCCGGTCGATGACCCGTCCGGTGAACGGCAGGGCGACGAGCGCGGCCGTCGCGAACGCGGCGAGCACCACGCCCGCCGTACTCGCGCCCAGGTCGCGCACCTGCGCCACGTAGACGTAGAGGTACGGAACGGTGAAACCGAGTCCGAACGCGCTCAGCGCGTTCCCCGCCTGGATCCGGCGCATCGCTGCACCCTTCGCCTTGGTCACACTCACCCACTTCGAGGTCTGGAGGTCCTACAGGACCTGGAGGACTGAAGTCTGAAGACTTCAACACTAAAGTTAGGCCCTGAACAATACACATAGAAGGACTTCAAGGCCAACGAGTGCCGTGCGATACTTCCGCGCATGCCTACTGAGACCCCCGCGGAGCCCGTCTCCGGTCCGCAGGAGCCGACGCTCGACGAGCAGATCGCCGCCTACCAGCGCGAATACGGCGATCTCGACCCCCAGGTCGAGAAGGTGGTCTCCGCCCTGGGGCGGCTCAACCGCCGGATGAACGTCGCGTACGGCCGCCAGGTCGCGGACCTCGGCATCAGCAACGCCGAGTGGGAGGTCCTCAAGACCCTGGTCCTCTCGGGCGCCCCCTACCGCCTCGGTCCGGGAGAGCTCGCCAAGCGCCTCGGCCTCACGCCGGCCGCGATGACCCACCGCATCGACCGCATGGCGGGCGAGGGCCTCGTGACCCGCGACCGGGACGAGAACAACCGCGTGCGCGTGATCGTCGAGCTGACGGACGAAGGCCGCACGAAGTGGCTCGAGGCGATGCGCATGGCGACCACCTTCGAGGAGGACCTGCTCCAGGACCTCGAGGCGGAGGAACGCGCACTCCTCGGCGAACTGCTGATCCGTGTCCTGCGCCGGGTCGAGTACGACCAGCCGGACGCCGGCGGCCGGCTCACCGACCTGGACTAGGGATGTACCGGCGGTGTCCGGGGGAGAGTTGACACGGCCCCCGTCGATCCGTAAGGTTCTTCGAGTTGTCGCGGGGCCGTAACGGTTCTTCGGCAGCCATCCTCGCCGCTCATGCGGCAACCACTCTCAGCACGATCTCCCAGTCGGGACGAATTTCGGCATGCCGAAATTCATTTCGATGACTCGATTATGAGTCGCCCGGGAAATCCGCTAGAGTTTGGACGTCGGAACGGCCCAACAGCCGTGAAGACAACTCCCGCTGACTGGGAATCAGGCCCGAAAGGATCTGATAGAGTCGGAGCCGCCGGAAAGGGAAGCGCGAAAGCGAAGAACTGGAAAGCACCGAGGAAATCGGGTCGGAAAGATCTGATAGAGTCGGAAACGCAAGACCGAAGGGAAGCGCCCGGAGGAAAGCCTGCAAGGGTGAGTACAAAGGAAGCGTCCGTTCCTTGAGAACTCAACAGCGTGCCAAAAATCAACGCCAGATATGTTGATACCCCGTCTCCCTCGGGAGATGAGGTTCCTTTGAAAGTCCTGCCGGCCCACGTGGTCGACAGGCAATACACAGCGAGGACGCTGTGAACGGTCGGGACTATTCCTCCCGACTGTTCCGCTCTTCGGATGTGCACCCGATGACGGGTAAACATTCATGGAGAGTTTGATCCTGGCTCAGGACGAACGCTGGCGGCGTGCTTAACACATGCAAGTCGAACGATGAACCTCCTTCGGGAGGGGATTA
>NZ_JBIBVE010000006.1:0-2142 GCF_043080095.1 Streptomyces sp. NPDC015127
CGGCTCTACGACGAGACGAAAGCCTTCCCAAACCAGCCACTGGCAGATCATTCCGCCATCGCGGCTTGACGCTTATCCGCGTGGGATGTCTTGTCAGTCCTTGTGAACGGTCCCGTCGGGGTCCAGGCCCCTGAACGACAGCAGCACGATGAGCACACCGCCGCAGACGATCGCGGAGTCGGCGAGGTTGAACACGGCGAAGTGCGCGGGCGCGATGAAGTCGACGACCGCGCCCTCGAAGACGCCGGGCGAGCGGAAGATCCGGTCGGTGAGATTGCCGAGCGCACCCCCGAGCAGCAGCCCGAGCGCGATCGCCCAGGGCAGGCTGTACAGCTTGCGTGCCAGCCGGACGATCACGACGATCACGCTCGCCGCGATGAAGGTGAAGATGATGGTGAAGGCCTCGCCCATGCCGAAGGCGGCGCCGGGGTTGCGCACCGCCTCGAACCTCAGCAGATCACCGATGATCTCGATCGGCTCGTGGTGCTCCAGCTTCTCCACCACGATGATCTTGCTGACCAGGTCCAGCAGATAGGCCACGAGGGCCACTGCGAAGAGCGCGACGACCCTGCGCCTGCCCTGGGGCCGCTCGGCAGGTGCCGCCGCCTCGTCGTCAACATCCGGCGTACCGATGATGCGCTCCGCCTCTGCCACGTGAGTCCCTCAACCTAGGTGCCTGACTGAGGACGAGGGTACGGCACACGGCTGCGCCACACGGGTGCGGCGTCAGCCCCGCCGCTCCTGCTTCTGCTTGCACTCGACGCACAGGGTCGCGCGGGGGAACGCCTGCATACGGGCCTTGCCGATCGGGTTGCCACAGCTCTCGCAGAGACCGTAGGTCCCGGCGTCCAGCCGCTGCAGCGCCCGCTCGGTCTGCTCCAGCATCTCCCGGGCGTTCGCGGCGAGCGCCATCTCGTGCTCGCGGGTGATGTTCTTCGTGCCGGTGTCGGCCTCGTCGTCACCCGCTCCGTCACCGGAGTCCCGCATGAGCCCGACGAGCGCGGTCTCGGACGAGGTGATCTCGGCGGTGAGGCGGGCCGCCTCGCCCGCGAGCTCCGCCCTCGCCTCGGCGACCTCCTCAGGGGTCCAGGGGTCCTCGCCGGGCCGTACCGCCAGCTCTCCTGCCGGGGTCGCGGCCGCCGCACGGGCGGTGGGCACCGCCACCGCGCTTCCGGCTCCGCCCGACACCCTGCCCGCGGTCTTCTTCGCTGCCACCGTCCTGGCTCCTGTCTGCTGTGCGGCCTCGGCCGCGGATGCGGCCTTCTTCGTGGCCTTCCGGGCCGCCGACCTCTTGGCGGCGGCCTTCTTCCCCGACGCGTCCTCGGCGCCGGGTGCCGGAGTCTCCTCGCCGTCCGGTACGGCCTGCGCCCGCTCGGTCCTCGTCGAGGGCGCCCCACCACCCCCGGCGGTGGCCTCACCGGTCCCCGCCCGCACCCCCGCGGCCTTCCTGCC
Source organism: Streptomyces sp. NPDC015127 (assembly GCF_043080095.1). Taxonomy (NCBI): domain Bacteria; kingdom Bacillati; phylum Actinomycetota; class Actinomycetes; order Kitasatosporales; family Streptomycetaceae; genus Streptomyces; species Streptomyces sp. NPDC015127. The sequence continues at coordinate 1,453 of NZ_JBIBVE010000006.1, forward strand.
GGCGGCCTCGGACCGACGGCGCGAGGTCTTCGCCGCCGCCGGGGCGGCCGGCGGGGCCGCCTTGCCGGCGGGCGCTTCCGGAGCCGCCTCCTCGGCGCGGGCCTTCCTCGCGGCCCGGCCGGCCGAACCGGCCGCGGCCGTCTTCTTCGCGGACGCGCCACCGGCCCCGGCGGTTGCCTTGCCCGTCGTCTTCCGGGCCGCCTTCTTGGCGGGCGCCGCCGGCTCCTCCGCCTCCCCGCCGGCGATGGTCCTGGCCCGCTTGACCTTCCGGGCGGCCTTCTTCCCGACGTCCTCGCCGTCTGCGACGGCCTCAGGGCGCGCAGGCTCCGCGGCCGGGGCCGCCCGCGCACGCCGCGCCTTCCCCACAGAGCCAGCCGCCTCGACGACGGGCGCCGAAGCCTCTCCGCCGTCCGGGCCCGCGGACTTCTGAACCGCGCCACCCGCGCGCTTCGCCGCGGCCGCCCGCGCACGCCGCGCCTTCGCGGCGGAGCCGCCCGCCTCGGCGGCGGGCGCCGGTGCCTGCGTTGCGGACTTACGGCGCGCAGTCGCCGCCTTGTCGGCGGGCGCTTCCGGAGCCGCCTCCTCGGCGCGGGCCTTCCTCGCGGCCCGGCCGGCCGAACCGGCCGTGGCCGTCTTCTTCGCGGACGCGCCACCGGCCCCGGCGGTTGCCTTGCCCGTCGCCTTCCTGGC